>CANHVO010000125.1 GCA_947463915.1 Planctomycetaceae bacterium
CGACCAGACACCTTCAATCGCCGCCGGGGCGATCGTGCCCCGGCAACGATTCCAGTTACAGTCGCATGGCGAAACAATACCTTGAACGACATCGCGGTACCGTTAATTCATTTTTCGGCCACCGATCCGTTTGCATTGACGCTGGAAGAAGCAAATGCCAATCCAAGCAAAACCATTTTCAGCACCGAGTTTTTAGGTTTTACGGAATCCGACGGACCCAAAGACATTCTCTTGGCGGGCGAGTTCAGCAGCGCATCTTTTTATGTGAAACCGGTCAAGGTGGAAGCCACCAGCCCATTGATGGATATCCATTACGTTGCGGAGTATTTTTATAACGACGCGACCGCCAACTACGTTTGGGACTATGACCTGAGCCAATTGGATCTTTCGTATCTGAGCGATACGGAGGCAATTGATGCGATCCAAGCGTTTGAGGCCGAGCGTGGCAGCACCGTTGGTGCCTTGCGTCAGGCGCTCATGGAGGGACTGCAGCGAACGGGCGAAACAACCAGAGAAATCCCAGCGGCGTCGCGATATCTGCTACAAGAGGTTTTCGACCGATTTGTTGCTACGCGGCAAACTTCGATCGCGGGTGCCGTTACGGCCAGCAGTCTTACAACGCAGTACAAGGGCTTGGTCGTGACTCTGTCCGAGGTAGGAGGAGCACAGCGATATTCGAGCGCGATCCTGGCGGATGGTTCGTTTGTGTTTCCGAAATTGCCTGCCGCCAATTACGCGGTATCGATCAGCGGCGGTTCGGTAAAGGCACCCGATGGGCTACGGGTCAACCTCGCTGCCAACGATCACATTCAGTTGGCGATTCCACTGGAGCTTGGTCCGCTCACAACTGCCGTTCCGCTGGATGCTCGAATTCCAAGCGGCATATCCAGAGTGACCGCACCAACGATCACCGAGCCGGGAAAGATCAATGAAGTCTTGGAGGGAAATGCGTTGGAGTCGGTGTTGCCGGAACTAGCGGGGGTACCGTATCGGGTCGAGTTGATCGGCGACGCGCCGCTAGGATTTACGTTGGGCGACGATGGTCAATTCCGTTATTTGTCCAGTGAGAACACGGCATTTGTGGTTCACTATGATCTTGTGACTCCAGACATGGCAACAAGAGTTGGCAGACTGTTTACCAATGAGATTCGCTCGCGCGGTGCGATTGCAATTACGCTGAAGAATAACTTTACGCGCGACGTTCGATCGATAGACCCCAACGACATGATCGGCCCGGTTGGATATGGCCCCGAAAAATGGGTCTCTGCGTCGGAACGATTGCCGTACACCATTCGTTACGAAAACGACCCGAAAAATGCGACGGCAGCCGCTCAAGTGGTGCGCATCGTACAAGTGCTCGATAGCGATTTGGATCCCAATTCATTTCAGTTCGGAAACTTCGGATTTGGTGGACGGGAATTCAAAGTGCCAACAGGTCGCCAAACGTTGAATATGGATTTGAATCTGGTTGAGGAAATCGGCATTATCGTCCGCGTCTTCGCACGCATTGATGTTGCGACTCGCGAGATCTCATGGACGTTTTCGAGTATATCCCCAGCCACAGGCACTGATACAACCAATCCGGACGATGGGTTCCTGCCGTTGAACTTATTGCCTCCGCAGGGTGATGGATTTGTTTCGTATTCCATTCGTGCCAAACGATCGGCGACGACAGGCTCGAAGATAACGGCTAGTGCACGCATCATTTTTGATGGCAACTTGCCAATCGATACTCCCGAGATCTTTAACACTCTGGACGCGACAAAACCGACCTCTGTCATTGCCTCAACGGAACCTGTCACCACGGAATCTCGGCTACGTGTGAAGTGGGCAGGTTCGGACGGTGATCTAGGTGCAGGGCTTTCGGTCTATGACGTTTATGTATCTGAGAATAGTGGACGCTACACACCTTGGTTGCAGAACACCACACTAATCGATGCTGAGTATATCGTTAATGCAACGTCGACTTACGATTTCATCACAATCGCGAAGGATAACGTTGGAAACGGCGAAGCAGAGACCAAGCTTCCGGATGTTCAACGGCCCGTCGCTTTCATTGGCGGTCCTTATTCAGCAAAAGAGGGTGTGTCGTTGACGCTCAGCGGCAGCGGTCAGGATCCGGATCCTGGTCAGACAGTTTCGTACGAATGGGATTTCGATTTCGACGGTGTGACCTTCCAAATCGATTCGACGTTGCAACAACCGAGTATCGTTTTTGATGATGGACCGGGTTCGCGCACAATCGCTTTGCGAGTCAAGGACAACGGCACCAAACCGTTGTATAGTTCCATCGTAACGACTTCAGTCCCAATCGCAAACGTCGCGCCGGCCGTGAGCCAGAATGCAGCCAGCATCACCGGAGACATCTTCACAACCCTCCGAAACAATGGCACTTGGCAGGACGTTGCAGTCGACCTCGTCGCCTTGAGTGCTTCTTTGGGATCCGTCATCAAGAACGCAGACGGCACATGGAACTGGTCGTATGTTCCCACCTATGCCACGGCCAATCAATCCGTGACGATCACGGCCAAGGACAAAGACAACGCCCAATCGTCCGTCACCTTTACGATCACTGCGATTGCTCCTGCTTTCAAGCCGGTATTGAGCTCCGCCGAGCCGTCGATTACAGGCAACCGATCCTTTGTCGCGACGATTGATTTCACCAAAACTGTAACGGGTTTCGCAATTGACGACCTTGCTCTTTTGAATGCGACCGCCTCAGGGTTAATTGACTTGGGTGGAGGCAGGTTCAATGTGACACTGCAAGCTCAATCCGAAGGACAAGTAAGGCTTGTGGTCCGGGCAAACAGTGTGACGGACGCGCAGGGCGGCATCAACATCGAGTCGGATACTTTGGCGTGGACTTACGTTGATAATCATCAGCCCGTCGCCATCATCGGTGGTCCTTATTCCGCGACCGAAGGCGTTTCGTTGACGTTGAATGGTAGTGGTCAAGATTCAGATGCCGGTCAAACCTTGTCGTACGAGTGGGATCTCGATTACGATGGTGTGACCTTCCAAATTGATTCTACGTTGCAGTCGCCGAACATGCTTTTAAGTGACGGCCCCGGCTCGCGCTCGATCGCTTTGCGGGTCAAGGACAATAGCCTACTTCCGTTGACGAGTTCGGTTGTAACCACCGCGATAACCATCGCGAACGCGGCGCCCGTTTTGGCGCGTAGCCTTGCGACGATCACAGGTAACATTTCGACAACCTTCCAAAACAACGGGACATGGGCGGATGTGGCTGCCGATCAAGTCGCATTGAGCGCTTCGCTGGGCGAAGTCATCAAGAACGCGGACGGCACATGGAACTGGTCGTATGCCCCAACGGTAGCGTTATCCAATCAGACCGTGACGATTACGGCCACGGACAAAGATAGCGGCCAATCGACCGTTACCTTTACGATCACTGCGATTGCTCCTGCTTTCAAACCGGTAGTGAGCTCCGCCGAGCCGTTGATTACAGGCAACCGATCCTTTGTCGCGACGATTGATTTCACCAAACCAGTGTCGGGTTTCGCGATTGACGACCTTGCTCTTTTGAATGCAACCGCCTCTGGCCTGGTTGATCTGGGTGCTGGTAGGTTTAATGTAACGCTGCAAGCACAAAGTGAGGGATTATTAAGGTTGTTCGTCAAAGCAAACAGCGTATTGGACGCGCAGGGTGGCATCAACGTGGAGTCCGACTCGTTAGCCTTGACTTACGTAGACGTGTCGCAATCGGATTTCGGAGATGCTCCGAGCGCACTGCAATCGGGTTTTGGAAATAGTTATCCAACACTGCTGCAACAGGATGGTGCACGCCATAAATCGAGTGCACTTCGATTAGGTAGCTCGGTTGATGCCGAGTCCAACGGTTTGCCAACACCCGTTGCCAATGGTGACGACACAAATGGTGGTGACGATGAAGATGGTATTTTCTTTGGTATGCCGATCATCGCCAGCAGAACCCTTTCGAACATCTCTAGCCTCCAGGCAATAGCTAGCGGTTCTGGAAAATTGGATGCATGGATCGATTTCAATCGAGATGGTGATTGGAGTGACGCTGGGGAGCAAATCCTGACCTCATCGCCGGTAAGCACAGGTTCGAACGTTTTGTCCTTTGCGATTCCATCCAACGCGACGGCTGGGACAACCTATGCACGCTTTAGAATCAGTTCCTCAGGTGGACTTGGCCCGAATGGCCCAGCCTTGGATGGTGAGGTCGAGGACTACGCGGTCCAAGTGCTGGACGGAGATACGAACCAAGTCATAACGTTATTAGCATCCGATGTGGGTTCGCATGAGCTTCTTGTTCTTGCGGGCAAACTCACCGTTCGCAGCGATAGCCGAATTCTGTTTAGCGCATCGGCAGACAAAGTGGACAAAGTGACGCTTCGGGGGGCTGGAAACAGTATCCTGTATGACGTTGTCCGACCGAGTACGAATCTTGTCGGAACATTGGCGTTCGTTGGAGAAAGTCTTCCAGTACGTTGTACGATGCCGACAGCTGTGATCGATACGAACTCGTTTTTGGGAACGATCACGGGAGTGGGTGAAATAGATCTGACTGCCAACGGTGGCCAGGAGTTGCAACTCAGCTTGACCAGCGTCAGAGGTTTGAGCTCCGCGAAGACACTCAAGGTAGTCGCTGACAAGGACGATTCACTCACGACAGATCGCGGTTGGAAGTACACTCAAAGCCACCTCGACCACGGAAAGCTAGTGCATGGTTTCGGTAATTTAGATGCCAAGCTAGAGCTCCAAAACTACAGCCCATGGCAGAACCTGATCAACAAGTTTGACGTCAATGGTGATGATTCGGTCGACCCCTTGGATGTTTTGACGATAATCAACCTAATCAACAGTCGGGCTGGAACATCCGATAGCGCCAAGCTTCCGGAATTCAACCCTGCCACGCCATCCCAGTTCAGCTTCCTAGATGTCGATGCGGATAATTCTCTTTCGCCGCTGGATGTGCTCCAGGTGATCAACTTTATCAATAATCGAGCCTTCGGAAGGAGTGGCGAAGGGGAGCGAGTCGAATTATCGGTCAGTCAAAGCAGGGACAGTGTCTTCGCGTCGTACGCGAACATTGATTTTGAACTGGAGCAAGACGCTCAGACAAAACCAAGACGGACTCGTCAACGGTAAACATGGATCACGTCAGTCGCAATACTTAGACATGCGTTTGGCGATTAATGCGCATACAATCAACTGAATTTGATGGAAGATCATAAGAGGCAAAATGATCAGGCCGATTTCCGAGGAGGAGAACAGTGTTCCGGCCATCGGTACGCCGGAAGCCAAACTTTTCTTGGAGCCGCAGAACAGCAGAACGATCGTGTCCTCTCGTTTGAGTCCCAGCCAAACACCCATTCGCCAACAGATACCTAATACGAACGCAAGCAGACCACAACTAATCAGAACCATCACAACGATATTGAATGCCGAAATGCGGGACCAAAGGCCAGCTACAACCGATGCACTAAAGGCGGTGTAAACGACGAGAAGGATCGTTCCCCGATCCACGCGCCCAACCAACGACTTATGCTTGGCCAACCACACGGCAAGCAAAGGCCTTGCTAAATGCCCTACAACAAACGGCAGCAACAATTGCAAAGCAATATTTTTCACCGAATCCAGCGACACTTGAGTTTGACCGCCTGGGAGCTTCATGAAAATCGCAACTAGCACTGGGGTAATGAACATGCCTAGCAGATTGGACAGAGTCGCTGCGCAGACTGCGGCAGGAACATTCCCCTTTGCTATCGAAGTGAAGGCGATCGAAGACTGGACCGTCGATGGCAATAGTGTTAAATACAAAATCCCTGTCGCCAAACTAGGGTCAAGTCCTGGAGCTCGAATCAACACCATTCCCAGCACAGGAAACAGGAAAAAAGTAACCGTCAGCGTTGCAATATGCAGTCGGTAGTTGAGCATGCCGCTGACAATGGACTCGCGAGATAATTTCGCTCCATGCAGGAAGAACAACAACACGATTCCTGCGTCGGTTGCGTAGTCCAGAAAAATGGCAAGACCACCACGACAGGGCAAAAACGAGGCAGCCAAGACTACCGCCATGAGCAGTGAAACAAACGGATCGAAGACCGCAATGTTCCTGATTAGGTTGCGCATGTGGCCACGTACGCATCGATGGCGTCTAAATGTATTTGCACCTCATCACGCGATAGAAATGAGAACCGGAAGGACCGTACGGCCTCCACGCTTGCAAAAGGCAATGAAATGATATTGCGTTTTGCGAGTTGGAACTTACGCATTCTTGAGCAGCTTCTTGCAGACATTCCCTTCGTTCTGCGTTGCACGTTCCGGTCTACCTTGATGGGAATAAACCAGCTTCCAGTGATCGACTCCGAGCATATGAAGAATGGTTGCGTGCAGATCATGCACATGCAATCGATCCTCAATGGCATGCAAACCGATCTCATCCGTCTTGCCGATCGTCTGCCCACCGCGGACTCCGCCCCCGGCCATCCACATCGTAAAGCCGTACGCGTTGTGATCTCGCCCGTCTCCCTTTTCGCTCATCGGAGTCCGGCCAAACTCACCTCCCCATACCACCAGCGTGCTATCGAGCAAACCGCGTTCCTTGAGATCTTTCAATAGACCAGCGACTGGCTTGTCGCTCGTCATGCACATCTTGCCGTGGTTCTTTTCGATGGCCGAGTGTGAATCCCATTTGCTACCTGCTCCATGGTAGAGTTGCACAAACCGTACTCCACGCTCTACCAATCGACGAGCCAGCAAGCAATTCTTGCCAAACGAAGCGGTCTCCTTGTCGTCGATACCATACATGGCCTGCGTTCGCTCGGTTTCTTGAGACAAATCAACTGCCTCGGGCGCTTGGGCCTGCATCCGAAACGCAAGTTCATAGGAATTGATGCGTGCCTCCAACTCGCTATCGCCTGACCGTTCAGCTTGATGCTGGCGATTGATATCGTTGAGCAGTCTGAGTTTGGCCGCTTGACGATCTGCGCCGACCTTATCTGGCGTTTTCAAGAAGTCGATCGGCGACTTACTACCGTTGAGAGCGATCCCTTGATGGCTCGCGGGCATGAAGCCAGCGGACCAGTTGCGTGGGCCATTGATCACATGGCCATCGCCATCCTCGATCACCACGAAGGCGGGCAAGTTTTCATTGGCGGTTCCGAGGCCATAAGTAACCCAACTGCCGAGCGACGGTCGACCACCGAGGATCGAGCCAGAATTCATTTGGCATACGCCGTTGGAATGGTTCAGGCCATTGGCCCAGCATGAACGAATGACGGCCAGGTCATCGGCATGTTCGGCTGTGTGAGGAAGCCAATCGGAAACCCAAAGTCCGCTTTGGCCATGCTGCGCCCATTTGCGTTTGCTCGGCATGAGAGGCGCGTCATACTCTCCCATCGGTGTAATGATCGGACCAAAACTTTCCGGCAATGGCTTCCCCGCAAGCTTTTCTAGTTCAGGCTTCGGGTCAAACAAATCGATATGGCTTGGACCGCCTTCCATGAACAAGAAAATCACGCTCTTGGCGGTCGGAGTATGGTGTGGCCCTTTTGGAAAGCCATCGGAAGCTCCCGCTGCCCCACCCACTTGTTGCATCAGTGAAGCCAATGCGAGCGAACCGAAGCCCGCACCCGCTTGTTGCAACATATCGCGACGGTTTAAATAGCCGGAGCCGCGAGGATTGGAATGAAAAGACTTCATGCGATTCGCCTATTATTCCATGTGCAGGAACGAATTGGAATTGATCAGGACGTGACAATAATCCGCAAACAGTTTGTCCCAACCTGGTACATTCGCGGTTTCAGCAACCCCAATGAATGCTTTCGCAGACTGAACTTCCGAAGAGGAGGGTAACTTCAAAAACACTCGCTCGAAGGCCTCTTGAATGCATGCCTCGGGTGTCAATTTCTTGCTGATGATTTGTTTGGCCATGTTTTCCGCTCGCATGTTCACCCAATCCGAATTCATCATCATCAAGGATTGGAGCGGGGTCGTCGTTGCGTTGCGTTTTGCGGTCGACGAACTCCCGTCCGGAGCATCAAACAGAGCCAAGAATCGATCTTGCGAATTCCGCATCGATCGAACAAAGATCGATCGAACGGGTTTGTTGGGGTCCTCAGATACTCCACCATGGATCGGCCGCAACTCACCAGCCACTGTCAGCATAGAATCCCGAAGCTGCTCAGCATCCAATCGTCGAGGCGAAAAACGCCAAAGCCATTTGTTGTTCGGATCGATTTGCATCGCAGCGGTGGTTGATGCAGGGTATGCCGACTGTCGATAAGTTCGGCTATTCAAAATCCAGCGATGCAAGGATTTCATTCGGCCGCCGTTTTCAGCGAAGTTGCTCGCTAAAAAATCAAGTAGCTCCGGATGGGTTGGGGATTCGGTCAGACGACCAAAGTCGCTCGCGTTTGGCACGATCCCTTGTCCAAAATGCTGCTGCCAAACGCGATTGACTATCACTCGCCAAGTAAATTGGTTTTCGCGATCCACCATCCAATTGGCTAGAGCCAAGCGTCGACCGCTTGAATTGCGATCTGCCATCGGCGGCACAGGCATCGATTCTGGATCGATAATCGATGGAATGCCCGGGGCGATGGGGCCAAGGCCGGGTTTGCCCGGAATGTAAACTTCGGCTGGCTCAGGCCCAGCGTCGGTGGCCGTCAAAGACACGGGTAACGCCTTAGGCTTTGGTGCAGGCAGTTGTTTAAGATACTCTTTGGCGAGAACCCATTCCTTTTGTTGCTCTCCCTTGAGAACCTTTTCCCATTTGATCTCCTTGACATCGCGAAGTTGTTGGAGATAAGCCAAATGGGCGAGTTGCTTTTCACGCGTGTTCCGCTGCTCGGCTGATTTAACGAGAGCTGGCCGTACCTCCGGAGGGAATTTGCTTACTGCCGACTGAATGGTCTTCTCGCGAATCGGAGCCTCAATTGACTCAATCGTGTCCAAGAATGGCTTGGCTGCTTCTTCCCAAGACGCCACGTCCGCTTCATTTCGCGCGACTTGTTCCTGTGTTGCGGCGGGCAAATCCTCTCGCGGGATCAGTCCTGAAAAATAGGCCTGCAGTCGAAAGTAGTCCTTTTGCAAAAGCGGATCGAACTTGTGGTCGTGGCAGCGAGCACATCCATAACCCAATCCCATGAACGCTTCACCGGTTACATCGGTTAAGTCATTGAGAATCGCAGTCCATTGGCCAGTCACATCGCGCTGATTGTATTCGTAGATCCAAAGTCGCAGATATCCGCTTGCGTCGCGGCACTCCAAAGAATCAGGATCGATCTCATCTCCAGCAAGTTGCTCACGAACGAAGTCCCGATACGGTTTGTCTTCGTTAAACGATCGAATCACATAATCGCGATAACGGTACGCAGTCGGCCGGAAGTCGTCTTGTTTGTAACCATCGGATTCTGCAAACCGAACAAGGTCCAACCAGAAGCGGCCCCAACGCTCACCATACCGAGGATCCTCTAGCAATCGATCCACCAAATTAGAATACGCCGTATCTGTCGGATCACCGAGGAACGCTGCTACTTCCGCGGAGGTAGGAGCCACCCCAACAAGATCGAGATAAGTTCGTCGGACGAGAGCAAGCGGAGTTGCTGGTTCAGCAAAGGTGAGCTGGTGAGACGACAGCCCGGCCTCAACAAAGGCATCTAGCCGATCGCTAATAGCGCCATTCCGAGTCCCATTCTTTTCGAGTTTAGACATAGGCTGAAAAAACCAGTACGATCGGTCCTCATCCGTAAAGCCTTTTTCACCTTTTCGTTTGGCCGACAGAGACTCGGTTTTGGCCGGCCAATAGCTGCCCTCGGCAACCCACTGTTCGAGGATTTGGAGCTTCTCCTCCGAGAGCTGTCCCGATGGCGGCATTTCCAAATCCTTATACCGAATGGCGGACAGAAAAAGGCTATTTTCGATCGACGCTGTGTCAATCACGGAACCGCTTTCTCCGCCTTTATTGAATGCCTCTTGGCTATCTAGTCTTAGTCCACCCTCTTGCTTTTCGTCTCCGTGACAACGCACACAACTATCGATCAAAAGAGGCCGGACTTTGGACTCGAAGAATCGAGATTGTGAATCTCGCTCATCCTTCAAATCATCGTAGGGACGGGCATCAGAAGAATTCGCACACAGTCCAAAGGCCAGAAGCATTACATGGAGGCTAGAAATCGCTCTTTTGCTTAGAATCATTGGTGTGTGTTTCCATCGAAATCGCAATGACAGCATCTGTGGAAGTTGGGATCTGCGAAACTCAGCCAACTTATGGGGCAGGAATCGCCATTAGGCGAGCGGCAGGATAAACACCACGACTCGTAGCTGGATTCGTAAGAATTCAGCTGGTTCTGAATTCTCACGAATTCAGCTACGTTAGTTTTCCTTCCGCCGATCGCTTTATAACGACTTTCGGACCGCTCCATCCTACCGTCTGCGGCTACTGACTGTCAACGCAGTTCCTATTTCAAATCGCTCCACCTTCCATGTGCCATTCACTAGGACTGACTGCCAATTCACTTCAGCGGACGGCACGACGGAGCATGCCTGCTACTTTGAAACGCGACGGCGAAATCACTTCGCAGTCGCTTTGTCATAAGCAGCTTGACCACCAACGATTGGCAATTCCAATTCTGTCCCTTGAAGCTCAACCGTCAATTCCGTTCCAGGAGCAGGGAGCAAAGTAAACTCCGGGTCGCTCGAGAAGATCATCAATCCGATGCTTTCGCCGGCGGGGATGATTTGATCGTCCGGTTGGAGCGAAAAGCTCAAGTCATAGAATTGGTTCGGAATAAGTGGTTCGCTTGACGACTCAGAGCGATGGTTTTGTGGGTCGGCCCACCCCCGTGTGATCAAATTATCATTGATCTTGGCGTTGGCAAAATCATTTGGGGTCTCTGTCCATGGCAGGGATACCAGCCACACGCTCAAGTTTGCTGCGGGCTTGCTCGAGGCCAAGCGGATTTTGATTTTTGCGAAGCCGGAGATGTGCAATGCTTCTTTGAGTTTGGGCGTTTCAAATAGCAGTCGGTGGTTCGAAGAATCGGCTTGAGCCAAGTCTTTTCCAAACATCGCAGAATTGTCGACAAGCTTCTCGCGTTGAGGCTCCGTCGGCGTTGAAGTGGTCAATCCGCCGCGTGCGTTGCCCCCTTTCGTTAGGTGTAACGTCACAGGCTTGGCTTCGGGATTAGGATAGTCCGAGTAAGCAGTCGGTTGACTCTGCTTGGCGGACTCGCGAACGATCCAGGAACGAGGATCTTTCTCTACTCCGTTGTCAACGCCGTGCAAGTACTTGGTAAACCATCGGTTCATCAGGTTCATAGGCGGTTCACCGCCGTGCCCCCCTTGATGACAGTAGAATTGCACGGGAATTCCTTTCGCCTTGGCCGCTTCATAAATGCGAACGCTATGCTCCGGCACAACGTTCCAATCGTTGAAGCCGTGCGACATCAGAAGGGCTGCATGCATCGGCCCCATGTCATTGAGGTAATCTCGTCCCGCCCAAAAATCGTTGTAGTCACCCGTTACGCGATCTTGACCATTTGCCATCTCTTTGTCGCGGACTTCACAATCGCAGTGTTCCCGACGAGGTTCGTTGCCACTATGAATAAAATCGTAAAGGACATCGATGTCCTCTCCCATATATCCACCGGGGTGGCGAACCAGTCCGTTTGATCGATAGTAATGATAGTAGGATGTATTGGGCGCAATCGGGATGATCGCCTCGAGCCCCTTAACGCCAGTGGTTGCGGCGGCCAGGGGAATCGTTCCATTGTACGAGGTCCCCGTCATGCCAACTTTCCCTGTAGACCAATAGGCACTCACCGTTTCGTCACTATCGACTTCTTTGTAGCCCTTGGCACGACCACAAAGCCAATCGACCACAGCTTTTGGTGCAAGCGATTCGTTATCACCGCCGACGGTTGGGCAACCTTGAGAGAGCCCAGTGCCTGGCGACGAAGAGTGAACGACAACGTATCCGCGTGGCACCCACTTTTTGATCTGTGAATCCGAAATGATCGGCCGCTTGCCCTTCGCCTTTACCGGCGGCGGAGTCTCATGTTTCGGCGGCACGGCGCCCAATTCATGCTTTGGGTTCCAGAAATGTTTCTTGTCGTTCGAACCTGTTCCAGCAAAATAGGGACTGGATTCGTAGACGACTGGCAGCTTCAATCCCTCGGTTTCGGTCTGCTTGGGTCGGGTAACGTCGACATGCACTCGATCCAATTTCCCGTCGCTATCCGAATCGAATTCCGTTTCGACCCAAAGATCATGGCGAATCCAATCTTTTGCGTCCTTAAACCCCGGGACGATTTGCGCCTCCCCATTCGCAAAAACGGGAACAGATTTTTCCTGGGAAAAGAGAGGAGATGCGATGAGAAACGAACAAGCGGCAACGGACCACGTATAGCGATGCATGTGAATGATTTCAAAAAGAACGGCGAAGTGTCCAGAGGATTCTCAATAAAGTACATGGGATTCGATTGTCTTTCCATCGCATGAAGGCAAAACGCTCCAAGAATCGTTAGTTTTGCATTTCGGACACCTCGTTTAACAGTCAGCCGAAGGCGTACTTGCCTTTCTGCACTAACCGTACGCCTGTGGCTGACTGTTAAACGAACGTCACGCACTCATTAGATGAGCTACAATTGAAATAGCTCCGCGATTCGAGCCTCTCAAGCCAAAACTCAATCCATAGGTAGCAAGCATGTTCAGCGACAACCAGGGCAAGCAGAATGAGAACGAAGGCCGCACCAGCGGAAACGTAGACGCAATCTCATTGATTCTTAAGCAAGCAGGCCGAACGGCGGACGAGGTGGCTGCGCTAGCAACATTGGATGACGCCGACCGATCCGCCGAAAAGCAGTTTTCCGGCGAACCGCCTACCATAACATCCCTTTTTGGTACGGCCAAAGCCGTTGAGTTCGACCCGGGACGTTTCAGCCCATCGCCTGAAGTTGCAAGCACGATGGCCAAGTGCATCGAGTTTTTGCTCAAACGCAAGAAGGCTGGGACGCTACTCGATCACGCGAAGATGTTGTTTCACGACGAAACCATTTCCGGGCTGGCTACCTTGGGATTTTTCGGGTTAGCCATTCCAAAGCAGTACGCAGGTAGTGGTGCAAAGCTCGGCGACCTTGGGCCATTGCTTCGCGCGTTGACCTTTGTCCATCCAGACCTGGCGGTCATGTTCGAAGTACACAATTTCTTGGGCCCGGTCACGCCGATACTCGACTTCGGTACCGAAGCCCAAAAAACATACTATTTGCCCCGCATGGCGCGAGGAGAATTGCTCGGTTCCTTTGCCTTGACCGAGCCTGGAGTCGGAGCAGACCCGAGCAAACTGGCGTTGACGGCAAAACGGGAAGGGGACAAATACCGAATCACCGGCGTCAAATGGCCGATCACCAATGTCATCTACGGAGGCATCTGTATCCTCGTCTTGAAAATCGAGGGAGAGGGACTCGCCAAAGGTCGCGACTCAGGTATGGTCATTTTTGAAGTGCCCAAATCCGACACACCCAATTTCCGAATGATCCGGAATCGACTGACAGCGTTCGACTATCTATGGAACGCTCGCTTTCGAATGACGAACTACGAAGTCTCGACCGACAAACTGCTTGGACCGCCCGGCAAAGGTCTTGCTCAAGCCTTTAGTTCGCTAGCCAAAGGACGTGGCGGTATCTGTGTGAATAGCGCTGCCAAAATCTTTAAGCTGCTCGCCCAAATCATTTTGGACCCGAGTCAATCGCAGGCCGCAAGCGAGCTGACTCGCAAAAACCAACCTGGTGGTTGGACGGCCTTTCGCAGCACCTTTGGCAAACCGATCGGAGATTCGCCACGCATCCAGACTTGGATAGGCCGTGCGACATGCCATGCCCTGGCAAGCCGCGTTCTCGGGGATGTCTGCTTTCGATTGGGTGCAAACGGTGTTCGCGATGAGACAATGGGGATGATCGCCAAGGTCTATGCGACCAAGGCACTGCTTCAAACCGCGATCAACGTTTATCAAATCCAAGGAGGCCGATCCGTGCACTTGGACGAGCGAAGGCATGCCGTTCGCGAAGGTGGCGAAGCCGCAATTGCAAACGCAGGTCCTCTCATCGAGAACTACATCGGTGAGAAAATGCACGAGTTTACCATCGCAACCGTTTACGAAGGCCCCAACCCTGTACTTGCCGATATCGGTGCACCGAACGCCATGACCCGCGGGATCCGTGCGAAGTTTCTTGAGCCGATTGGAATGGCCGAAGTGAACGGCAAGTTCGGGCTCGCAGCCAAAGCCAAATTCGGATGGTTTATCGCCAGAACGGTCGTGGGGTCACTCAATCCATGGACCGGCTCGTTGGCAGGAGTCGAGAATCTTTTTCCAGAGAAAGAACGGCTGATTCGCAAGGCATTACATCGAAACCGAATCCTTGGTCGACGCGTTCTATTGATCATCGCTCGCTACCAAAAGAGCTTCATCGATCAAAGTTTCCTTTTGGGAGACGAGGGAGGAATCTTCGACCAATTATGCTACTCACTGGCCTCGCTCGTTTACGCGATCTCCATGGACAAGCCGCACCAGGAGTACCTGCGTATCGCAAACGCCTTGGACCTGGAGGCGGATTCACGCATGAAGGGCAAGACGGAGACGCCTCGGCTGCAACATGCGTGGGCGCAAGTTGGCATGGACTTAATGAATTCGAAGTCGGCATTGTTCTCCGATTTGATCTCAGATATCGAGGTCAGCGATATACCACTTGACCCCCGGTTCATCGACAAGTTTATCTAGGTGCAAAGTAGCAGGCACATTCCATTTGCCTTCCGTAATTCAATAACCTTCGGTTTTAGAGATTACGGCACATGGAATGTGCCTGCTACCAAAAAGCCGAGACTAGCTCTCCGAATCGAAAAAGTCGTCAAAATTGGAACTTCGAAGCTCGGTGTCGTATCGAAAAAGCTGCCCGTATTGAGTTTTCGTGCCTTAGCCAAGTAGAATTGAATTGCGTACAACTTGGCAGGCCCTGTCTTTCCGTGTTGCTGAATAGGCTTCAAAAATGTTCCACAGGCTCGTTGATCGCTTGAAAAACGCCGCCTTTTCCTCAAAGAAGCGACCTCAAAGCAAGCGACGCCTGACGCTAGAGTCGCTCGAGTCTCGAAACCTATTTGCTGGACTGCCGTTTGGAGCCGCGCCAGACGACACCGCTGAATACATGCTCGGCCGAATTGCCGTGACGCCTGTTTTTCTAGAAAGCAATGGGCAAATCGATGCGAATACGGAGGATTGGACTCCGCAGCAAAAAACGACCGTTTTTGGCAATATCCAGACAGGACTGAATTGGTGGAAGCAATTGCTCGCTACGAAGAGCGCTGTGCACACTCTCGATTTTGTCATCGACACGACCTACATCGACACTCCGGCCCAAACCCCCTACGAACCTATCTCGCGTACCTCTAACACGTATGTTGATTGGGTGTCTCAGTTTTTGGTTGGCGCCGGCGTCTCGCAAGGCGCAAGTTTAGAATCCAACATGCGAGCCTTTAATAACTCGCAGCGATTGAAACTAAATACGGATTGGTCCTTTACCATTTTCGTCGTCAATTCGCAGAACGATGCGGATGGCAGCTTTGCATCCGGTGGCTCTTTCGATCGCTCTTTCGCTTTTGCAGGCGGTTTGTTTGAAGTCGTTCTCTCAACTCGCCCAGCCTCGATTTTTGCTCACGAAACAGGGCATATGTTTTGGGCGCGAGACGAATATATTGGCGGTTCCGACTATTACAAGAACCGAGGCTACTACAACGCACAGAATAAAAACGCGATCGACTTGAATCCGAACCCGGGCTTCGTTCAAGCGGACAGCATCATGTCCAGCGGCGGAGCTCTTGATCGAGCGTTCCAAAACATCACCTCCCCGGATTCCACGCTAGCGCAAATCGGTTGGGTCGATTCCGACGGCGATGGTATCTTCGATGTTCTCGACGTGCCGCTTAAGCTCGAAGGACTCGGCCAACTAAACGCGGCTGGCACCCAATACAGCTTCACCGGTCGAGCGACCGTTCAAACACTCCCTAACATCAATAGCTCCGGGCTGCAAAATGACATTACGATCAATCGCGTAGGCCGCATTGAGTATCGGCTGAACAACGGGAATTGGCAGACGCTCACTACCCCCAATGAATACCAAGTCGACTTGAATCTGAGCATCCCCATACCAACAGGTACAACCGGAACACTTGAGATTCGAGCCGTTGAAGCCTCGCTTGGAATCACGAGCAATATCTTTTCAGCGACGCTTGGGCCAACACGCGACACGGCCGCTGTGCCCGGCATCCAAGGTTTCGCTTGGAATGACCAAAATCGAGATGGCCTATGGCAATCGACGGAATTGGCAATCGCTGGTGCCCGTGTTCGATTGGTCGACAACGCACGTCAGCCTATCGTGCTCCAAACCAAGATTGAGCCAGATACTTTTCAAGACGGAACGATTGCCACAAATCAAAATGGAATCTTGATCTCAACTATCGGAGTCGACGCGGATGGAACGATTGGAGTCTTTTCGGACACTGCGGCTACCACTGGCACAAAGGTATTTCGACCTTTTTCTGGTGCACAACTTGCCTACGTAGATAGCTTCCGTGGCGACTCGCTCCAGCTCAAGGCGACCTTACCTCAGCCGACAACGAGCGTGTCGATCGACGCTGTTGCAGGGAACGACAACACCATTGCCAGACTGGATGCCTATGACTCCAACGGAAAAGTGATTCGGCGATTTCAGTCTACGTCATTAAACAACGGCGGTAGAGTCACCATGCAAGTGACTTCGGATATCGCCAACATTGCCTATGTCATCGCTCGAGGGATCAACAATTCGAAAATCAAACTCGACAATTTGGTGATTGGCCCTGCAACCCAGACAACCACAGCTGCAAATGGTAGCTATATGTTACCAGGACTGCTATCTGGAAACTACCAAGTTGAATTGACGCCTCCGTCAAATAGCTATGAGTTGGTTACTCCTAGCACTGGCCTGCGTTCCTCTTCGGTTGTTGTTGGGGCTTCTTACACACACGTCGATTTCACTCTAGCTGCTTCCCTATCGCCGTGGCAAAACCAAACCAATCGCTTCGACGTCAACAACGACAACCTGATTTCAGCGCTGGACGTTTTGGTGATAATCAATGAGATCAATCGAAACGAAGCGAGACCGCTGGATGGTTCAGGATTGTCACCTATTCCGTACTATGATGTGGATGGAAATCGGAGAATCGAAGCGTTGGATGTTCTGATTGTGATCAACTACATCAACGCGAACCCCGGTCAAGGTGAGGGGGAAGCCGCCCCGCTTGATGATTTTGGATCTGAACTCGATTTGCGCAAGCGAAGAATTGGCTTTAAAGCCTTACCGAACATTTAAGGCTAGTTTCTTTCAGCGATGGCAAAGTTCTTTAGCCTGGTTCTTTGACGCTGGCCAGGATCGAACGGAAATTACCAAAACTCATTCGAAACGAATATAGGCAGAAAGATCGAACGCAGAAAGGTAGTTGCGACACATTTTTCTGCGTTCGATCTTTCTGCTTTAGCATCAGACGAATCTATGTCGCAGGAAACGATTGGGACAATCGTTTTACACTCGCTATCGCGACTCGCGAATTCGGTCGACGTCGGTTTTGAGCGTCGCCATAAACAAGTGGTATTCTCGCTCAAGAGATCGCAAGTCCCCGAAGACTTCGATGAATACGCTTAC
>CANHVO010000126.1 GCA_947463915.1 Planctomycetaceae bacterium
GAGAACAAGCCTGTTGTCCAATGCACAGGCATGGTTCGAATGTTTCATTTCACGCGAGTGGCGGAGCAATTCGAAGGCAAGCTGATTGAATCCACTCCAGGTGTCTACCGCGTCCCAATCGATGTCACGAAACCAGGACGTTGGCAATTGGAATTAGAAATCCGAGCGAGTGGCGATCGGCAATTTTGGGACGAGCGGACGCTCAACTGGTTTGAACTAGCTGGTCAGGAGAGCGCAGTCAGCCAATGAACGCTGTAGAGTTACTGATAGCGACTTTGTTTTCGTCCCTTGTTGGTTCGATGCATTGCGTGGGAATGTGCACACCGTTTGCGATACTCGCCATGGGGCCTTCCGCGGATGTAAAGACGAATCGCATCTTCCGGATGAGTTCCTACCATTTCGGAAGACTGATAACCTACTGGACCATGGGAATTGGCGTTGCTTTTTTGAGTTCGTCGATACGGTGGTTTGGAGGCGGCAATCATGGGCTGCAGATTGTTGGTTGGGGAGTTGGGCTTACGATGATTGCGGTCGGCTTTCTGCGATTGATGTCGACCTTCTCATGGCAAATGCCAGTTCGACATTCCCGATGGTCGTTGGCTTGGTCGTCGGTAATTGTAAAGCTTCGACGGAGCTATCGGGGTGGTCCCGTTTGGATGAGTTCTTTTTTTTGGGGGCTAACCAGCACATTGTTACCTTGTGGTTGGCTCTATTTGTTTGTGCTAGCAGCGGCTGCGGCACCGAACGCATTGATGTCGATTGCGATGATGACGGCCTTTTGGATCGGGACGTTGCCTTTGCTTTCGGTGGCAGCATGGGGTTGGTCGTCGGTGAGTCCTCGGTGGCAGGCCTTTGCTCAGCCATTTGCTGCGGGGTGCATTATTAGTTTCGGTGTTTTTATCCTGTTTCAGCGAAGTCTGGTCGATTTGAGTTCGCTAGCTACTGGAGAACAAACCGAGAAAACATCGATCCGCAGCTCCCTGGAATTGGTGCGAAATGCTACGGAAGTAACGCTTCCCTGTTGTGGAGTTGAAAATGCTAAAAGCCCCTGAAAGAGTACTTCGTGAAACTCGACTGACTCGCCCCTGTTCGCATTGTGGGCTACCGGCATCGGCGATGCCGAGCGATGAGACTGCATTTTGTTGCAATGGCTGCATGGGGGCTTATGCGCTGATTCATGATCTTGGACTAGAGAGTTATTATGATTTGAAGTCGACCATGTCCTCCGCGAATATAGAGAGCGTACGAGAGCAAACCACGCGCTCGCACGTGCTGGAAGACCTTGAAGCGGCTGGCGTTCCCGTTCGTACCATGGCGGATGGAAGCTGTGCGGTACGATTGGCGATCGACGGCATGCATTGTGCTGCGTGCACTTGGCTGATCGAACGGGTTCAGCCGACGATTCCAGGGTTGATCAGTGCTCAAGTTCGGATGAGTGACCAGACCGTTGAATTGGTATACGATCCAACCCAAACGCAACCGATCGATGTTTCCAGGAAGCTGGCGAAGCTAGGCTATTCGCTGGCACCGTGGGCCGTGGACAGCGAGGACGATCAGGGATTTCAACAGCAACAGCGCGAACACTGGAGCGGGATCGCGCTGGCGGTGTTTTTTGCCGCGAACGCGATGTGGATCGGCATAGCCCTTTACGCTGGCGAAGCTACTGGAATGACCGCAGGTCACGAGACATTCCTACGATGGGTCGGGACTTTCTTGGCGGTTTTGGCCGTTGCATTGCCTGGCCGGATATTCTTTCATACCGCTTGGCAAGCGATTCAAACGCGTACTCCGCATATTGATATTCCGATCGCGTTGTCGTTGCTGATCGGAACGATCGGTTCGTTGGTTGGAGTCGTGCGCGGAGTTGGGCACATCTACTTCGATTCGTTAGCCTCTTTGATTCTGTTGCTTCGCATCGGACGTTTTATCCAATTTCGCGTTCAGTATCGAACGAGTCTATCGCTCGCTCGACTACTGCGATGGAACACCGTCACCGCAACGCGAATCGAGCCAAATGGTACGCGGAAGACGGTACCGACCAACCGTGTTGTGCCTGGCCAAAGGTTAGAAGTTGGACCAGGAGAGACGATACCAGCGGATGGAGTTGTCGTCGCAGGACAAAGCACAATCGATACGTCGTTAGTCAACGGCGAATCGAATCCGATCGTCGTTGGGGTAGGCGAGTCCGTAGAGGCTGGCACTACGAATGTCTCCTCTCGCCTTGAATTAGTGGTGACGGCGGCGGGAGAGAACAGTCGGGTCGGGCGATTGATGGAGTTGGTTCGAAGCGCTTCGGCACAGAGAACACCTGCGATCTTGTCAGCGGATAGAGTAAGCAAATGGTTTGTATTGGCTGTCTTGCTTTTGGCAGTTGCAACGTGGTTTGCTTGGGCGAATCTGGCGAACGCGACGGTTGCGACACAACATACGATGGCGCTGTTAACGATTGCATGTCCATGCGCTTTGGCGTTGGCTGCACCATTGGTAATGACTGTTGCACTTGGCCGAGCAGCACGACGACAGATCTGGATTCGCGATGGAAACTGCCTGGAACGGTTAGCGACTCCTGGAACACTTTGGTTGGATAAGACCGGCACTTTGACTAGCGGACGAATGCGAGTTCTCGCCTGGCACGGTAGCGACGAACAGCTTGAGTATGCTGCGGCGATAGAGCGAACCCTTCGGCATCCAATCGCGGATGCCATCTGTGCATTTGCGGCCGAAAGAGGAATCGAAGCTTCGGTTGCAGATGTAGCGGAGTTGGAGCATAGCCCAGGAAGAGGAGCTAAGGGCCGTGTGGATGGCTACATAGTCTCGATCGGCACAGAAGCTTGGCTCCGCGAGCAAGGGACAGAGGTAACAAGCAGTTGGTTGAAGTTACAATCGGAAGCATTTCAACATGGTCGGTCCGTGGTTTGGTTATCGGTTGCAGGTGAACTTTGCGGAATGTTTGAAGCAGGCGATCCGCTACGCGGCGACGCAATCGAAACCTTGCAAGCCATATCCAAAAGTGGCTGGCGATTGGGTATCCTTTCGGGCGACCGACAAGAAGTGGTTGATGGCTTAGCACTTTTGCTAAAGGAAAGCGGCGTGCCTATCCAAAGAGCGTTGGGGCAACAAAGTCCAGAGGACAAACTAGAGGTCATACGTGAATCCAGGGCGGACAAAGCCCACCCCGTTGCGATGGTTGGTGATGGCGTGAACGATGCTGCGGCGCTTGCCCTGTCCGACGTAGGCATTGCGATCCGAGGCGGAAGCGGGCAGTCGCTAGTAGCCGCCCCGATTTTCCTTGCAAACAATCGGCTTTCTTCCGTTTTGGAATTGCTCAATGCTTCAACAAGCGTCGTGCGAGGAGTTCGACGGTGCTTTGCAGCTTCGTTGATTTACAATACAGTGACGATTACGCTCGCTGTGTTGGGCTGGATTCATCCTCTGATCGCGGCCGTACTCATGCCGATTAGTGGACTGACCGTGCTGACCATGGCGATGACGACGAACGCGTTCCCAAGAGAGAAGTCAAAATGAGCGTACTCTATGTTGCCCTGCCCATCGCGTTGCTGTTGGGAGGTGCTGCCCTGGTGGCTTGTTTGGCTTGCATCCGGACAGGCCAGTATGACGACCTGGAAACTCCATCGATTAAGCTTCTCAATGACGAGATGAAACCGTGACGCTCCATTTCGTTCAGAAAATCGTCTTTTGCTTACTTTTCGTTGCAGTAGCCCCGAACGGAGTTCTGGGGTTGGGCGATGATGACTTTGAACGAGCTCCTATCAATTATCATACAAGTTTGTCGCATGATCCTGTGGCGAAGTTACTGGAACGATTACAGACGGGAGCAGAGACGTTAGAGGCGGACGCAAGTGGGAGCTATTTGAGATCTTTGCTGAAATCGCTGAAGGTGCCTGAGTCCTCGCAATGTCTTGTTTTCTCGAAGACAAGCTTGCAGATTCCCTATATCAGTCCACAAACTCCGAGAGCAATTTACTTTAACGATTCGGTTTACGTCGGGGCTGTGATTGGAAGCTCGGTCATGGAATTGGTCGCAGTGGATCCGCAACTTGGGTGCGTTTTCTACACGTTGGAGAAAGAAGCAAAAGACTTTCGGATCATTCGAGATCGAGGGCAATGTCTCTCTTGCCACGCGACTTCACGGACAGAGCGTGTCCCTGGTGTGGTCGTTCGATCGATTTACTCAGATAAATCAGGCCGGCCGCGGTCAGGCTCTTCGACATACATAACAGACCATCGCAGCCCATTTGAGCAGCGGTGGGGAGGCTGGTATGTCACAGGAGACCACGGCACAATGAGACATCTAGGCAATGCTTTTGCAATCGATCGAGATGATCCACAACGAGTGGACATAGAGTCGGGGGCAAATCAATCGAGACTTCCCGCGTCGGTCGCGAGCGACATTCATTTAGCAACAACCAGCGACATCGTTGCGTTAATGGTCTTGGAGCATCAGACACGAATGCACAACTTGATCACACGAGCAAACTACGAAGCCAGGCAAGCGGCACACTTGGACCAGTCCATGAATGAAGCCCTTCGTCGGGCAAAAGATCACGTTAGCGAATCGACGGGGCGAAGGATTGCAAGCGTTGGAGATGCTCTCATCGCTGGTCTTTTTTTTGCAGAAGAGTTCAAGCTCGAGTCACCGATCAAGGGATCGAGTGGATTTGCAGAGGTGTTTTCGGCTCGCGGGCCTTTTGATTCCAAAGGCAGGTCATTCTGCCAATTGGACTTGAAGAAGCACATGTTCCGATTCCCATGCAGTTACATGATCCTGTCGGAGCATTTCGATGGCTTGCCTGCCTCTGTGATGAAGTACGTGAAAGACGAGTTGACCAAGATCCTGACAATGCAAGAGCCTCCACCGAAGGGCAGTCGTTTGAGCAGTGAAGACTGTGTGTCGATTCTCGAGATGTTGCGAGAGCTAAAGCCGGGCTGGTTAGAACAAGTGGCAATCCAGGAGTCAAAATAGTATGAGCGACAACGTCCAGGATACCGCGCTGTTGGCTGCGATTTTGAATACCGCAGTGGATGCCATCGTTACGATTGATAACAGAGGGACGGTGTTGCACGTCAACCGGGCCTTTGGGAAGCTTTTCGGATTCACCGCAGAGGAGGTTGTTGGGAAAAACATATCCATGTTAATGCCAGAGCCTGATCGGTCGGCCCATGACGGGTACTTGAGCCACTACAGTGAAACTGGCAAAGCCGCGATCATAGGGGTTGGCAGACAAGTGCTCGGGCAGCGGAAAAATGGCTCGCTCATTCCGGTCGATCTGGCGGTAAGCGAAGTGAAGATCGGCGACCAGACTCTCTACGCAGGGATCATGCGAGACATGACGGAGCGACAGCAAACTGAGGCCGATTTGCATATGACCCAGCAAAAACTCATCCAAAGCGAGCGGCTGGCTGCGATTGGTCAAATGGTTACAGGACTTGCACATGAGAGTCGAAATGCACTGCAGCGATCGAGGGCTTGCTTGGACATGCTGAGCCTCGATCTTGGATCCGCACCGGAGCAACAGGATCTCGTGCGTCGATCGCGTTCTGCGTTGGTCGAGTTGCAAACGCTTTACGAAGAAGTTCGAAACTATGCGGCTCCGATTCAGCTTGAACGATCGCGGCAAAGTCTTCAACGGCTGTGCTCGGATGTTTGGGGAAATTTGAGCGATCAATGGCGTGCGCCGAATATTCAGCTTGTGCTGCGTTTTGGCCCTTGCCCGGATGTGAAGTGCGATAAACATCGAATAGGCCAAGTGCTACGCAATCTCTTTGAGAATTCGCTAGCCGTGGTTCCTCCTCACAGTCAAATCTTGGTCGCCTGCAGGACGATTGAGCCAACGGGAAATTTTGGGCCGCGGGTTGAATTGAGTGTGACCGATCAAGGACCGGGCTTAACCCCCACGCAAACGGCGAGGATTTTCGAACCGTTCTTTACGACGAAAACGAAAGGGACCGGCTTAGGGATGGCGATTTGTCAGCGAATCGTTGAGGCGCATGACGGCCGAGTTTATGTCGGGGAGGCACCGAAGTATGTTGAGCAGTTGCAGCCAGTTGGCGCAACGATCGTGGTCGAATTGCCCATTGGTTAGCGGATGGCGAACGCTTGGCACGATAAGTGCAATCCTGACTGAGAATCCAATACTCACACACAGGAAAAGCCAATATGAACTCTACATTAGCACAATTGCAACGCATTTTGGTTGCGACGGATTTTTCATCCCATTCAAAAGTCGCGTTGGGGTGCGCTGTCGAACTTGCAAGGACGTTTCAAAGCCAGCTAAAGGTGGTGCATTGTTTGCCTGACTTCGCTTTTGTTCCCTCCGCTTCCGAATTCGGACTGCCATTCGATGACTACATGTTGATGCAGCAGGATTTTCGAAAGGAGGCGGTCAAATCGATGGAGGAATTCTTGGCAGCGAATCTGCCGAAGGATTTCCCAGTGAGCACATCGATGCTGATGGGAAACCCACCGTTTGAAATATCGGAATTTGCAGAACAGGAGAAAGCCAACTTGGTTGTCGTCGGTAAAACGGGGCAATCTGCGTGGGGCCAATTTCTGTTGGGGAGCACTAGTCGTGGGCTTGTGAATCGATGCCCGTGTTCCGTTCTATCGGTAAACGACGACTGGACGGGCAAACCTAAGACGATTTTGGTAGGAACCGATTTTTCGGACGGATCGCGCACCGCTGTTGAAGAAGGAGTTACGTTGGCTGAAAAGTACCGCGCTGAGTTGCATCTGCTGCATGTCATCGATACATCCGACACACCATCGCACAATGTTGAGCGACTGTCAGGGCACGAGTCGATGCGAAAATCGATCAATGATTATGCGCAATCGCGACTGGAATCTTTTGTTCAGTCGCTTAAGTCAAATGCCTATCCGATAAAGCTGCACCTCAACTGGGGAACGCCGTGGCGCGACATGTGTCAGCTTGCCACAACACTTGCTGCCGATCTCATCATTGTTGGTAATGTTGGACGGCGAGGTATACAAGGGATCTGGTTAGGAAACACTTCGGACAAGATCCTGACACATAGCAAGTTAAGCGTTCTCGCGGTGAAATAACATCTCTCCCACCTCTCGCCGAAACGGCAACGGTGTGCAGCAAGTTGTCGCGAAACTCGTCAAGAGTTTCGGTCGTTTCGTCGATGCAGCCGAAAGTCTTGACGACTTTCGCTACCAAAGCCAGTCTTCAGTCGTAGCGGAAGTTGTGAAACTTCCTGGAGTTCGACATAGCAAGTTAAGCGTTCTCGCGGTGAAATAACATCTCTCCCACCTCTCGCCGAAACGGCAACGGTGTGCAGCAAGTTGTGGCGAAACTCGTCAAAAGTTTCGGTCGTTTCGTCGATGCAGCCGAAAGTCTTGACGACTTTCGCTACCAAAGCCAGTCTTGAGTCGTAGCGGAAGTTGTGAAACTTCCTGGAGTTCGACATAGCAAGTTAAGCGTTCTCGCGGTGAAATAACATCTCTCCCACCTCTCGCCGAAACGGCAACGGTGTGCAGCAAGTTGTCGCGAAACTCGTCAAAAGTTTCGGTCGTTTCGTCGATGCAGCCGAAAGTCTTGACGACTTTCGCTACCAAAGCCAATCTTGAGTCGTAGCGGAAGTTGTGAAACTTCCTGGAGTTCGACTGAATTCAACGTACGAAGAGCACGGAACGTGTCGGATTCGCACACTCGCAATGCGGGTGTGCGGATCCGACACGCTTTGAGCAAACAAACATTCGGGCAAATCAAGACAATCGTCAAATTCTTCGATTGGCATGACTTTCGCTTTAATGGCCTGTGAGTTGTAAATTTACAAGTGTCGATTTCTCAATAAGGCGAATGGGAATACCATGATTCAAGAAGTTTCCGGAGACATACTGCTTTCCAATGCTCAGGCGATAGCTCACGGAGTCGCCCCCAACGATCATTTTGATTCGGGGCTTGCTCTTGCTCTGCGTGAGAAGTGGCCTGCTATGGCCAAGGACTTTAGGCATTACGCCCATCTTGCACATCCAAAGGCTGGTGAAATTTGGATGTGGGGTGGAGTCGGGTGTACGCGGATATTTAATCTTATGACGCAAGAAGGCGAACATACGCATGGCGCTCGACCAGGAAAGGCATCGCTTGCGAATGTGAATCATTGCCTTCGTCGTTTAAGGCATGATGTTGAAGCGGAGCGGATCACCAGTTTGGCGATTCCTGCTTTAGCGACCGGTGTTGGCGGGTTACGCTGGGCTGATGTTAAGCCATTGATTGAGCAGCATTTGGGTGATTTGGCGATACCGATTTTTGTATATAGCACGTATCATGCTGGCGCTCTCGCCAAGGAAGCGGTTATGGCTGTTGCGAAATAGATTGATAGAATCACCTCGATGTGCTTTGCCGATTCATTCGCCGTTGGGCGCAAGCCCCGGTTTTCTCGAATGCTCGACGTCCGTCGAGAACCGGGGCTAGCGCCGAATGGCGTTGAGATAGCAAGTAGTGGAATCTCGTAAGAGTTCCTGAAGTGCCTCGAACTCCAGGAAGTTTTACAACTTCCTCTACGGGCACAGGCTTAATTCAATGCCATTCGAGCTTTTAGCGCCCGACAGCTAACCGACCGAGGAGCCAAGTCTCACAACCGTAACTGTCCTCATGATCGGACAAAAGTACTTTGAAAAACGATGAGTGATGGGCAGACCTAGAATGCTCAACCGCCCGACTTAAGTCTAGTAACCTAGGTTTGCTGCATCCCAAAATCCATTTCATAGGAAACGGTTATGCGCCAGAGTAGTCAGACAACAGCCAACGGAATTGCAATGGTTTTTATCATTGGCGTTATTCTCTGGGTAACAGGCTTCGGTGCGATCTTCCGCATCTTTTAGTGCGTGCACTGAATTAGAAACTCAGCGTGCTCAAGCAACGGGTCGTCGTAGTGCAATGCGATGACGCCGCTACGTTTAAGCTCGTCAACGAGCTTTACCTCTTCGCCGTAAGTGCTGTCAGCAATGCGATTGATTTTCGATCTTCGCTGGGTCCAACTCAGAACCACCATGGCATAGATCAGCATTGGGATCAGCGACAGCAACACACTTGTGAACAGCAACGCTGGGCTTGGATGAGGGAAATTGTCGACGCTCGATGGCGAACCGGAAAGAGTGTTGTAGCTCGCCCCCAGAAACTCTCGATAGATCGCGACGATCGGACCGGTCATCAATAGCCAAAAGATTCCAGTGCCTACTAAGGCGAACAATTGCAAAGGCAGCCAGGACATTTGGTAACGATCAACGGACCATTCGAACACGTTTCTTGCGCGGGCTTGCAGCTCTTCCACACCCGCTAGACGAATTTGCGGCGAAGCCGAAATGGCCTTTGTTTCTTGATCCGAACCACGCATCCGCATAACAGCCCGATGGAACTGGGACTGAATCGGTTCGAGTCTATCTTGAATTTGGCGATTGAGTCGATCGCGAATTCCCTCATGCATTTCCCAGTTGATTTTTCGAGACTGCTGGACATTGCGAGCCCAAGCGGCGAAGGTTCCGAAAATGGACGGAACACTGCCTGAAAGCGAAAGCAGCAATCGATCCCATGCGCCATGTGTTAGGCCTAAAATGGTGAGTACCGTTCGATAAGGAAACCAGATCATGCCTGTGTCCGCAATCATCTGAGCACGCAATCGACCTCGAACTGCCGACTGCAGCACGACGCGTGATCCAAGGACGGCTTCGATGGTTTGTGAAGGGAGCGCGTCCGCTTCGGCGTGTAACTTGCGAACTGCAGTCGAGAGCTGTGGTAGCTGCATCTCCAATAACTGCCCGACGCGATGACGCAATCGATCTGTGGCTGCAGAAAGTCGATTCGCTCGTGTGGCTGCAATGTCGTCCAATGACTCGTTCTGCAATTTGGTTCGCAACTCGCTGGCGAATGCGAGCCCAATCTTGACTTCGTCTCCGTCGGCTTCGAAATCAGGTACAAGCACGCAGTCTAAAAACTTCGTCTTGGGTGCGCTGGCCCGCATGGCTTCGGAGAAAGTTTCTAAATCGCGTCGCAGCGATTCGCTCCAACGATTTTTGGATGAATCGCTTTCCGGGCCGCCTGCTTGACCACTAGTACTAGACAAATCCTTGAGCGGAACGCAGGTGACGACCGGGACGCAAATGGCACCTTCCGTGAAATGGGCAAGTTGTGAGAGAATGGCTCCGCGCAATTGATCGCGGCGGACGACGAGCAGTTTCAAAGGCGAGAGGGCCATCGCATCTTTGGCAACTTTTGCGGCTTGCAAATCGTCATCCGTGATGCCGGGTGTATCGAGCAACATGTACGGATGTCCCAAATCCAACATCGATTCGGAACGGCACGGATGGTAGAGTTCGCAATTTGAGTCGAGGGACTCAGGCACGACTGGCCCGATCCAATGAACGTGCGTTGTTGCTTCAGTAGAAAGAACACCACTCGGCAATGATTCGGAGATTCTCTTGTCAAAAATCAATTGCCGAGCAACCCAAGTTTTCCCTTGGCCTTTAGCCCCAACCACGGCAATACTCGTGAGCGACACACCTCGCGAGGAGAGGATGGAATCGCATTGCAACTGATACTGCGCGCACCATTCGTTGATCTGGTGCGTTAGGTGTTGTTGTCCGAGCAATGCCTGTGTGGCATGTCGGATTCTCTGCACGAGGATTTCGTGTGGGCTCATGGGAATAATCGGAACTATTCCGAAATATGGATGTTCTTGAACTGAACTTTCATCGGAGGACCAGCGTGCAGTTGAAGAGCGATAATCCCATCAGAGGCCCGCTTTTCCCATTGGTGGTCTTGCAATTCCGACATCAATACGCCGTTGATATAGTGTTGGCAAACATTACCATTTGCAACAACACGATAGGTGTTCCAGTCATCCACTTTGAACTTGCTGCGAAGCGCATCCGAATCTCCGGTTGAGCCGACGACACTGAGCTTTCCGTCCACGCCCACGGAAACGATTTGGCCGCGTTGGACCAAGATCCCTCGTCCTCTCTCTTCATAATTGATTCCGACGAAGCTATTTTGTTTGACATCCTTTTGAGAGTCGATGTCCGCTTGATATCCGCCTACGATAAACTTTTCAGCATCGACCAGCTTGGATCGATACTGGATCCCTGAGTTTCCGCCGGTGATTTTGAATTCGCAAGTCAGTTCAAAATCACCGAACTTCTTTTCGTAGACCAAAAACGTATTGTTCTTGAGTGGAGCATCCGCAAGGCTTTCCCCGGTAATGGCTCCATCCTCGACTCGCCAATTGGCGGGTAATCCAGACCAACCTGCAAGGCTAGTGCCGTCAAAGATTTTCTTACCTTTGGGAGCTTCTTGAGCCATCACGGTGGTAGCGAGCGACAAAGCGGAAAGACAAACGACGGAAGCGAAACGGAACCATTTCATGGTTGATACTCCTAGGGGCTAGTTTTCTTGCGAAATGAGAGTTAATCGAACTTTCGTTGCACGATCGTCCGATACGGAAAGGACTTTTGCAATGGCGTTAGGGAACTCAATGACATCGCCGGCAACCAACAGTCGCTCCGCTTTGTTAAGGAGAAGTCCCGACATTGTATCAACATCAGCATACTCAAAACGGATACCGAGTCGATTTTCGACGTCTTGTACGGCAGTCGAACCCAAAATAATAAAGCTATCCGATCCATCTGGGACAATTTCTGGATCTTCAATGTCAAATTCGTCGGCAACCTCGCCAATGATCTCTTCGAGCACATTCTCCAAGGTCACAATACCGATCATCATGCCATACTCGTCGACGACGAAGGCCATATGCTGATGTGTGCCTTGGAAATGGCGAAGCAGTTTACTGATCGGCATGTTCTCAGGTACTTTTTTGGGCGGACGCATCAACGACTTCCAATCGAAGCCATCGTTGATGGTTTCGCCGGAGATATCCTTGACATGTAACACTCCGAGAACGTCATCCAACGAGCCGTCGCAAATGGGATAACGAGTGTGCTTGGTCCGGTGAATCATGGCCAACGTCACATCGGTCTTCTCATTGATATCGACAAAATCGACATCGGTCCGAGAAACCATGATCCGTCGGCAGACCAAGTCCGCGAACTCGAAAACGGCGTTGATCAAGCTGTGTTCACTGCCTGTCAAGTTGCCGTGAACATGGGCTTCGCGTAACAAGGCTCGAATCTCTTCTTCGGTATAAGGAATTGAACTTTTGCTGGATTCGCTGGAGCCAAACATCTTCAACAGCCAAGTCGTTGAGACATTCAAGCTTTGCATTAGAGGATAAGTCGCGATAAAGAAAATTTGCAATGGAACCGCACAGGCCAGCAAAATGGTTTCAGGCTTACGAATCGCGAAAATCTTAGGAGCCTGCTCACCGATTACCAAGTGAAGGGCCGTCACAAAAGTAAACGAAATCGCAAAAGCAACAGCATGAATGATGGCCTCTGATTGGATTTGAAGAGCGTGCAAAAGCGGCTCGACGAGTTTTGCAAACGCAGGTTCGCCAATCGTTCCGAGCGCCAGCGACGCCATGGTGATGCCTAGTTGGCAGGCAGACAGCGACTGTTCGAGACGTTGAGCGAGCCAACGGGCCGTGCGAGAAAAAAGTTTTCTATTGGCGACGAGCTGTTCGATTCGTCCCAAACGAACCTTAACCAGCGAAAATTCCGCGGCGACGAAGAAACCGTTCACAAGAACCAAAAGCAAAGCGACCAGGATCGTTACTAGATCCGGAAACCAATCAGGCATTGGAAGGAAGTACTAACCTCAACATTGAGAAATTACAGGACGGGAACCGATCGTCCACTCGACCACTAGTGTAGCTCATCGGCTACGTGCGGTGTGGTCGACTCGAGTCTCCAACTCTTTTTTAATACTAAAATACCGTGGCACGACGCGCAAGCTAGTGAATTGGACGGTGGATTCACTAGCTTGCGCGTCGTACTAAGAGAGTTTTCATGTTGCCGATTGCCGTGGAGCAATCGGAGAATTTTACGTAATCCTACTTGAACGAAAATCCGATACTCCGATTGGAATTACCTGAAAATTAAGTGCACTTTCCCCTTCGCAGGGGACGGAGAATACGAACTATCGGCAAGAGTTCAGCACTTGGTTCCGGCCTCTCCACGATTTTTATTCAATTGAAAGCACCACAGCATGCAAGCAGGACCACTATTGCACCGAATCGACAACGCAATTCGAAAAAATCCCTACCTCTTAAACCGCCGAGTCTTTCTAGAAAGCGCCCAAGGAAAAATCACCCTACGGGGAAAAGTTGATTCCTACTATCAAAAGCAAATGGTTCAGGAAGTTCTCAGGGGAATGGACGGAATCGCAGAAATCAGCAACCAGCTCGAAGTCGATGAATACGCTCCGAGTTAGCGAGAAATTCATGCAGTGAGAACGGTCACTCTCGGCAAGAGTGACCCACGGTGGGGCACACCAGCCGGGTGTGCCCTTGAACTGCCAATTACGATTGGCCTCTCAAGCGTCAATCACAACATCAGTTTTACAATGTGCTTGGCAAGCCAGGACCATCCCTTGTTTGCTTTCTGCTGGACTGAGGGCGTCTTGGGTCTCCATCTTCACCGTTCCTGAGAGCAATCGGACTTTGCACTGACCACAGATCCCCGATCTGCATTCAAACGGTAGCTCAATTCCCAACTCCTCGGCTGCTTCCAGTATCGATACACTGGCATCGACTTGGCATTCGCCACCGGACTTTTGAAACTTGATTCGCTTTTCTTCACCAGTTGTTTTGTCATCCGAAGATTCCTGCTTCGACTCCGCTTTGGTTTTTCCGAATTCGTAATCCGTTTCCTGTGTGCCCGGTGGCGATGAAAATGCCTCGGTGTGAATCGATTCCTTGGGCACACCAACGCTCAGGAGCAGCTGACGAGTCGACGCCATCATTTCGTCAGGACCACAAAGGTAGACAGGTATGTTTGCGTGGTTAGGAACAAATTTCTTTAGGAGGCTAGCGCTAGCGCGTCCCGTTTCCCCCTGCCATCCCGAAGCTGGATCGGAACGGGTCAAGGTTGGACACACATGGAGTTTTGGGAATCGCTTTTGCAAAAACGCCAATTCGTCGCGAAAGATCAAGTCGCGTTCAGACTTGGCTACGACAAGGAAATAAATATCTCCTTTCCAAGATCGATCGGTCAAGGATCGCACCATCGACATCAATGGTGTGATACCCACGCCCCCCGCAATCAGGAGCACTTCGTTCGCTTCATCTCCAGAAAAAACAAACTTTCCCGCTGGCGCTCCAACTGCAATCCGGTCTCCGATTCGAATCCTATCGTGCAAGAATCGGGAGACCAAGCCGTTCGGCTCACGCTTGATCGATAGCTCGCAAGCGTCACGGCGGGTTGGCGACGAAGCGATCGTGTAGGATCTGTTGACGACTTTGCCGTCGATGTTCAACTTTAAATTCAAATACTGGCCAGGCAGATAGTCGAAGGGTAGGGGACCACCATCCTTTGGTGCCAATCGGAATGTCTTCACATCAAGAGTCTCTTGGAATAGTCCAATTACCTCCAATTCCCCTTTCCAGTACTTATGGCCTTTTGAAACGGGACTCGAGTTGGAGAGGCGATTAGCGGATGCCGATTTGTCGGCTGCCTTACGTAGTTCGAGATAGTGATGCGCTGCCCTTGCCCCCAAAAGACCTGTTAGGACAATAGCGAATGCAACTGGCTGGCGGATATCGGACTTCACCAACATGTAGTAGTGCACCACGCCCAGAATTGCAACGAGATAGGCGGTACGGTGGAGCAGCTTCCATTTTTTTGCGCCCATGCGTTGAATCATGGCGTTTGTCGAGGTCAACGCGAGCGGAACCATTAGAAACACTGCAGCCGTTCCTACCTGGAGAAATCGACGAGCCCAGATCTCGCTGAACGTACTGGCGACGCTCAATTGTCGGTCAAGCCCAACATAAATGGCCACATGGAGAACTGCGTAGAAGAATCCATAGAGTCCCAACGCACGCCGAAAGGCGATCCACCCTGACCAACCCGACACCCACCGTAGCGGAGTCATGACCAGCGAACCTACGAGAAAAATGAGGGACAGGATTCCGGTAACGTGCAAAGCATAATTAACCGAATTCGCTCCCAGTTGGCCATGGTAAGCGTCCCAACCAAGCACAAGCAAAGGAATGAGGCCATTGAAAACGACTAGCCAGCGAAGAAACTGCAACTGATTCATAGTAACTGCCCTAAGCACATCCGCATTTGTTTTTCGTATTAATTTAGTCGACGGGCACTAGCCCCGGTTCTCGACGAGGTCGAGCAATTGGAAAATCAGCGTCCAACGGCTCATGGTTTGTTTCACTCGAAGACTCATGCCGAAGTGCCTAGGCGATCGGCAGTTTTAGACCTACCGTAGGATGGGACCATTGTCCCGTCCATTTCTTCTTTCGGGACATTGGCCCCAAACTACAACTGGTAGTCTTCATCCTGCCGCTCGCCTTAGTAGAGTTTTCGCAAGTCCATGGCGGAGTAGAGGCTTGCAACTTGTTCTTCGTAGCCGTTGAACATCAACGTTTTACGACGTCCAGACTCACCAATTCGCTGCTCGTCAGCTTGGCTCCAGCGCGGGTGATCCACGTTGGGATTGACGTTTGCATAAAACCCGTATTCTGACGGAGCAAACCGCTCCCAGCTTGTTGGCGGTTGGTCCGCAACAAACGATATCCGAACAATCGACTTGATTCCTTTGAATCCGTACTTCCAAGGAACCACCAATCGAATCGGTGCGCCGTCTTGAGGTGGCAAGGCTTTACCATAAAGTCCGGTCGCGAGCAGCGTGAGAGGATTCATGGCTTCGTCAAGCCGAAGTCCCTCGATGTAGGGCCATTGCAATACGCTCGTACGTTGTCCCGGCATCCGCGTCGGATCCAGGAGTGTTTCGAATGCCAAGTACTTGGCAGCAGACGTTGGTTCGACCAAGTCAATCAGTTGACTAAGCTGCACACCAGCCCAAGGAATGACCATGGACCAAGCCTCAACGCATCGCATCCGATAAATGCGCTCTTGAGGTGGAATCAACGCATGGAGTTCTTCGATGGTGAAGCTTCTAGGCTTCTGAACAAGCCCATCTATTTGCAGCGACCAATTGTCCGTCTTGAAATTAGCAGCGGCTGAAGCGACCGCTTCCTTTTGCGTGGTGAACTCATAAAAGTTGTTGTAGTTGAGAATGTTTTTCTCAGACGTAGACGCCTCATTAACTCGCCAACCTCGGGCCAAAAGCTCTTCGGCAGAGAGTTGCTCATTGGCCACTTGAAGCTCCGTTGCTTGACTCTTCTCAAACTTGGCAACGGGATTAAACCAACGGTATGTCGCGGCAGTTCCAATGGCCGTGCCCGCGGCCAAGCCTGCCTGCATGAAACTACGACGATTAAAGTACAAAGAAGGGGGAGTTACCTCTTCTTCGGGAACCTTCGGAACACCTTGCATACCGCTTCTCCAAAACTAGTCAGTCAAAACCTTATCGCAACTACTTAACGCCATCCTTCATCATCTTGTCATCCTTCATCATGTTGTCATCCTTCATCATCTTGTCATCCTTCATCATCTTGTCATCCTTCATCATCTTGTCGTCCTTCATTGCCGGAGCGGAGTTGCTAGGTTGCGAATTTGAGCATCCGCTGATGATAGCAGTGGCGAGCATAGCTGGTGCCAGGACGAATAGTAGTTTTTTCATGACAATTACTTTCTGAAGTGTTATTACCGATATTGTATCGTCGAAAGTCCGACGAAGCTCTGACGTGCCAAGCTGCTTATCCCTTACTCGCTTTCTCGTGATTTTCGAGTTTTACTCAGACTTATCATCACCCAAGATCAAATAAGTTCGTCAGCAGCGCGAATCGCTTCGACCAAGGTTTCGTATTCGTAGCGGCAGCAGGCGCATTGCGTTAGGTGAACTTCGACAAGCTTGAGAGATGCCGACATTTCGTCGCCTCTCAATTCACGCTCCGCAAACTCAGAAAGCATTTCAAAGCAGCCATCGCAGTCCAATTGGTCTGGTACCGCCTTGGAAACTAGGGTGAGCATTTTGACTGCCTGAGCGTAAGTGATGGTCATGGTTTTGCTTTTTAATATAGCGTTGACGAGATATCTTCGGCCTGTATTCCGTTTTCCTCAAACCCTTGCCGTAATCTCAAGCGAGCGTCATGGACAAGTTTGTAGACGGCATTTCGATTGCTACCTAGGCGAACAGCGATCTCTTCCATAGGTAACCCCTCGAGAGTCCCGTTAATTGCAATCCGTTGTTTTTCGCTCAAACAATCTTGGATAAGGTGGGTCAACAACTGAAACAAAGCTTGCTTGCCCGCATGCTGTTCGGCAGACTGTGCGGAGGTGTCCTCTACCTCATAGCGGCGATTTTCATTGCCGCTCGTTTGGTCGAACGATACATCACGGTAGTAATGCCGCCTCAACTCGCTGATTCCGACTCGTGTCGCGATCGACATGGCCCATGTTGTGAAACGGCTTCTTCCCTGAAATGAGTCTAGAGAAGCCAGGATCTTGATGAGAGCGACCTGGGCTACGTCTTCAACCTGAATCTTCCCACCGTATCGATGGGTCAGCGATCTGGTAAGCCCACGGAGCAGATAGATACGGAGTTCCTGAATCGCGAAATCGCGATTTTCC
>CANHVO010000127.1 GCA_947463915.1 Planctomycetaceae bacterium
AGCCTCAGCACAAACCAAATTGCACCGGCCTTTCAAAAATCGGCCAACTGCAAACTGACAGCCATCGTGACCGGCACTCCAGACAAAGAAAAGATGTGGTCTGAAAAGTACGGTATAGGTCGCGACCACATCTACAACTACAACAGCTTCGAGAAATTGGCCTCCGACGATTCAGTGGATTTGGTCTACATCGTTTTGCCAAACAGCATGCACGCCGAATACACGATTCGAGCCGCCAAAGCGGGCAAGCACGTTCTGTGCGAAAAACCGATGGCCAATTCAGTCGCAGACTGCCGCGATATGATTGATGCTTGCAAATCAGCCAACCGAAAGCTCGCCATCGGCTACCGATGCCAATATGAACCGCATCACTTGAAGTGCGTTGAGATGGCTCGCAACAAAGAGCTCGGTGCTATCAAGATGATCGATGCTGGATTCGCATTCAAGATTGGCGATCCCAAGCAGTGGCGGCTCAACAAGAAACTCGCTGGCGGCGGCGCCCTCATGGATGTTGGGGTCTATGCTCTGCAGGCATGTCGTTACTTAACGGGCGAAGAGCCGACGATCATCACCGCTCAAGAGACCAAAACCGATGCGACAAAGTTTGCACAGGTTGACGAGTCCATTACTTGGCTCATGCAGTTTCCATCGGGCGTTCTGGCTTACTGCAGCACCAGCTACAACTTCAACGGATTGAATCGCTTTAACGCCTATACCGAGAACGGTTTCGTTCGCATGGATCCAGCCTTCAGCTACGTTGGCAATCGAATGGAAACATCCAAGGGCAAAGTCGAGCTCGATGTACCGGACCAATTCGCTACCGAAATGGATGCCTTTGCAAAGTGCATTCTGGAAGACAAGCCATCCAAAGTTTCGGGCGAAGAAGGGCTCAAAGACATGCTGGCCATCGAAGCAATTTACAAATCGATCGAGACTCGTGCTTCGGTAAAGGTCGTCGCGTAACCTTGGCCATTTCCTACTCAACGACCACGAGCCCATGACGATGCCGATTCGCGACTCCAACGATGCGGTTGACGGATCGACACAAAAACCGATGGATGTGCTCAGGATGAGCCCTGATCCCGCGATTCGAACCGAATTCGATCCAGAGGTGCGGCTCTATCCAACCATTGGCTATTCCATCGCGGAGGGCTCGCTTTGGCGTGTTCAGATCCAAGGTCGAATCTCCCGAAATGGACCGACCACGTTTGGCAAACGGCTTATGCTTCGCGGTCTCATTCGCGCGCTCAACGTATCGACCGAGGTTGCAGAAGGGGACTTGTTTCGCAATCGGGTTCGCGGGTTTATCGATGCTCCTGTTTCAGGAACTCGCATCCAAGTTGAGCTGGCTGGCCAACACTATGTTTTGCGACGCAAGTCGAAAGCGAGCGGACTATTCAATTGCCGTCTGGACATTCCCGCAAAGCAACTGCAGCATTTTCGCACCTACGGACCACCACGCGAGGCGAACACTTCCGCAAACCAAGACTGCCTCCAAAAATGGGATATCGGTTTTGGGCAGATCAGCAGCGCGGTCTTCTTGGCCGAACGAAGAGGCATCAGCGTGGTTACCGATATCGACGACACGATCAAGTTGACCGAAGTCAACAGTCGCCGACGCATGCTGCACAGGACCTTTGCCGAGCCCTTTGAGGCGATCGATGGTATGGCAACCGCATACCAACGTTGGGCTGACCAAGGTGCATTGTTTCATTATGTCAGCAGCAGCCCTTGGCAAATCTTTGATTCGATCAACCAGTTCTTGGTCGACGAAAAATTTCCTGCGGGCAGCATGCATTTGAAGTGGTTTCGATTGCGTGACGAGATCTTCAAGCGATGGCAAATCTCAAGACGAAAGAGCAAGGGAGGAGTCATTCGCAATCTGATCAAACGCTTGCCCGGCCGAACGTTTCTCCTGGTTGGCGACAGCGGAGAGCGGGACCCTGAGATTTACGCCAAGCTTGCATCCAAGTTTCCTTCGCAAGTTTCACGCATATGCATTCGGCAAATAGATGCGAACCCATTGGATGGCGAACGGCTGAACAAAATCTATCGTCGCTATGGGATGACCGTTCCTATCCAAGTTTTCGCGAATGCAGTGCAGCTGGGCGATTTGGTCCTGCCCTAAGCATTTCAGGACGGCTGGGGCTTGCCCCTCCGTCCGCAGCTTTGGAGTTCTAGATTCGCGCCGCCCGACCGCGAGCCTCCGGATTCGTCGCACCGTGTAGAGCGATTGTCTCAATCGCTCGGCGGGCTCTTTAGGCCCCATACCGCAGAACAAAGATGCCACGACTTGAAGGTGCAATTGGAATGCGATTGTGGTCTGCACTTCCGAAACGATTGAGGACAATCGTTTTACACTCACGCGGCCCATTAGAACACCAAAGCGGTGTCCATTCGGGACAAGCCCGAGCCGGACAAAATGACAACCCAAGAAGCCCTGGAACCACGATGGAAGGCCATATCGTTCTCAACATCGAACGGTTTGTCATGTTTGTTTCACCCAAGATGCTTCACAGTTCGATCAACGTGTGGTCGCGAAGTCTGGCGACTCCGGCTACGAATCGTGGTACGTTCTTTCCCGCCGCTCGCCTTATTGTTTGGCTGGCTCCGCGTTCCATACCTTTAAGTCGTCGAACAGCCCGTCTTTTCCCGCAACGCCGATTTCGATTTTGGACTTGGTCGCGTGCCCGATGCCTGACGACTTGAGGTAGCCAGACGGCTCGCCATCGATGGTAACTCGCATCTCGTCGCCAACCGTCTCAACAACGAGGGTATACCATTGGCCTGATTCTAGTTTTTTCGGGTAGGTAATACTCCGCCCCACCAGAAGCTTTGCGACTTCAGCCTTTTTCGTGGGGTCCTTTTTCATCTCATAGATATCACTGCGCATGCCGCCGTCACGTTCATCGATGAGGGTGACACCGGTGAGACGTACTTGTGCACGACAAATGTGGCCGTAGTGGGCTCCCTTGAACTTGCGATCGTCGAACTCGACATCGATCATGGTTGCCCCCTCAAAGCGGATCTTAACCTCGACAACGCTATCCTTCGTCGGGATCTCCAAACCATGCACTGCCGCATGTGCTTTCATTGCAGGCTTTCCGTCGGCAGGTTCAGCATCCTTGTCTCTTGTTTGAGTTCCTTTGATCACACCATTCTCTACAACAAATGTTGGGACCACTTTATGCCAAACATTGGCTGGTTCGGTTCCCTCGAAGTCATCTGAAAACAGCAGCTCCCTTTTTTCCGCGATTGACTTTTCTGGGATTGCGGGACGATCCGATGCAACAACCTCGGATGTGAAACCAATGACTAAGATGAGTGCGAAGCTCGCTATCCATACATGCGTTAACATGGAATACTCGGCGGGTAAACGGAAGAAGCTTGACGGATGTACTTAGTCATCGAAACCGTCGTCTTTGAAAATCTCGTCTCGAGAATGCAGTTGGCAAAAGAGGGCTCGCTTTTGCTCTGGCAACGAATAATCAAAGCCGAGTTGGCGGAGAAATCCTTCGGAGGCACTGATCGCCATCACTTCTAAGATCCCTTTTTCACGCGCTCGATCGACACACGCTTTGACCAATCCAGAGCCAATCCCGTTTCCCTGGTATCCTTCGGCCACGGCTAAGCACTGAATTTCACCAAGCTTACGGGAGTAGATTTCTACTGCTGAGAAGCCGACTAGTTTGGTCTCGCCGGATTCCGTGGTCACTTCGGCAACGTATCCATTGGCCATCAGCAAGATCAGCTCGGACTGCATGCGACGGAGCAGTTTTCGCTGTTCGACGAAGGGTTTTAGCAACGCTTGAATGTTGGCCAAGTCGTCAAAGTGAGCGCGACGAATCTTGAACGGTATCTTCGGCTTCTCTGGTTCGGCAGTAGAGGGTTCTGACAAAATGGCTTGATCCAAGTTAAATGGTGAAGAGTATGCTAGCAAATTATGTCGTCTGTGCCCGCATCATGCTATCCGATTCGGACTTTCGAGCCAATTGCCTGCCATCAGAACCGGAAATCTTTGCCTAAGCCCTATGAAGATTTGCTCGTCTTGCCATACGTCGACGGTTTCCCTTATAACGTCAAAAGAGAGTCAGGCATTGACCGTTCGGCTACCGAAATTCAATTCGAGAACACTTTTTGTGGACCATTCGTCCCAGTGTCGTCAAAATCACCACTATGTCCAATCAAGATTTCAACGAAAGCTTTATGGGACAACGACTTTTTTTCTCGGTTGGCGAACCAAGCGGCGATTTGCACGCTTCCAACTTGATTCGAGCCATTCAGCAAATTTCCCCGTCTTCGACGTTTCGTGGGTTAGGCGGTAGCCGCATGATCCAAGCTGGCATGGAGTTGGATTACGATCTGACCAGTCTGGCGGTAATGGGGTTCGCCGAAGTGCTTCCAAAACTAAGGGAGTTCTTTCGGGTCGCAGATATCGCGGAGCAGAGTTTTGCCCGCGGCGAGGTGGATGGGGTCGTTTTGGTCGACTTCCCAGGGTTCAATTGGCACATTGCCAAGCGTGCGAAAAAGTACGGACTGCCGGTCTTCTATTACTTGCCACCTCAGTTGTGGGCATGGGGTGGCTGGCGAGTCCGGAAAATGCGTCGTTACGTTGACCATGTCCTTTGCAATCTCCCGTTCGAAACCCCTTGGTTTCAGGCACGCAAAGTCGATGCGCATTTCGTCGGACATCCTTTTTTTGATGCCGTTGCACAACAACCATTGGATCTGAAATTCGTCGACAAATGGCGAAGCAATGCGACGCTTCAGGTTGCGGTGCTTCCTGGCTCTCGGGACCATGAGGTGCACAACATTTGGCCATTGCAGCTCGAGGTGATTCGAAGGCTTGCGGCAAAATTTCCCAAGACGCAATTCTTGGTGGCCACCATCAAGGACTCGCACGCTCTTTGGTGCCGATCCCAATTGAAAGCCTCCGACGCGAAGTTACCTCTCCAGATTTTTGCGGGGAAGACCAGCGAAATCATCGAATTGAGCGACTGCTCCTTGATGAAGAGCGGATCGGTATCCTTGGAAATGATGGCGAGAGGCAAACCGGCCGCCGTCATGTACCATCTGAGTCAGACCACGTACGCGATGGCCAAATTGCTGGTGAAGTGCAAACACATGTCGCTTCCAAATATGATCGCAGACAAGCTGGTATTACCTGAGTTTTTGTCACATGGAAAATTGACATCCAAATCTGCGATGCAATCGATTCACGATGTGACCGAAGAGATGTCGCGACTCTTGGGAGACGTCGAATACCGACTGAGCCAGCGGCGGAATTTGATCGAGCTAGCTGCGAGATTTGCCAAGCCTGGAGCGAGCAATGCAGCTGCTCGATTCATCATGACGAAACTGATCAATTCCGAAGATGGCACGTTGCCGATGGAAGGCGATAGGCAGTCGCCTAGTTATCGACGCGTAGCGTAAGGCGAACGGCGGAAAGAAAACGACCGTAGCTGGATTCGCCAGAATTCAGAACCCACTGAATTCTGGCGAATCCAGCTACACTCTGGCGAATCCAGCTACACTCATACGAATTCAGCTGAATTCTTTCGAATCCAGCTACGTTACAACCAAGCTACGTATGGTTATTTGTTGCACCGAATTAGCAGCAAGCCACAGGAAGTGCACCGACCAGCTTGTCTTTGATCGAATGACGAGCATACTTTCTGAACTTATCCTCCGAAATCTCGCTTTGCGTTTTTCCCGAACAGGAGAAAGCAGGCCCATATCCCGACGGGAAATAAGCAACTGCCGCAACAAGGGATCGCGCAAAAAATGGCGCTTTGTTTCGCTGTCTCTAGATCCGCTTGGTAAAAGATATTGTATCCGCCTTGGAACATGAAATAAGCGATAGCCAGTCCAACAACAATGCCTATGCCTGTCCCAATCAGCACTGGTGTAAGCTTCGCGTAATCGATGGTTGTGTTGGGTGGAAGATTGGCGAGTGCGAGTGCTATGACCACGGGTCTAATAATGCATCCCAAAACAATTAACCCAGACCAAATCATCATTAGGACCCCGATGATGTTGTATTGAATCACGCGACTTGCCCGACTCGAACCACGTCTTGTTCCGCCGCTGCTGTAGGCAGGGGCCGGCGCGTAAGGATTGCCGAATCCCGACGAACCACTGTAGGGTAAGTTGGCACTTGCTGGCGGAATCGAAGACCACAGCGAGTCTTCTTGGAGTGGATTGGCTGGGTACGGGTTTGATCGTTGAGGCGTGTAGGTTGGAATGGGTTGAACTTGAATCGGCTGGAACGAATCCTCGTTGGGAACTGGGATTGTCCCTTGACACCCCGGGCAACGAATCGATTTGCCGGCGGCTCTTCCAGGCGCTCGAAGATCTTTTCCGCATGCCATGCAAGAAACGGCGATACCGTCGTTGTTTTGCGGGCTGGGCCTTTGGTAGCTGGACTGCGGTGTTACGGGCGATGCTTTAACGGGCGTTGCTTTGATAGGCGTTGCCTTGATTGGCGTTGATGCTTCACGAACTACTTTGACCGGCGATTCGGGGACAGCAGGAGGGGCAGGACGTTTGATCAGAATCAATGTCTGACAGGTGGGGCAGCGGGTTTGTTTGCCTTCCGATTCGTCCGGAACTTGAAAGGTTCGTTGGCAAGACTCGCATTGAATTCGAATCGACATAGATATCGGGCTAGCTAGAACAGGTTGACGTTAGATCAAAACGAAAGAGATACAGAGGTTCACGAGCGTGAACAAGCCCGGCTTGCAAAATCAATCCAGCGAGAATGCCGATGATTGCATGGACAACCAAGAGCTCCACCAACGTGAAACCATGAACTTTCCGTTGTTCGACCTTAGGATGAACAGAAAAACTCAAAAAGCAAGCAAAAACCGGCTGGTGGATAGAACGCAGAAGCGAGGGGACAGTTCTATAGCCCCTTTCCCCAAAGAGGGAACGGTTCGAAGCATCCTCCGATGCTAAAAACAGGCCTTGGTGTGGCGAAAGTGGTCAAGACTTTCGGCTGCATCGCCCAAACGACCGAAACTCTTGACGAGTTTCGCTACAAATATTTCACACACTCGGTAGCTGCGACCTCTGGCTTCAAAGCCGTTGCTGCGATCCCTGAGACGACCTTGGTGATGTTGTGGTCGACTTGATCTGTAACGCTCCAAGCGGAACCCTCAGCGGTTGTAATGTAAACCGACAACGTGTGATGGCCACTGCCTGGCCGTTCGCCGATAATGTGAACGATAGTCCGCTTGCCGCTGGCTCCATTGTAAAGCAACTCGCCCATTCGATAACCTGCTCGCACACGCCCTGATTGCACCACAAACAACTGCGGTGCGACCCGAAGGCCTTTTTGCGTTAGCCCTTCTTGGATACCTGTCACCAGAGGCATCAAATGGCCATCATCCATGGCCCCCAATGCGTTGAGCCCCTCTGACACAACGATCACGCAATCGAACGACTCCTTCAGCTTCTGGCGTATCGAAAGCAATTGATCGCGAGATTCATCCGAAAGCTGTTCCCCCGACGCCGGGTGCAAAATGTAATCATTGCGATCGATCGATCGGGTGCGAATCCGAATGACATTCGGAAGCTTTGCAACGAATGCTTCGTCCCATTCTCTCCAAATGCACTTCTTTGCATCCGAATAGATCGTTTTGACTTCTTGCTCCAGTTTTGCATTGAGATGCCATGGCTGATTGCCAAATCCCTCTGCAACGAAGACACCGCGATCCCGAATCTGCCGAATCTGCTTATCGCCCTCAAGAAGAATCTCGGCATCGGTCCGGGAGTCTCCATGCCTTCGTTGGTACTGGAGATAAACCCAGTTTGGGTTCCCGAAGTGCTTCGTGGGTTTACCATTCTGGTCGATCACTCCGAGCGTTTTGAAAAAATCCCACATGCGATCGTTGACGCGGAAGCCAAACTTTTCGCGAAGCCGCACATGGTCTTGAAAACCGGTCGTCAAATAACCGAGCATCGGATCAATCTTGGTCGGCAACGCCATCAAGTAAGCTGGATTGGCAGGTGCAACTTGTTCCAAGCACCAATCAAGATCATCCAACGAAACATCCATATGCAGCGTCGAGCAAACGTCCAGCCCAATCGTCAGCCCATGCAGCTTGCCCATTACGATATCTTCTAAACAACATCGAACCAACTGCTCCTTGCTGCGAAAAACTTCTGGTCCGATGAATCCCGCGACATCGTTTACGTGCACCCAAGCGTCCGAGGAAAGGCCATGTTCAATCCGCGTCTCTTTCGAAGACTGTGTCAACGCGCGAGCGAGTCCGTACTTGCGCGATTCATGGATGAGCATGTCAAACCCATGGCTATGTCCGTTGGTGAAGTCAGCACCTTGTCCTGTCTCGAAGTAAAGCCCGTAGTTTCCTGACGCTCGCGACTTAGCGTGCCGCACCATTTTGGCGATATCAATATCGAACGTCTTATTGGCTGCATCGTTTCCTGCAATGCTCTGAAACCACAGCTCGGTTGACTTCGGATACTTTTCTTCAACGGCAGCCTGGACATCGATGTGAGCCAACACACAGTGCGGCATTGCGTCCGCGATCCCAAACGTGGTCAATATTTCTTGCAACGCACGCTCGATGGACGTAACAGACTCAAGGTCGCTCGAAACAGGGTTTGTGCCGAGCAGCACGTCACCGACCGCGTACGAAAAACCATTAAAAACTTGCCAACGTATGTCCTCAATATTGTCGGTTGGTGAATTCGGCTGGAGCCTAGCGCCAAGATAACCTTTCGCTCCAATTCGGCTGTTGGGCAGTGAATTGAAAACCTTGGCCCCGATAGCAATGAGTTCGTCGTTCGACATGAGCTTGACGACGCAAGCGATACAATCGCTGGACAACGAACTCTTCATTGCATGAATTTCCGCTTCGCTCAATGCGAGCAACGCGGACTTGAGTTGTCCGATCGTCCAATTCGACAACTCGGGTCGATTCGCTGCAGTGGTTTTGCGTACCAGCTTGTACAGATCATCGAGGATGGGTGGGTTGGCATTGATGTCCGCCATTTTTGTGTTTGCTAGCAGAGTTCTAGCAATCGATTTGGCTGTTTCATCCTGCGCGGCTACGCCAACGATCTCATCCCCTTCTTTGAACTCGTTCGCATTGCCTAGGATTTTCAGATAAAGATCGCGATCGAATTTCCCCGCTTGCCTTTCGATATAGCCGAAGATGTCTTCGCCTGATTGGGGGTATGCAAGCTGCATAGGGGCATTGCAGAAGACGGACTGGTTGCCCCAAGCTTGAGTGGCAACAGCACCGACTGCCATGCTTTCCATGAATTTCCGACGACGCATGACTGAGGACTCCTCGAACATTAACTTGGTGCTATGCCACAAATTGCACAGCATTCTAAACATTTTCACGGAACAATTGGGCACGATGGCGAGCAGCAGCATGAAAACTGCCGTAGCACGACGCGCAAGCTAGTGAACATGCAAGTGAAATGGATGCTAAATTCACTAGCTTGCGCGTCGTGCTAGTTATCGTCGAGCTCGTTATGTTGGGACTCGCGGTTCTCCTAACTCCTCGTTGGGTTGGACAAGGTGACGCAGGGAATGGCTTTTCGTTCGTTGTCGTCTTGAATTCTCCGCAAGTATCGGTAGCATAACATTTTACGGCACTAGACGGGGCGGTATCATTTCTGCACATCCTACGCTTGTGGCTTGTCCTGCCATTCAAACACAGGTTCGGAGCGCCTAGTTTCGAGGAAAAACAAGCCTTTCCGCTTGCTGAATCACTCACCTACCCATTCATGGTCTCAACCACAACTGAGGCTCTCATCGCATACTCCGGAAAGTTCGCGTGCTCATGTTCTTTAATCTGATTGCAGAAGCCGATTTTTCGTCGATATTCACCCTAGCCTCTCTCCAAGTTGTCTTGGCTCTGATTGTGATCGAGGGCTTGCTTTCCGTCGACAATGCCCTCGCGATCGCGGCATTGGCATCGCACTTGGATGAAAAGAAGCGCAAGATCGCGATGACGGTCGGTTACGCGGGTGCCTATGGCTTTCGAATCTTGGCCTTGTTTCTGGCTTCCTACATCATCCACAATCATTGGCTCATGGCGTTGGGGGCGGGATATCTGATATGGCTGATGTGCAACCATTTCGCTGAAAGCGAAGACAACGAAGCGAATTCAGGCGAAAACAAGGCACCGCCCAGTTTTGCAAAGACCATCGCACTGATCGCATTGCTGGATCTCAGCCTCAGTTTCGACAACGTAGTGGCCGCAGTTGCCTTTGCTCGCGATAATATTTATTTGGTTTACGTGGGTGTGACCATTGGCATTATCACGCTACGCTTAGTCGCCGGGTATTGCATCAAATTACTAGACAAACACCCATGGCTGGAGCACACCGCCTTTTTGCTCGTGGGCTTCGTCGGTGCCATGCTCTGCGCCGAGTTGTTCTGGGACTCGTATGTCCGCAAAGACCTTAACATCATGGGGTATAGCCTCATCCACGGCGAGGCGCCCGTCGATGTTTCTGGCGACGAAAAGACAACGGGCACTCCTGAGCCGAAACCACAAGAACTAGCTGCAGACCTCGAGCACGATTTGCACTACCACATCAAAAAGCCTGTGAAGTTCGGTGGCATCTTTTTGATTGTTCTCGGGCATTTGATGTACGAAAGGTATCCCGCCGTGAAGAACGCAACACGGCCACTTGTGATCGCTTTTCGGAGTGTCTTTGCCCTTTTCGCACGCGTCATCAATTCCATCTTCTTAGCCATAACTCTGCCAATACGCATCCTCTTCAAACCCAAACGCCAAGAAGCCTAAGCCTGCATCTTTGGCACGCTAAGTCCAAACAATTCGAACATCCCAATTCAACTTGAACTCGCCGATTCAACTCGGGGCTTGTTGATTTAGTACTTTTCCAAATGTATTTCGTTAAACAGTCAGCCGTAGGCGTACTGACAGAGCCGCAGAGTACGCCTTCGGCTGACTGTTAAACGAGTAACTCAAATTGCCCCTCGAACTAACGGTGGACCGCTAAAATGTTTCCCACTTTCCCAATACCAGAACCAACCACCGTTTGGACTCGCTTTTTTGAATTGGTTCAAGTTCCTAGGCCATCCAAAGCCGAAGAAGCTGCGATCCATTTCCTTGAGAATTGGGCTAAAGCTCTTGGCCTTGAAGCCAAAACGGATCAAACCGGCAATCTCGTGGTACACGTTCCTTCGACGCTTCCGCAGTCCAATGCCCAACCAGTGATTTTGCAATGCCACGTCGATATCGTTTCGGTTACTGCCGAAGGGGATGCACACGGCGCAGATGCGTCGCGAGGATTGATCCCAACCGTTCGTGGCGATCTTAATCCGGCCGACGACAAGCGGCTGATGCCCAATCCGGCTGGCGATTGGATCAATGCGCCCTTCACGACATTAGGAGCTGACAACGGCATCGGCGTTGCAATGATGATGGCCTTGGCCGAGTCCAACCATCGACCAGTGCCCATGCAGCTACTTTTTACCATCGACGAAGAAGCCGGCATGACCGGGGCGTTCGGTCTCGACTCGCATGCTCTTGGCCTGACCGGAAAGCTTCTCATCAATATCGACACCGAAGACGATGACGAAATCACCATCGGGGCAGCAGGCGGTCGCGATGTTGAAATCCAATGGTCTAGTCCCGCTGCGACGATCGCCAACGGAAACTGTTATTCTCTGACGCTCAAGGGACTTAAAGGGGGCCACTCAGGCATCGAAATCAATCAAGGCCGTGCGAATGCAATTCGAACTCTAGCTCGTGCTCTGAGCAAATTATCCAATGCTGCGGACATTCGTTTAACAAAGCTAAATGGTGGTTCACGACGAAATGCGATTCCTGATTTTTGCATGGCGACAATCTTATTGGACGACGCGAAATTACCTGCCGCTCAATCGATCATCAAAGCATGCACTGAGCAATGGAATCAGCTCTATGCCGGCCGTGACAACCCAATATCCATCGAACTGACGCAGGTCACTGGCACTACTAAGCCAACATCTTGTCTGTCGGCCGCCAGCACTCGAGCGTTGCTCCAATTGCTGACAGGAATACCGACAGGCATTTGCGAAATGACCTCCGATATTCCAACCTTGGTCGAGTCCTCATGCAATCTCGCCATCGTCGAGGTTACCGAGTCAGGCACTGCCAAAATCATTTGCAGCGTTCGCGGCACCACTGGCTTCGCGGCAGACGACATCTGCGATACGATTCGGTCGCTGGTTGGACTTGCAGGTGGCTCCATCGAGATTGCGGATGGCTATCCTGGTTGGAAACCGAGATTGGATTCACCGCTCCTAAAGATCGCGATAGAGCAATACCGATCGCTCTTTGCGACTTCGCCAAAAGTGCACGCTGTTCACGCGGGACTGGAATGCGGACTACTGATCGAGAAGCTCCCCGGACTCGATACGATTTCCATCGGCCCAACGATCAAAGGGAATCATGCCGTTGGCGAACGCGTTCAGATCAGCTCGGTTCAAAAGTCCTACAAGTACTTGTTGGCGATTCTTGAACACTTGAAGTAAATGATGGCAAGTCCTCGCCAGCGTTGGGCCTTGAGCACAACGTTCGCAAAATGCCTGGCATGCGAAAAGGTCATCGTTCGCTCTGCCGTGTAGCACGCCAAGCATTTGCGACTTTGGCGGGACAAGCCCACCAGTCGCTGCCCTTTGCAAGCTCGGACGTCAAGCACCGCAGCGAACTTGGGCCTTGAGCCCAATGTTCGCAACAACCTTGGCGTGCAAAAAGTTCATCAACTAGCATTGCAACGATGTTTGCACTTATTTCATGAAACACTCGATTTTGATTACCGGCGCAGGAAGTGGGCTTGGCCGTGGGCTTGGACATTGCTTAGCCGAACAAGGCCACTCGATCATCGCAACCGATGTTGACTCAGCGCGAGCTTCGGAAACGGCAGCAAGTATCCAATCAAAAGGCGGAACTGCTCAATCTTTCGGACTGGACGTTACGTCCGAAGCAAGCGTCGCGGAGACAATTGTAAAGCTCGGGAGGGTTGATGTTCTCATCAACAACGCAGGATTGCAGCATGTCGCTTCGCTGGAAGAGTTCTCCACGGAAAAATGGGATGCGATCATGGACATTATCGTCAAAGGAAGTTTTCTGCTTAGCCGGTCGGCACTACCGAAAATGCGGTCTCAAGGGTTTGGCCGCATCATCCACATTGGCTCAATCCACTCGCTCGTGGCGTCACCTTACAAGTCCGCTTACACGGCTGCGAAACATGCGCTGGTCGGTCTTTCTAAAGTACTGGCATTGGAGACAGCCGACTGCGACATCACCAGCAACCTAATTTGTCCAGCCTATATTCGGACACCTCTCGTCGATTCTCAGATTGCAGACCAAGCGAGAACGCGAGGGATTTCGCAAGAGGAGGTCATCGAACAAGTGATGCTAGCCCCGATGCCCAAGAAGAGCTTCGTCACTTGTGAAGAGGTTGCGGCAGCGGTTTCGTATCTGATGAGTCCCTTGGCTAAAAACGTTACGGGACAATCGATTACAATCGATGGAGGCTGGACGGCTCAATGATTCACGTGTTAGCCGTTGGGCGCTAGCCCCGGTTTTCGTAAACGCTTCGCGTTTTATCAATAACCGGGGCTAGCGCCCGCCGGCTAAGGCGATTTTTTTACGTGTCGCAGTTGTCGGATGAATGTGTCCATATCTGGTGTTCGTTCGTCCGGATTGGGCTTGATCGCTGCCATGATGGTACTTGCTAACGACTTGTCCAAGTCCGGACGGAGTTCGAGGATCTCTTGAGGCGGAGCTGTGTCGTGTTGCAAGGCCGCTTTGCCCGTTGTGTCCGAAATCTGCCAAGGCAAATCCAACGTGACCAAGTGATAGCAGGTTACCCCAAACGAAAAAATGTCGACGCGTTGGTCAGTCGCTCGGCGCCGTACGATTTCGGACGCCATGTACAACGGCGTTCCTGTGCGATTGCCCGGAACCATAAACGCCTTCGTGGCGGGCAAAGTCAAACCGAAGTCGATCAGCTTCACCGTCTCCAGGTCCAACGTGCACATGAAATTGCGAGGGCAAATGTCGCGGTGAATGAACTCGCGTTTGTGGACGTAGCGAAGCGCCTCGGCCATCTGTGTGATCATGCTCAATCGGCGTCCTTTGAGCTTGTCCTCGGCTCGCTCTTGAATGAGCACCTGCAAGCCCGGCCCGTCTACGAACTCCATAACCAAATACGGCTGGCCTTTGGTGGAAATTCCGTATTCCAAGGTCTTGGCAATGTTGGGATGGACCATGCCCATCGCAATCTGACCCTCGGACGGTTTGTTGAGACCTTTAAAGCGATTCTCGAAAAACTCAACTTTGTCGATATCGCATAGCTTCACTCCGACAATCTCGTTGTTGTTGAGTCGATCTTTTGCGACAAAAAAGTTGCTCATTGTGCCGGAAATGGCGGACCGGATGCGCTCAAAACGTAGCTCGATGTCAGCTCGTTTGTTGTCTTCGCCTTTTCCAAATAATTTGTCGAAAAAACCCATCGTTTATGCCGTACGTGAAAAGTTCTTAGCCGGGACGGTTTCCCGAGGAGGGTGATTTCTCCGCTAACTAATCTAGTATACACCGATTATTCGAGACTCCTCGATGGTCCCCACCGCTTCTATCGTACTGCCCTAAGAATCCCAGAGGTTTAACCTGTGGAAGCTCAGGTTTTTTGTTAGCAAACCGTCTTTTGGCGATCCTCGCTTGGCCGCCCGATTGGCCTTCGGCAAATCCGACACATGTCGAATTTCGTTTACTTGAACCTGAGGCGCTAGCCGATTTTTGCGAGTCGAAAGAACTCGGCTGGCGCCTCAGGCTGACCTTTGTCGGCTGGGTCAATTCTGGCGATAGGGGGGCGATTATTCGGCGATTCCGCTGGCTGGGCTATTCAATGAGTTAGGTCAATGCTTCAATAGTCGCTTAACGTAAACTCTCCTTTTGAAAGTGATTCGATGTTTTTGGCCAAAATCCAAACCAAGCAAGGACCTGCTGTCGCGCGCATCGCGAACCAATTCGCAACCGTTCTCGATTTGTCTGGCTCGGGGGTCCAAACCCTCAGCCAGATGCTTTCAAGCGACCGATTGGTCGAACTGGCTCGCGATCTACCCGCTGCTGCACCGTCCATTCCTCTAGAAAACGTACAATGGCTGCCTCCTATCGACGATCAAGAAGTCTGGGCCGCCGGAGTTACTTACAAACGCTCCCAGACCGCTCGAATGGAAGAAAGCGAAGCTGCCGCCAGCTGTTATGACCGCGTGTACACCGCAGCAAGGCCCGAGCTGTTCTTTAAAGCCACTCCGAATCGCTGCAGTGGACATCTTGGAAAACTTCGTATTCGCACCGATGCAACTTGGAATGTTCCCGAACCCGAATTCACACTGGTCCTTTCCAATCAAGGCAAGATCGTCGGGTACACGGTCGGCAACGACATGAGCAGCCGCGACATCGAAGGGGACAATCCACTCTATCTGCCTCAAGCCAAAGTCTACAATCAATGCTGCGGCATCGGCCCCTGGATCGCTTTGGCCGATTCCATGCCACCTCGCGACAAGATCGGCATCTACCTTAAGATCGTTCGGAACAACGAAACGGTTTTCTCTGGCGAAACGGGTGTCGCGCAGATGGCCCGCAATCTTGAGGACTTGGTCCAGTGGCTCATCCGCGATAATGACTTGCCCAATGGCGCGTTCATGCTGACCGGAACAGGAGTCGTTCCCGACAGTAGCTTTACGCTCGCCAAAGAAGACGTTGTTCATATTTCTATCGACGGCATTGGCACTCTGACCAATACCATCGTGCAAGGCTAAATTTCGCTTTTCGTTTCATCGACCTATATCACTAAGCAATGACAATCTCATCACAACATGTTCTGATCAATGGCCAATGGCGAGCTAGCTCGCAATCGGCCGTATTCTCTCCTTTCAATCCAAACCTCGGTCAACCGATCGAGTTGGCTTTTCCTGTTAGCCAATGGTCCGATTGCGACGAAGCTCTCACGGCAGCTTACAGCGCATTCGTTCAACTCCGAACCATATCTCCCGAAGCGATCGCGGCGTTTCTCGAAAAGTACGCAGCCTTGATCGAAGCGGACAAGGAAGGTTTGGTCGAAATCGCACACCAGGAATCTGGCCTACCGAAATCACCGCGATTGGCTGATGTCGAATTGCCTCGAACCATCAATCAACTGAAATTAGCGGCAGCCGCGGCCAGACAGCAAAGCTGGGCTGTGCCCACGATCGATACCAAAGCCAACATTCGATCTTGCTACCAAGCCATTGGGCCAGTCTGTGTGTTTGGTCCGAACAATTTCCCATTTGCGTTCAATAGCATCGCAGGTGGCGATTTCGCAGCGGCCATTGCTGCCGGCAACCCAGTGATCGCCAAGGCTAACTCGTCGCACCCCGCAACGACGATGCGATTCGCCGTTCTTGCTGCTCAAGCGGCAAAAGAAACAAACATGCCGGCAGGATTGGTCCAACTGATCTATCGAACCTCGCACGCCGATGGCGAACGTTTGGTTGCGGACCCAAGATTGGCGGCTATCGGCTACACAGGAGCGCGGTCCGCTGGCTTGCAGTTAAAGTCCGTTGCCGATCGCGTTGGCAAGCCATTCTATGCAGAGCTGTCGAGCGTCAACCCGGTTGTCTTTCTACCGGGCGCGTTTCGCGAACGACTCGAAAAACTGATCGACGAATATGTTATGAGCGGTCTTATGGGTACCGGCCAGTTCTGTACCAACCCAGGCATGTTGCTGATGGTCAATAACGCGGATACGACGAAGTTCGTCGAAGCCGTTACGGCCAAGTATCAATCGAGCAACGCCGGTACTTTGCTGTCGCGTAGCGTTGAGACTTCGTTGGTCAAAAGCATCGGAATCCTCAAAGACGCAGGTGCGGAGTTGCTCGCAGGCGGGACCAAGCTGGAGGGGAGCCGATGCGCAGTTGCCAACACTGTTCTCAAAATTTCAGGCAAGCAGTTTTTGGCGGACCCACATGTGTTTCAAACGGAGGCCTTCGGAAACGCGGTGCTGATGGTGGTCTGTTCCGATATCGCGGAACTTGGGCATGTTATCGAGCAGTTGGAGGGGAACTTGACGGGGGCGATTTATTCGGACTCGCAAGGGAGCGACGACGCTGACTACGCAAAGATCGCGGCTTCGCTAACACAAAAAGTAGGGCGAATGCTCAATGACAAGATGCCGACGGGAGTTGCCGTAAGTCCAGCCATGAACCATGGCGGTCCATTCCCGGCAACAGGACATCCGGGCTTCACTGCCGTTGGAATCCCAGCCAGCTTGATTCGATTTGCTAAGCTAACCTGCTTCGATAGCGTGCGAGAAAATCGAATCCCTGCTGTCTTGCAGAATGCAAACCCATGCAATGCCTGGCGGCTGGTGGATGGGAACTGGACCAATGGTTCCATTGGATAGATAACTAGCCAGTCACCCTGCCTCTGGCCGTCCCGACTTAGTCACCCTCCCTCTGGGAGGGTCGAGCGCAGCGAGGGGAGGGTGAAGTGCCAGCCGCAATCGCACAAGTCAGTTCACCCTCCCCGGCCTCTG
>CANHVO010000128.1 GCA_947463915.1 Planctomycetaceae bacterium
CAAGCAGTTCTCATTGATGAAGCGATTGCGAGCCTTTGCGACTAAAACGTCGTGATCTTCTCCCCCACGACCTGTTTCGCGAAGAGGAACGTTGTGTAGCATTTTGTAGCGAAAATGAAAAATACGTAGTGAAAAAAAATCTACGTAGCGAAACTCGTCAAGAGTTTCGGTCGTTTAGCCAATGCATTCGAAAGTCTTGACGACTTTCGCTACGCAAGAGCCTAAAGGAAAGGCAAATCATTTAGTCCCTTGAGAGGAACGTTTTTTGGATTGCGTCACTCAAGCGATCTGCCGCCATCGAGATGGCTAACGCACCTGCGGAACCTGCGGGGCCACCGACAACAAAACCGCCAATCGCGCAGGCTGCATGCCCAACCGAACGACTCGAGCGGTCCGCTTGTTCGTGTGTCATCTTGAGCTTTCGGGCAACATAGTAACTTCCTTGTCTTGCTGTTTCACCAACTACGGTCGGCACTAACGAACCCGCCGCGACGAGCACTTTCGATTGACTTATGGCTGTCAAGGAACCAGCGATGACATACCGTCGCGACGTGCTGGCAACCCCTGAGAACGCCGCTCGAACGATGGAACTCACACACATATCGACTTGATGACTTTGCCCCTTGCCTGTTTTCATTTTCCTTGCAAAGTGTTCGCAATTGCCAATCATCAAATCATACCCAACGCTACCGACCGCGGCGATTGATCGCTCGATAACCACATCGTGAGCAAGTTCATCGGTGACCACCTCAACCGAAACCTCTGCACCTTTTGCAAACTCCTCCAGGCTCACTCGCTGCACCGACATTCTTTGGCGATCTGATTCGGTCGCCAAATGAACGACAGTGCCATCTCCGATATCAATACCAAAATGTTGGTAACTGACGATCCCACGCATACATAGGATCGAAATCAAGTCTGCTTTGGCCATAGCCTTCTTTCGTGGTTTTCGATTTACCTAGCTTGTGACTTCGTAGCAGAATTCGTGAGAATTCTGGCCGCGCCTTAAACGCAAAGTGTCTGAATTCCCACGAATTCAGCTACATTTCTCAATACAGTGCAACTTGCGCGTCTTTCTATCGACACCTCAATTGACTTCGAAGCAATGCCCTCAATTCTTGGCTTTTTTAGCCGACAATTCCGCGACTAAGGTTTCGAGACCTGCCAAGTTTTCCTCGAGGCGCTTTCGTGCGTCTTCGTCTGTATGGTTGAGGATCCCAATTGGACCGGAATAGCCGCTTGCTGAAATGGTCTTCAGAACTTCTTTGTCGCGGTCCCCCTTACCGATTGGAAGGATCTTTTTGCCTTGTCGTTCGCCATCGGTTTGCATGCCGTTGATATTGAGCACCAACAGATGCGGCTTGATCAACTCCAAGATCGCAGGGAGACGATCAAGTTCGTCGTGTGCATGATGAAGATTGAAAACAATTCCGACATTGGGCATATCGATTTTCCGAATCAGCTCGATTTGGTTTTCAGGCTTCCCGAACCAACCGCCGTGATTGTAAAGACCAACTTTGCAGCCGACCTTTTGCGCTGCGATTGCTATTTCGCGAATGCGTTTGGACTCCTGCACCGCGAAGACCTCAGCCTCGGCTGCATTCATGTTTGGATTCCCTCCTCCCATCACCCATAGTTGAGGATGGACTTTGTGCTTCTCACAAAGCGCCAAAATCATCTTAGCCTCCTCATTGAGCGACATCGGAAACCACCACGCGGAAAGTTCGACTCCGTTTTCCTTCAACGCGACAATTTCTCGTTCAAATGTGGGAACATGCTCGGCACGATAGTCGTAAGCAAACCGTTTGAACCCGAGTTCCTTGAGCATGGTCGCCCTTTGTTCTGGGCTACGTTTTCCAGCGTCGAAGGGAACAATGCACCAAGCCATGAGGTTGTCTCTCGCAAACAGCTTGTCATCGACCGAACTTTGCTTGGCTTCGGAAACCGCAAGTGTGAAAGGAATAAAGAGTAACAATGCGATAAAAAAGGTTTTGAATTTCATTTTTGCCCTGTCGGAAAGGATTCGAGACCAAGCAAGCATTCGCCTCGCTCGGAAGCAATAGTATACCGAATGGCACAATAGCCAAAGCACCAAAACGCCATAAATCCGCCACGTAACCTTGATGACAGATCAATTTTACTTAATCAATCACTCGAATTTTATTTCGAAAGGGTGGATGACTTCTGCCTGGAAACACGGTCCAATATAGCCCGTGTTATCCCTCCTGAAACCCAATTGAAAAAGGTGATTCTTTTGCCGTGCCTCCTCCCAGCAAAGTTATTCATCCCAACGCGATTTCTTTTTTTAATCATTGCTATCGCGGCACTCGCCTTGACTGTTCCGAGAACTTCATCGGCCAGTGCTCCGAGCATTAATCCGAGCATTAAGACCACACGGCAAATGCCTGTAGACGGTTTCCAAGGCCAGTTTCATCGGATCGAAAGCGATACACCTTGGAGTCCATCCGAAACTGCGCTCATTATTTGCGATGTTTGGGACTCGCACCATTGCGTCAACGCAGTGCGCCGAGTTCAAGAAATCGCGCCACGCATCGATGCCCTGGCGACAACGCTTCGTGCGAATGGGGCGACCATTATTCATGCTCCTAGCGACTGCATGTCGTTTTACAATTCCCATCCGGCGCGTGATCGAGCTAAAGCCGTTCCAAACGCGTCGAATCTGCCAAAGGACATCTCAACTTGGTGCGACCGCATCCCGAGCGAAGAGGCGGCAGCATACCCTATCGATCAATCGGATGGCGGCGAGGATGACGACACAATCGACCATACGCAATGGGCGGAAAAGCTCGCCAGCGAAGGTCGAAATCCCAAAGCTCCGTGGCGTCAACAGATACCAACCATCGGCATTGATTCTGATCTCGATTTCATTAGCGACTCTGGGAATGAAATTTGGAACATCCTCGAGTCGAAAGGAATCAAACAGGTTGTTATCTGTGGAGTACACACCAATATGTGTGTGCTGGGTCGTCCCTTTGGACTTCGGCAGCTATCCGTCCACGGCAAGAACGTCGCCTTGATTCGAGATTTGACCGACACAATGTACAATCCACTGAGTTGGCCTTACGTGAATCACTTCTCAGGGACGGACCTCATTATTGACCATGTCGAGCGATACGTCTGCCCGACCACCACCAGCGACCAGATCTTTCAAGCTCTGGATTCGCCAACCCTTGCAACGCACTTAACCCCTTTCCGGTTCTCGATGGACCGCCGACCTCATCTCGCAATCCTCATTGCAGAAGATGAATACGATACTGCAAATACTTTGCCTCAATTTGCGGCCAGGCATTTGAATAGGCAACTAAAGGTATCCATCATTCACGGCGATTCCAAGGACAAAACTCGTATTCCAGGAATTGAGGCTTTAAGCGATGCAGATGCATTGTTGGTCAGCGTCCGACGCAGACCGTTGCGAGAAAGCGATTTGACTATGATCAAATCATTTGTTCAGTCAGGCCGCCCGCTTGTCGGTATTCGAACTGCCAGTCACGCATTCTGTTTGCGCGATGGCAAACAAGTAGAAGGACTCGTTCAATGGCCTGAGTTCGACGCATACGCCTTCGGAGGGCACTACACCAATCATTTCGGCAACGATTTGCACCCTAGTATTCGGTACGCAGAAAGTGACGATAGACAGTTCACAAGCAAGGGCTCACTCTACCAAGTTAGTCCGCTAAAAGTGGGAACTCGCGTCTCGCACTTTGGATCGATCGAAGGGCAGCCGGCAGAACCTGTCGCCTGGACTTATGTGCGTGCTGACGGAGGACGTTCGTTCTACACCTCGCTTGGTCATCCAGCGGATTTTGCAGAGCCACACTTTCAAGAGCTGCTGTTGAACGCAATCTTGGATGCATGTGGATTGGAACGCCGCAACTCGGATAAGATCAGCTTAGAACAGCTGCGTTACACGACCGGTAAAGGCAAGCAACGAAAATAATCATTCCAGTCATCGTCATCCTAACAGAGTGTCGTTTAACAGTTAGCCGTAGGCGTACCAGCTCACGTAAATCCCCTCAGGCGATGCATGAAATGTGCTCGCTATCTTCTAAATCTTCGGCCCGTAAGACTGGTCAAGCAGCAAGCGAATGGTATCTGCCAAAAGATTCAAACTAAACGGCTTGGAAAGCACTTGATTGGTTCTCAGCTGCCGCGCCCTAGTTACGATCGACTCGTCCATATTGGCCGACATGAGAATGCAGGGTAACGTCGAAAAAGTATCACGTAGCGACTGCAACATCCCGAGCCCATCCAAGCGGGGCATGTGCACGTCGAGCAGAGCGAGATGAATATGCTGACTGCGGATCACTTCCAAAGCTTCCAACCCATCAGCGGCCATGACAGTCCGGTACCCGCGTCGGGACAAGGCTTCGCTCAAAGACAATCGAAAATCTCGATCGTCATCGGTGATCAACAGGTTTGGCTCTAGCATTTCCATGACTAGACTCTTACGCTCCAATACCGGTACGGTCTTGCTGTGGAATGGACTGTGCAATTATTGATGATACAACCTCCCAAATCAAACCCGATTCCCCAATCTATCCATTAGGAACGACATATTTTGACGGATAAATCGTCACATTCTGCCTTTTGGTCCCATTTGGAAGACGCTTTGGAGGCCAGGCATGCAGAGAGCCTAAATCGCAAATGCACGGTCTCGGAGCCATTGGGGCCAACAACCATCTCACGGAATGGGAAAACGGTCGTTAATTTCGGTGCAAACGACTACCTTGGTCTCGCCTGGCACCCAGGCGTTCGGCAAGCGGCGATGGAAGCCAGTCACAAGCTTCAAAAATTTGGAAGCGGGGCAAGCCCGTTGGTAACAGGTCAAACGGAGCAACATGCCAAATTGCGGAAGACAATCGCTGAGTTCAAAGATTGCGAAGATGCGATCGTCTTTTCAAGCGGGTATGCTGCGAACGTTGGGACCGTCGCCTCCCTAGCTGGCAAAGAAGATGTCATCTTCAGCGATAGCTTAAACCACGCCAGCTTGATCGATGGTTGTCGATTGAGCCGAGCTCAGGTGGTTGTCTATCCCCATTGCGACCACGACGCCCTGCGGCAGCTCGTTCAACAGAATCGTCATCGAGGCCGATTCGCTTTCATCGCAACCGACTCCGTGTTCAGCATGGATGGTGACTTGGCCCAGCTTGCTGAAATCAATCGTCTATGTGAGGAGTTCGATTTGCATTGCATACTGGACGAAGCTCATGCAACCGGAGTCTATGGAGAAAGCGGGCAGGGGTTGGCGGAGCATCTTGGAATCATTTCAAATCGATTCATCAGTGTTGGCACCTTGAGCAAAGCGTTGGGATGCGTCGGAGGGTTTGTCGCGGGGCCGAGAGTCCTGATTGAATGGTTGACGAACTTCGCACGCTCATGGGTCTACAGCACAGCCTCCACGATCCCGAACGCAGCGGCGGCATGTCAAGCGATTTCCATTGCCAAAACGATGAGAGCAGAACGCATACAACTTGCAACCCAAGCGGTGCAGTTAAGGGCAAAGCTGGGCCAACTTGGCTTACAAGTAGGAATGGGCGATAGTCCAATCATTCCCATCTATATCAACGATCCAAAACGTGTGCTACTGGCGAGCGAGCGCCTGCTTCAAATGGGCGTTTACGTCCCAGCAATTCGACCGCCGACAGTTCCTCGTGATGGAAGCCTGTTACGCATTAGCCTCTCGGTCTGCCATACCGAAAGCGAGATCGATCTTCTGACAAACGCAATCGCATTATGGTAAAAAAATGGAGGCAAGAAAATTTCGCGATTCCATTTTCTTACCTCCATCTTCTTACCAATCAATTATCTGAGCATCACTTCCGGCGACTGCTCTTCTGACCTCGCGACAATTCCATCCAGTTTCTCAGCGTCCACCACAGCGTCGCTAAGCTTCGGTGGCTTCACTCGGAAGAACAGGACATACAACGCGGGAAGATTGATCAGCGTCAAGAACGTGGCTAACGACAAGCCACCCATGATTGCGATCGCCATCGGCCCCCAGAAGACGCTGCGGGTCAAGGGAATCATCGCCAAGATCGCAGTCGCAGCTGTCAGGATCACCGGCCTCGCCCTTCGAACGGAGGACTCGATGACCGCGTCCCATTCGGTAAGGCCAGCAGCCATGTCCTGTTCAATCTGGTCCACCAGGATCACCGAGTTTCGCATGTCCATTCCGGCCAACGCGATCACTCCCAGCAGTGCCACGAATCCAAACGGTGCGTTAAACAGATGCAGAAATGCAACTGCGCCGATCAGCCCCAACGGAGCGATACCGAAGATGAGGATCATCTTTTTGAAGCTATGGACCTGCGACATCAGCAGCGTCAACATCAACAGAATCATAACCGGAAACAAAGAGAACAAAGCCTTATTTGCTTTCTTGCTCTCTTCGATGGCGCCGCCGGCCTCGATACGATAGCCTGGGGGTAAATCCGATTTGATCTTGGCCAGGGCGGTTTCCACTTTGGAACTGATATCCGGAGCTTGGAAGCCATCGGCAATATCGCAACGAACCGATAGCGAACGCTCTTGATTGCGCCGCCATACGATCGGCTCTTCGAGTCCTGCGCGAATTTTACCGACTTGACTCAGCGGAACTACTTTTCCTGTTTGTGTAAATAATGTCATGTCGGAAAACTGCTCGAGGTTTAATCGCTCCGACTCGATGGCTCGAGCAACAACTTGAATGGTTTCAGTCCCTTCGCGATATTGCGAGATGGTTGTCCCGCTTAGAAGCGTTTGCAATGCGAGTTCGATCTCTTGCGGCGAAAGCCCCATCAACCGGGCGCGATCTTGGTCGATGTCAACGTGAATGCTTTTGGACGGCTCGTCCCATTCCAGGTTAACGTCGCGGGCCGTTGGTTCGGCTCGCATGACTTCACGTACGTCTCCAGCGATTTTCCGCACGGTGCTCGCTTCTGGACCGATGACTCGGAACTGGACTGGGAAGCCAACTGGCGGTCCAAAATCCAAACGCATGACACGAAGAGATGCGTCTGAAAACATCGGATCGCTCTCGAAACGATCCTTAAGCTCGGTGCGAATAGCTTCTCGAGCCGGTATGCCACTGGTCTGAATAATCAACTTAGCAAAACTCGGGTTTGGCAAGTCAGGATTTAATGCCAGGAAAAACCTCGCAGAACCTGCGCCTACATAGCTTGTGTAGTGTTGCACACTTGGGATCTTTTCTCCCTCGGCCAATTCCAAATGCGGCCGAATCAATTCTTCAACTTGCTTCATCATACGATCGGTTGCCTCAATGGAGGCCCCCTCGTTCATCCGAATATCAACGATGAGCTCAGCACGCGATGATAGCGGAAAGAATTGCTGTTGCAATTTGGTGAAGCCGAACAATGCACCGACGAACATAACCACGGTGACGGCAACGACATAGATCGGACGTCGAACGCAAATGCGAACAATGGCACGCAGGAAGCGGTGAAACGCAGACTGAAATGGAACATGATGTTCCTCACCTTTCTTTTTATGAAAGTCAGGCAAAAGCAGCAGCCCAAGATGTGGCGTAAAAACGACCGCCACGAACCAAGATGCGATCAGAGTAATACCAACCACCCAGAAGATGCCGCCTGCATATTCACCTGACGACGAACGTGCAAATCCGACTGGCAAGAAACCGACCACGGTGATCAGCGTTCCCGAGAGCATTGGAAACGCAGTCGAAGTCCAAGCAAATGTGGCTGCGTCGATTCGGCCCCACCCTTCCTCCATCTTCACCGCCATCATTTCAACAGCGATAATCGCATCGTCCACCAGCAGACCTAACGCCAAGATCAGAGCACCCAATGAAATGCGGTCCAAATTCATGCCGATCGAGTTCATTACGACCAGCGAAATCGACAGCACCAACGGAACGCTCAATGCAACTACGATACCCGTTCGAAAACCTAGACTCAGAAAGCTAACGACCAATACGATCACGAGTGCTTCGACAAAGGAGCGAATGAACTCACCGACGGACTCCTCCACCACATGAGGTTGAAAAGCAATGTTGCCGATGCTAACGCCTGCAGGCACTTGCTCTCGAATAATCTCAAGTTCACTTTCGAGCGCGTGTCCGAGTTTCAGAACGTTTCCTCCCTTACTCATGACAACCCCCAATACCACAGCGGATTTTCCGTTGTATCGAACTAGGTATCGCGTCGGATCTTCATAACCGCGTTTGACCGTGGCGATATCATCCAATCGAAACACCCGTCCGTTGGCTTGGACCGGAACCGCACTTATTTGATCGATACCGTCGAAGTCTCGAGAAACCCGGACATGAATTCTGTCCGTTGCCGTGTCGATGCTCCCTGATCGCACGAGAACATTCTGCTTTTGTACGCTATCAAAAATCTGCGAAGGCGAGATTCCTAAAGTCGCAAGCTTTTGGTGCGAGAATTCAATGTAGATGCGTTCCGATTGCTCACCGATGATGTCGACCTTCTCCACGTCGGCAATTCGCAACAATTGCTTCCGAGCTTGCTCGCACATGCGTTTGAGTTCGGCCGGTGAGAAATCGTCGCCGTTGAATGCGTAGAGAGCCGAATAGACATCGCCGTATTCATCATTGACGTTAGGACCAATCACTCCTTGCGGCAGATCGTTTTTTATGTCTCCGAGCTTTTTCCGAACTTGATACCAGATATCGGCAACTTGCTTGGTAGGTACGGAGTCCTTGAGCTGAACCAATGTCATCATGCGGTCGGACAAGCAATAGGTCTGCAAAAAATCCAGATAAGGAGTTTCGCGAAGTTTGACTTCCACGAGATCGGCAACTTGTTGCTGCATTTCTTCTGAGGTTGCGCCGGGCCATACGGCTGAAACAATGCCGGTCTTGATCGTGAACGAAGGGTCCTCGGCTCGCCCCATTTGAAAATATGCTTGTAGGCCGGCTACGCTGCAAGCCAAAATCAAAAAGGTGACAAATGCCGGGTGTGTTACAGCCCAGCGAGATAGATTGAATGCGTGGCTTCCGCTTTGGCCGTCTGGAGGCATGGAAGGATTGCTCATGATTTGTTCTCCTTTAATTCTTGGATTCCCAAATACGAACGAGCGAATTCGCGTCAACGCGTTGAACGCCAGCACTCACAATTTTGTCACCTTGTTGGAATGGGGCACGAACGATGGCTGACTCGGTTCGATACTGAAGGATTTCAACAGAAACAGGTTCAACGTGTCCTGTTTTAGGGTCAATACGCCAAACTACGGGATGATTCTTGCTGCCTGCAATCGACGTGATTGGAATGCAGATTCCATCTTCCTCGGAGTTGTTTAGCAGGATGGTTACGGTCATACCAATGGCCAACGCTTTGATTGGCTCCTTCAATCGAAACTTCGCATCGTACGTCCGAGATACGGGATCGGCCATCGGAGAAAGCTCTCTCAATTCCGCTTGCAATTCAACACCGGGCATGGACCAAAATGTTGCCGTGGCACGTAGTTTCTGCACATCGGCAACGAGGTTCTCGGGCAAGCTGACCGTTGCTTCCAATTCGCTGTTTTGCATCAATTGCAAGACGGGTTGCCCCACGTTGACGACTTGACCGGCTTCGGCCTGAATCGAAGTGATGAGGCCATCCGAATCGGCAATCAAATCGCAGTAGGTTCGCTGGTTGGTCGCAAGAGTTAAGCGTCGGTCCGCGGCGTCCACTCTGGCTTTTGCAACATCACGATTGGAGAGCCCCAAGTCGTATTCTGATTGGCTTACAGAACCGGTTGTTCGCAGTTGCTTGAGACGAGCTTCCTCGGCTGCGGATTGCTTTAGAAGGGACTGAGCCGAGATTTGATCGGCCTCCGCCACTCTCCATTGCAACTCCATGTCTTCTGGATCCAAGCGAAAGAGAATTTCTCCTTTCTTGACCCGTTGTCCGACTTCGACCAAACGTTCGGATACTTTGCCAGCAACTCGGAAAGCAAGTGAAGCTTGATAGCGAGGCTGCAAGGTTCCGGTGAATGAGTGTTTGGCCCGCGTGGCCCCCCAGGTCGTCTCAATGGTGTGAGCCCGGACAACCAACTCGGAACCGTTTGGGTTCAAATGAAGAGCCTCCGAACGTGCTCGCTTGTCGGTCGACGGTTCCGCTGGCTCAGGCTGGAGGTTTTGGTAAGCAAACACGCCGCCGATCGATGTGGTCACCAAAGCAGTTGCCAACAGGAGTGTTCGTCGTTTTGAGATTTTCATTTTCAGTCCCTTTCCAGGCAAAATGCCGCGTCGTCATCAATTGACGCGGTGTCAAAATTGTCCGAGTAAAAAAGTCGCGAAAAGCGACTGGCTTGTTTTCTTTTGGGTGAGCGATGTTCAAACCTACCGTAGCTGGATTCGCCAGAATTCAGTTGCTTCTGAATTCTGGCGAATCCAGCTACGAATCATGATTTGTTTTTTCCATCGCTCGCCTTACTAGTTAACCGTATGTTGTTGTTCTTTGAGCGACCAAAACTTGGGCTGAAGCGTTTCGTTGATCTGTTTCATCGCTTCGTTGTATTCGGAATGCATCATAATGGGCTGCCAAGCGAAGCCGTTGAGCAGCGTGCAGCAATGAACTCGAATCGCATTGAACGGGTCGTTGATGCCGATAGCGGGCAAGGAAGGGCTAGAGTAGGTCAGAATCTGACTACCGTAGTTAATAGCCCAAAAACCAAAGACCAGCTCCTCTGCCGTCAGGGTTTCAGGAATCACCAATTCGTTTTGAAAAACGGCGTCCCGCACGATACTGGCAACAATTCCCATGCAGTGACCTTCGCATTGGCGAATCAAGTTTTGTCGCTGTTCGGAGGACTTTTCCCAAATGCTCTGATTTCGGATGCACTGCTCGACGAGGAAATCGTCCGTGCAATGTTGCGTGAAAAACTCGCAGGCCGCTCCGAGGGCCATCATGCGTATCCGTGCGGGGCCGACTACGGAAGCGCTCTGAGCAAATAGATTGCGTCGCAGCTCCATCGATTCGACGGCCAATGCCAAAACGATCTCTTCTTTGTTGGGAAAATGATTGTAGATCGTCCCTTTGGCATATTCCATTTGAGAAGCGACCCTATCCATGCTCAGGCCTTGAAACCCCTCAGCAATCAAGATCGGCCGGGCGACTCGGAGAATCTCCAAGGTCCTTCGCTCAATTTCCCTTTGTTTCCTCGTTAGTTCAACCATGATGTCAATTATTGACGCCTCGTCAAAAAGTGCAAGAGGATTATCGGCATTTTGGGCCCAGATCGTGAATTTCGGATATATTTGAGGTGCGGCTGATCGCAATTTAGCGGTGAATTCGCGACAACTAGCGGAGAAACTCATGGGATTGAAAATGAAAACACACGGACTGCTCAAGTTTTTGGTCGTCGTCACAGTGGCTTGGATGGCGGATTTTCCTAGGACGGCGCAGGCCCAGGAAAAAACGGCGACTCCGAAAAGTGCTTCCACGGACGAAGATGCCAAAGAATCGGAAAGGCCAGATCGAGTCAGTTTTCTGCGAATCAAAAAATCGGACTCAGGTGAACCTGAATCCTTGCAAGTTGCAGTAGCTCGATACACGTTTCAAGAAGGCGCAGCCAAAGGAGCGACCGTTGATCTGATTGGCGCGGTGCACGTTGGCTCGAAAGAGTACTACAAGGAACTAAACAAGCGATTCAAATCCTACGATGCTATGCTCTACGAGTTGGTCGCCGATCCATCTGCGAACAAACCTGATAAACGTGCGGAACGAGGCGGCTTCAATCCGTTGGGGGCAATGCAGACGGGCATGAAGGATGTGCTCAATCTTAAATTCCAATTGGATGAAGTGGACTATAGCCCAGCTAACTTTGTTCACGCAGACATGAGTCCGGAAGATTTCGTAGAGGACATGTCGCGACGCGGCGATAGCGTGGTAGGCATGGTCGCCCGCATGTGGGGAGCAGGTCTTGTTGCACAGAACTCCAAGAAGGGCTCGACACAACAAGCGGAGATGTTGGCCGCTGCACTCTCCAAAGACACGTTCAAGCTCCGTCGTGTGATGGCCGACCAGTTCGAATCGATGGATGGACAGATGGCAGCTATGGCTGACAAGAATGGAAAGAGCACGTTGCTGACAGAGCGAAACGCGAAGGCTTTCGAAGTCATGGACAAAGAATTAAAGGCCGGCAAAAAGAGGTTGGCGATTTTTTACGGCGCCGCACACTTGCTCGACATGCATCAACGTCTGGTACGCGATTACAAAGCGACTCAAACGAAGATCGAATGGCTCGACGCTTGGCCGCTAAGCAAGTAGTTTGCTTCGCTCCATGAGAACTCGTTCAACAGTCAGCCGAAGGTGTATTGCATGAGAACGGAGTACGCCTCCGGCTGAAGTTAAATGACGATAACTGACTACCTTGCAAATCACCCGACCCACCAAAAAATTTAGGTAACTTTCATGGATCGACGTACTTTCCTCTCCGCTAGCGCCGCCAGCCTTGCACTTACTCAAGTTACCAACGCAACCGCCGCTCAAACGCCCGCTGCCGCATCAGGAAAGGATTCGGCCCTGAAACTTATCACCGCGGATCCGTTGGTTCTTGAAACTCCAGATCAGCTCCTCTCTGTTAGTCGCATCACTCCATCCTCGGCGTTGTTTGTCCGCAATCATCACGGAGCCAAGCACCTTGAGGATATGAAGCCTCGTGAGCTAACCGGTCAATTGACATTGTCTGGCCTAATCGACAAACCGATCAGCTACCCAATGTCCGAACTCGCCAAGCTACCGAAAACCGAAGTTGAGATGGTGCTGCAGTGCTCAGGCAACTTCCGCTATCAATTTAGCAAGCTTTCGCCGATCAAGGGAACGCCATGGAATAAAGGTGGGATTGGAAATGTCCGATTTGGAGGAGTTCGCATTTCCGATTTTTTGAAAGCCGCCGGGGTGACCGTGAGCAAGCAAGCAAAGTACCTGACCGTCGAAGCTGCCGATCAGCCGGAAAAGGAAAGTCAGGTCGATTACGAAAAGAGCGTTCCACTCTACGTTGCGATCGAGCGCGGCCTGCTTGCGACGGAACTGAATGGAGTCTCGTTGCCTGCAGTCCATGGTGGACCGCTGCGACTGGTTATCCCTGGTTACTACGGAAATGTTCAGGTCAAGTGGATAACGGGAATGCGATTTGAAGCTAGCGAAACTTCAAACTTTTATCAGATTCCGGATTATCGAACTCCGAAACAGCGAATCGAGCCCGGACAAGCGATCGAGTATACGTTCGACAATAGCGACCCTAATTTCGACATGAAGATCAACAGTCGCATCTTCGCCCCGGCCGACGGCGCAATGGTTACTGCTGGTCAAAAAATCGAGCTGCGTGGCGTGGCCTGGAACGATGGTGCTGCGGAATTGGTTGCGATAGAAGTTTCGCAAGACGGAGGAGAAACGTGGAGTTCCACGAAGCTTGGCCCGTTCGCGGGGCCATATGCATTCCGCGAGTGGTCCTCGGTCGCAACGTTTAGCAAAGGGGAGCATTCCCTTTGGGTTCGAGCCGTAGATGCTTTGGGCCGAACTCAGCCGGTCGATGGCCGACTTTTTTGGAATCCAGGTGGATACGGTTGGAACGCAATCGAAAAAATCCGAGTGACGGCAGTTTAAGAAAAAGCCGTCACGGTTCGTTTAACAGTCAGCCGAAAGGGTACTTGGCACCTTGGCAGACATGTTGTGTTTTAAAGATACATGCCTTGGAAGGCAAAGTAGCCAAGAGCTGCGATCGTCATCGGTACGCCATATGGTAGCAGGTACATTCGTGGTTTGCGTTCGGCCGCACGTTGAAACAACGCTTCTGGATCACGAACTTCAACGAACTCACCGATGAGCATATTGAATTGTTGAAAGTGTTTCTTCCAGCGTCCTGAGTAGGCAATCATCGCGACAGCCATCACACCACCCACAATCGCCGTGGTTGCGAAAATGTTCCAGGTGTGTTCGGCGTGTACCCAAGCTCCGATACCTGCCAGCAATTTCACGTCGCCAGCGCCCATACCACCAACCATGTAGATGCCGTATAGGAGAGCGAGTCCAAAACACGTTGCCAGCAAGCTCCAGCCGAGTCCGGGCCAACCGCCTGAGGCAAAGCTGTAAACCCATCCGCTCATGATCATTGGAAAGGTGAGCCAGTTTGGCACTTTGAGTTTCCAACCGTCAATCACTGCAGCGACGACCAGAACAGCCGAAACAAACCAGATGTGCCAGTGGTTTACAATGCCGTCCAATAGTGAAGTGGAGATCATATTCGTCGTTCCTTGCAGCTGTTGCGTGGAGATTGCAGTTGTATTTTGTTGTGAATAGATAGAATGCTATGTAGGCCGCAGGGCTACATTAGCAAGTATTGAATCAAAGAATCCGACAGACCGACCTGCTGAACGCAGATCGGTCGTCGGTTCTGTGCGTTTCTGCCATTGGCGGTTCTGCGATTTGCATGACGGCCAACAGCGATTTTGTTGAAGCGATGCTGGCGCAAGCCGAGCAATCCAACAAACTAGCTCGCGGTACCGAGTTGGTTTGCAACGTTGGTGAACGTTGTGCTTGCGTTCTTTCCGATGCTGGTAACAGCTGTCAAGCACACAACGATAATGAGCGACAACATAACCGCGTATTCAACCGCGGTTGGTCCGTCTTCGCTCTTCAAAAAACGCTTTAGCTTCATGGCGAAATTCTTCATAATGGTAACCCTCCGACAGGTCGCTCGGTTGTTTCCGAGCATAAACAATGTAAAGTGTCCCTCAGGAGCCAAGCTGAATTCATCGCCATGACTTCAGATGCTACTGGGGCAGCAATGCTGTTTGGACAGCCGACGTTACTACAGTTGAAACGTCACAGAAACTTAGGACACAACTAAGGGGAGTCAAACTATTCGGATTCCAAAGTTTAGTTTTTTTAGAAAAGATTTATGCAATTTTCGACGCAGCTAGGTGCGAATCGCTAATTCGTTCTCGTCGTAACGATTATAAGGCCCGACTTGCGATTGCATATTGGAAGCAAATATCGCATCTCATTCGGTCAATAAGGCAGCCCGTCCAAATGCTTCAAGCAACTCTTGCGAAGCAAAGTCTCCGGAACGAAGCGCTCCTTCCATCGTTGCTGGCCATTTTGTATCGGTCCAATCTCCTGCAAGCCAGATCTTTTCAGCACCCAATAAATCACTTTTGAGTCGACTCGATTCGTGTCCCACCGAAACGGAGAAGACGGCATTCGGATCGGTAACGACTCGTCCACGCAACATCGTGGCGACGGAGGCCTCCGGGAAAATTTCGGAGAGATCCTGCTTGACCATTTTCAAAACAGATTCCGAATCGCCCATCGGCAGATTGCGTGAGGCACTGATGACAATTTGATAATAGTACTCCCTCGATTTGGTGGCAACGTGATCCGAGTTCGCCAAATCAGACGATTGCGGGGCCGGGAACACCCATTGACTCAATCGATCGATCAAAATGGCGTGCGGATCCTTGAGCCAAGGTCTGTCCCACCAAGTGTGGATACCTGTAATCGGAGAAGGCTGTAACGCTTCCACTGTTCGGACTTTTGGCTGCATGTCTTCAGGGAGAATGTCCGCTACCTTGTGCCATGGCAATGCAATAACGACCGCATCAAAAGGCTCATTTACCGCCTCTTTTGTGCTCTGCAGCCTCAATTGATAACTTCCTTCAGAATCCTTGTGAATTCCTTTTACGATACTCCCCAAACGGACTACCACGCCCGACATTTTGAGATGGCGAGTGACATTGGAGTCCAGCAGCTCCGAGAGTGGGCGATTGGGCACCAGCAAATGAAATCCATTGCGTGTCAACGCAAAGCCATCGATGAGCACTTTGTGCGTCGCCTCCAGAGTCACGCGATCGATCTGCTCGCCGAGCGCGCTGACCAAGATCGTTGACCAGAAGTTTTGGATACAGCGATCGTTTTGACCGTTCGCCCGCAGCCATGCGATAGCCAACTGCGATGCCATCGCCCTATCCCGCTTAAGGCGTTTCAAGTTCAGCAATCCGACTCCTACGCGAAGACGATCCAATATGCCGAGCTGCGGCCAACGAAACAACAGGCCCGACAAATGGAAAGGAGCGGGCAAGGGCCATGCCGAAACACGAATCCGTTTGCCGTTCGCAGAAACAAAATAAAGTGAATCCTGTTCCGTCCAGTATGGTTCCTGGTCGGTGTCTTTGATCCATTGCTTCAACGCAGAGCAGCAGTTCATACCAACGTGCTGGCAATAGTCGATCGATTTGTCCGATTCGGAATCATAAAAGGAACCGACTCTTCCTCCGATGCGATGCTTTGATTCCAACAAAGTGACACGGCAACCGTGGCGGGACAAATGCATTGCCGATTGGATGCCAGCCAAGCCTGCACCGATTACCGCGACGCGAGGTCCGTCCGTTGGCCAAACGCTCGGTTCCTTGCGTGAGCCCCCAAGCAACGAGGTCCGATTACGTTCCATCAACGCGTTAAACCATGGCGTAAACCAATGCTGGCCCGCAAGCCGCAGTTTCTGCTGCTTGGACAGTCGTATTCTCTCTTGCCAAATCCGCTCGGGACTCTTCTCGATCGCAAGCAGGAGCTCGCGGTACGAATGCCACATCAGCGAGAACATGCGTTGGCCGTCTCGCGAAATGCTGTTTGCAACGTGCCAGCCGCGATCATACATGGCCTTCGTTCGCTCGACTTGCAAACGGATCAGCCCACGCCAGTCTCCGAGTTCATTGAGTGCAAACGCAGTCGGCTTCTTGTTTAACGAAAGCCATTTCGTGGAGTTGATCTCAAATCGAGCGAGTTCGTCTTCGGGGAGATAAATTCGATTGCGATCACTATCCTCAACAATGTCTCTCAAGATGTTGGTCATCTGAAACGCGACACCACAGTCCAAAGCAGCTTGTACACTGCCGGAACAAGGAGCTCGACCAGTCGTTTCGGACCAAATTGAAAGACACGCGATACCCACGCTCGAAGCCACGCGATGGCAGTACTTTGAAGTTTCTTCCCAACTTTTCATTCGAATAGGTTGGAATAACGATCTCGCGGCTCCGCCCACATTCGTGGCCTGAATACTCGACGTCGCGATATCTGAATCGACGCCGCGAACAATATCATGCAGTGTATCTAACGGTATCGAAAACCTGGTCACGGTATCGCACAGCGCCAGCCGAATGGGCTCAATCCCCGTCGTTGATTCATGGCACCCCGCATCGCCTTTGCAGAGCTCATCAAGCCATTGGTGCCACGCTGATGCGGACCAATGGTTGGTGTTTGGGGCGATTGCACCATCGCCATCTGTCGCATCGTCCGCAAGCCGAGCAAACGCATAGAGAGCGGTCATGGCCTTGCGTCGATCATCTCGCAAAAGTGCGAAAGACCGATAAAAGCTGGAGCCGCTTTGGATCGCGATTTTCTCGCAATGCCGGTAGGATTCGGAAAGCGAGAACTTCATGAGGACTTCGAACCTCGGGGGCGAGCGAGCTCGC
>CANHVO010000129.1 GCA_947463915.1 Planctomycetaceae bacterium
GAAGTCAAGGCTTTGTTTGAAGCACCAGCAACGCGTCAGACCGACGCCGAACTTTTGACTCTCGCCAATGCTGATCCTTCGACACAACGGCGACGTGGTGGTCCTCCCGGTGGACCAGGTGCAGGCGGACCGGGCGCAGGCGCTCCAGGTACTGGCGCTCCGGGGGCTGGAGGTCGAGGCGGTCGAGGACGAAATGCACCGGACGGGGCAGCGCCATCTGCGCCTGCTGATGCCGCTCCAGCACCAGCACAGCCGCCGCGAGAAGGGCGAGGTACAATGCAAATCCAAGCGGACAAATGGCAGATGGCGTACGAGGAGGGGGCCGCCGTCGTGGTCGAGCCTGGGCGAGGAGACGGCGGAACTGTCTTTGTTCAATCGGCGACGATGCCCAGACGAGCTGATCCAGCGGGCAGAGAAGGTGGCAATCCATTCAGCATGGGGCCGCGACCATGGGCTGTCGATCCTCCAGAAGTTTTGCCACAACTCGTAATGGCGGCCGAGCACTACAATCGCATTGTTCGAATGATCCAAAAGGGATCGCAGCCAAAGCTTGCGATCGATGTCGAATCGAGATACCACGATACCGATTTGAATAGCTTTAACATTATCGCTGAAATTCCAGGCACGGACCTCAAGGACGAGATCGTTATGCTGGGCGGTCACTTTGACTCATGGCATGCCGGCACGGGCGCGACCGACAATGCCATCGGCTGCGGTGTTGCGTTGGAGGCCGTCCGAATTCTTAAGGCCGTTGGTGCTAAGCCAAGACGTACTATTCGCATTGCCTTGTGGACCGGCGAAGAGCAAGGACTATTGGGATCACAAGCCTACGTTGCCGATCACTTCGGTAGCCGTAAAGGTGGCCCAGGCCGAGGTGGTTTTGGAGGCGGGGTTGGCGGAGATGCTCCACGTCCCAAGCCCACATACGAACTTAAAGCGGAACACGAAAAATTTTCGACTTACTTCAACTTGGATAACGGCACAGGAAAAATTCGAGGAATCTACCTGCAAGGAAACGAAGCCGTTCGGCCAGTTTTCCGAGCTTGGCTAGCCCCGTTTGCGGACATGGGTGCAACGACCATTACGTCGTCCAATACCGGCGGAACGGACCACCAGTCGTTCGACGGAATCGGTTTGCCTGGGTTCCAATTTATCCAGGATCCCGTTGAGTACGATACGCGAACGCACCACTCTAGCATGGACGTGTACGAACGCATTCAGGCTGACGACGCAAAACAAGCGTCAATCATCATGGCTGCCTTTGTATATCAAGCTTCCATGCGCGATGAAAAACTGCCTCGCAAGCCACTAGACGGCGAAATTGTAAATGCGACCGCGAGCCCAGCAGCGTCCGGGGATGCACCAAAGGTCCCTGCTGTGCAGGTGCCAGCTTCCAGCTCTTAAGCGATCAGCAAAATCAAAATTACCTAGCACGAACCGCACGCTAGTGAATTGAGCAGTCGATTCACTAGCTTTCACGCTTGCGCGTTGTAGTGAGTTCCAAGGCAGAGCCCAACGCCGTGAACGATTTTCTCGCATTTGAAACAGGCTTTTGTGTAGCGAAAGTCGTCAAGACTTGCGGCTGCATCGCCTGAACGACCGAAACTCTTGACGAGTTTCGCCACAAAATGATTCACCCACTGCTCATGTTAAAATGCGCAAGCTTTAGCGATCCCAAGACTTTCTGCCTAAAGAATGTGGTTTACTGTCCCGATAAACCCATCGTCTATTTGTAATGTACGCATTTCATGCTAGGCGGTCAGGTAGTTCGGAGAATCAATCTTGGACCATTCAGGAAATCGCCTTCCTCAGTTCACCATCAAACAGGCAAAAGAGCTTGTTAAAGATTTGCACAAACCAGTGCCGTGGATTTATTGGACTGACTTGCTGATTTCGGCCCTTGTTGGGCACTTGCTTTTCGCTCTCAATGCCAACTCGGAAAAATGGTTGTCGGCTAGCCCTGTCGCAGTCGCTGCAATCAAGTTGACGCTCTATGCGGGAACCGTTCTTCTTTTCCTTCGGGCCGTTATGTTTACACACGAGCTTGTTCACTTACCCAAAGAGGGGTGGAACGGCTTTCGATTCGCTTGGAATGTGCTTTGCGGAATCCCATTCTTAATTCCGTCGTTCACTTACTACCCACATATCGATCACCATCGCCGAAAATCGTACGGAACCGATGACGATGGCGAATACCTAAACCTGAGCCATCAGTCTCCACGAGCCATCCTCTTCTACATGTTGCTGACGGTGATCACTCCCATCGCGAGCTTCATTCGATTTGGAATATTGAGTCCGATCGCTTGGGTATATCCTGGAATTCGCAAATGGAAATTCCAACATGCCTCGACCATGGCGATGGACTTTAGCTATGTTCGCCCAGAGGCGAGTGACCGTGTTTATCGAGTTATGTACCTGCAGGAGGCCGCTTGTTTTTTGGTGTGTGTCGGGATTGTCTTGCATGCTCCCTTGATTGCCAAAACTTGGTTCGACCCGCTTTGGCTCCATGCCTATGCGGTCAGTTTGGCTATTTTGCTCCTAAACAATATCAGGACGCTCGGCGCGCATCGTTGGACCGGCGAGGGATCTGAACTTACGTTCGAACAACAATTACTGGACTCATGTGACTATCCCTACAATCCGTGGATTACTGAGCTATGGGGGCCTACTGGGACGAGATACCATGCGACCCATCACTTGTTTCCGAGCCTCCCTTATCACAATCTCGGCAAAGCGCATCGCCGTCTGATGGCTGGTCTACCAGAAGACAGTATTTTCCGAGAGACGGTAAAGAAAAGTCTTTGGCAAGAGATAAAACTACTCTGGCAGCGAAGTGCAGAAGCCGAACGAAGACGTTCTGGTGTGTTTCGAGCTCAAGAAGTGGAAAGACCGTTCTCTAGCGCGGCATAGAACCGTTAGGAAAAATTCGGTCGATGTTTGTCGTTTTGTCCGGCTCGGGCTGGTCCCGACCGTATACCTCTTTGGTGTTCTAAGGCGAGGGGCAGCAGGAAAACTACCTTTGCGATTAGCGGACGAGAATCTAGAACTCCAAAGCTGCGGACGGCGGGGCAAGCCCCGGCCGTCCGAAACACTTCTCGCCTAAGGCCGAAGGGCTGAGGAATGGTCATGGACAATGACCCACTTGCCATCGATACGCTTCCAGACGAGAGAGAAGTTGCCGCCCACTGGGGCTTCGCGTTCGAGATGCCACTTACCCAGCATAAGCATCGCTTCGGAACCTAACTCTTGCGTCTCGAGTTCCGAAAACGTTAGCTTACCCATTGTCGCTCGGTCGGGATAATTCTTCTTGTAGTTTTCGAACGTTGCTTTCCACCCTCGCTGTGTCTTTCCGCTTGAGCTAAATGTCAATCGCTCATCGTTCCAATATGGGCTCATGAACTCGCTTAAGTCCCCGCGATTCCAGGCAGCCGATTGTTTTTGGACAACAAGAATCAAATCGTCTCCAGTCGAATCGAAAGCAATTGCAAACGAAGACAGCAAGAATAGCAATGCCAGCGAGGCCGATGCGATTGAGAGCAATACAATGTGAGATAGGTTTTTTCTTTTCGGTTCGACTTTCATTTTTGGCTCAAGACATGTGTTGGGGAATGAATCGTCTAAACAAATTGAATCTCAAATGCGCGTTCCAGGGTGTTGCGGGCGAAGCTCGACTCGTGCTTCCATTCCGAAATCTTCGCAAATGCAGAGTCGGGAAGTCGGTCGCCAAATATGGAACCTTTGCTTGGCACGGCATTCAATACAGCTCGTACTCCAGCTTGTTTTTCGCCATCAAGCTCCCCGTCTAACGCATCACCTGGAAAAAGGAGTCGATCAAAGCGGGGAGCGCAAACGCCGCTTTTCGACGACTGAATCAAATCCACATGCACGACAATTGCACTTAAAATAGGATTCGTAAGCAACGCAATGACACGCGCCTCATCGTTGACGCAACCGGTGTCCACAATACGCCCATTGAACCCTGCCTGACCATTGCTCACCATGCCGAAGTCGATATTGCGAAGCCGAAGTTGATCTGCAAACTGTTGTACTAACAGATCGGATGTCTTAGATTTGACAATGCCGATCAATTTGATGTGACCATGTTGTCCGTCCGGAAACAGCATATTCATGATGGCGTCGCCAACTTTTTGTGGTTTGCCATAAAGCGGTGATACGTGCGGAGAAAGCGATGGGCCCGCGTTGACTTCGACGACAGCCCCTTTTTGTTCGTGGAGTGGACGACTAATGTCCGTTGCCAGGACATCTAGACCTGCAATGTCCAATCCGACGATTCGAGCGGCAATGACCGCCTGTTCAGCTGTCTCCGGATGCACTTCATCGGTGCAGTCTGTTGTTAAATCACCCGTGCGCCGCACGACAACCGTTCGCCCAGCCTCCGGTATGGAGTCTACTGTAAGTCCCTGCTTGTTCAATTCGATGATGGCTGGTGCCGACAGCAACAACGTCCCGAGCTGATCCGTGTACGCTTCACCGCGCCTTGGGTCAGAATTGACCACCGCGACCAGTTCGGTAATGGTGGAGACACCGTCTCCTACGACGCATTCGCTATGTCCTTTCGCGGCCGCTACAAGCCGATTGCCAACAACAAGCAATCGATGATGCTGTCCCAACGCATACTGCTCGACCAAGATGTCGTCGGTCTCTCCTGCTTCGACTGCGAAGTCGTATGCTTTCAGGATTTCATCCTTGGTCGTCAACTCAATCGAAATCCCTCTCTGATGATTCGCGCTGCAGGGTTTGACGACTACGGGGAAACCGATTTCCGTCGATGCTAGCCAAGCGTCTTCGGCGCTGATGACCGCTCGGCCGTGTGGGACGGGGACGCCGACTTGGCGAAGCAACCGCTTCGTCAAATCTTTGTCGCTTGCAATCGCTTCGGCAATGGCGCTGGTGGCATCTGTTTCGGCTGTCCAAATCCGCCGTTGATTCTTGCCCTCGCCCAATTGAACCAACGAACCGCTATTGAGTCGAGTGTAAGGAATGTTGCGGCGGCGAGCAGCACGCAAAATTGCACGCGAGCTTGGTCCAAGCCGCACATCGTCGGCAAAATCAAATAGCTCACGAACTTTAACGCCGAGCGGGAATTCCTGTAGATGTTCGTTCGAATCCATCAACTCCAACGCCAACGCAAAGCAACGTTCACTCAGTGACTGCTCCTCCATTTCCATTGCCAACACCGTCGCTTGAGTAGCAACGATCGTTTCCGACGTTGCAGGAGACGTTCCGATCTCAAGACCAACCGATCGCAGTTCCAGTCCATGCCCCTGTTCACGTGTTGGGACGCCGGCCATGGCGGATAGCCAACGGGCACATGCAAGCCAGAGTTCACACTCGGATTTTGCACTCGGCAATTGTTCGACGATTTTCGTCGCGTTTGAAACGCTTTGGGGGTGGCTCGTGGCGTATTGTTTGGCTTCGAGAAAGGGCCCTAACAAGACTGCAATTCGTTTCGCAGCTTCAGACCAATCCGAATTCGAGGGATTGCCATAGTGGACTTCAAGCATGGCCGAAGAAGACCACCGATTAGGACCGCGAAGGCCAACAAATTGATACGTTCGCATCAGGTAGGATGGAAGGGGCGGATGAAGTAGCGTTTAGTTACGAAACAACCTCGCCTGATTCTGGCGAGGTTGCTCGACAAGTCGCTAGTGTACCTGAAATCCAACTACTTGAGGGGAGCCACTGGACGAAATCCAAAGGACTGGTTATCCGCTGATGTTTTCGTGTCTGCTGCAGGACGCTTGATTTCAACGCCAGAAACCATTTGGATGTTGCTGCGTCCTGGTTGTCTGGATTCAATCGCGACAGCAGTCACAGCGGATTCGCCGTCTTCGAGAGTACGAATACGTCCAACCATTTTGGTGCTCTCAGGCGTCAACTGGCCTGCTCGCTCCATGGCTGTTCGATCATCTGGGTCCAACAGTGTTGGGTTCCATCGTGGCTTGGTATCAAAATCGTCAGGAGCGCTCAGTGGCTTCATTCCATAGTTGACTCGGGGAGGGAGCGTTTCGGGTATTTCCGGAGCAGCGGTCGAAGCACGAGTGGCCCCAGCATCCGCCGCCATCGTATCGCGAGGCTTGGCGAACAGTTCGGAACTCTTCCATTGTGTAGTCGAGTCTCCGTTTGTTGACTCTTTGTTCGTTGCCTCCGCGGCAGCCATCTGATTGTTTTGAGCCTTGAATGGACTCTCAATTGGTTGAGACGCAGGATTGCCAATAGGCGCGTTGTTAGCGGGTGGAGCACTCGCTTGACTTGCACCTGATAGCGTTGGCTTTCGAGTTGCTTCCGGATCCATGTTGTTAAAGCCGGGAGGCATGATTTGTCCGTTCGGCAATACAGGTGTTGTTCCAGCAGGATTGTAGGGAGTGTTGTATGGCGCGGTCGCAGGATTGTAGCTCGCTCCTGAACTATATCCGGAACCTGGATTCACTGGCTGTGAAAGGCCACTGGAGCCTGAGGATGGATTCGGGGTGGAAGAATAGACTGGAGGGCCAACAGCAGTCACCGTCGCTCCAGGAATACTGGGCGGAGTTAGCTGATTAGGGTAAGTCTGTGCGGTCGTTTGCGGTGGACACAAGCCGTTTGGGCAAACTGCCGTCGAAGGCATCCAAGCCGCGGTCGGCATAACGCCCGACCCGATAGGTTGGCTGGCAGACGCGTTGTATGGCAAAGCGGTTACGCTGCTCGAATAGGCCGGATTGCCAATCACCTGGCCGTTGTAGTTCTGACCATTGTAATAGGCTGCCTGCTGGCTTGCGTAGGGCTGAGCAACATAGGGTTGACTCGCAACCGCTGGATTGTATTGCATCGTCGTCAACGGCAACGAGCTTGCAGGCATTCCGCTCGAAACACCAACGCCAGTCGGGGCCAAAGCACCAGATGGATATACCGGCATGCCTGCAGCAGGAATACTTTGGACTGGCGACACCGCTGGGGCATACATGGCAGTGTTGGACAACCCAGTTGGATTGTAGCCAGGTCCTGTGATCGAGGGCCAACGGTTGGCTTGCAATCCGTAGTCGCCGAGCAAAGGTCGAGGAGCAATTACGGGTTGCCTTTGTGCTTGATACTGATAGGACGTGCAAGGCTGTAGGCTTGTTACCGTAGTGCCATATCTCGGATCAAACGCTGTCACAGGACGATAATACGTTACTGGAGTTCGTGCCCATTGCGTATCGTAAGCAGCCGTTGGCAACTGCCCTGCCACGGTTTGAGGAAAACCTGGGGCAAGCAAAGGAGCATTGTACGTCGGCGGTGAAGCGTAACTGCCGTAGCCAGCAACTTGAGGTGCTTTCAAATTCGAATATGCTGGCGGGACATAGGCTCCCTGTCCATAGGCGCTAGGAGAGTACGCTGCGACTTGCCCGTTTACCGGAACCGGCGTGCCAACGGGATAAGCAGGCTGCGGACGCCCGAACCACGAGTCTAACCACTGTCCCGCGTGGCTAGGCTGTGCACTCACCGCCGAAGCGAAACAAGCGGCGGTGGCGGCGATCAAAAGATGCTTGGGAACGAACTTCATGGCGTACATTTCCTGTAGGGACTTGAGGAAGGCACAATGTCGTTGTCAAAATGGAAACGCAAACAAGTGTGCACTAATGAGATGCCATACCCCCGTCCTAGGTCAACAAAAACAGTAGCCTATTTTTTCGATTCGACAAAGAACATTATGGATGGGATCCACTTGTGCCGGTCATAACGATTGCAACGCCAAGTGAAAGGGCAAGCCAACTTCAATCGAAATCAAGATTCTGTCTCGCAAACACCCAACGGACAGATGGTGATATCGGTTAAATCGGAATGCAAGACAGGCCTGTATTTTGTCAAGCAAGCTTGCAAACGGATTGCCGTTTGCTACCAGCTATAGGCTTCCCAGAACTCGCATCTTTCGCAGCTTAGCCGAGCGGCATATTTTAATCGACCTACCACGACTCCCAGCCTAGTTATTATCTAGCACGACGCGCAAGCTAGTGAATCAACTGTCTGACTACCCAATTCACTAGCTTGCGCGTCGTGCTAATTTCTCACGAATCCAGCTACGGCAATTTTCTAGATGCCATATCGAGCGCGAGCAAATCGGGCTCGAACTTCTTCGGCCGAAACGCCCTCTGCAGACAGCTGATACGCTTGCCGAACTGCAGCGTCAAACATCACGACCATCCCGTAGACGCCAATCCCAATCGAAAACGGAGAGCAATAGCAGGTCAGCGATGTAACTAAGCCACCGATCAAGGAAATCAGTGTAAGCGTTCGGTTTTTAAACCAAAAACACAAGATGCCTGAGATGATTCGCAAAATGGAAAACAACAAGACAATACCGCCGCCAATGCCGAAACCAATCGAAAGCCCCAAGATAACTTCGGGGGGCGGGGGATTCGCCGGACCGTTGTTCATCCCAGGCATAATCACCGAAAACAAGAACGCATAAAAAACAAGAAACACCCCCATGACCAATTCCATAATCCCAAACACGATTTGGAGTATCCCAACAATCACCACATGATTCACTAATCCGCTATAGACAGGTGATCTTTGTGGGCCGTGCGCAACTTGCGTTACTGAGGCAGAATATGGATTGGCTGCCTGATCCGAGAAGGGATTCACAGGCTGGTCAGGAAGATTCATTCGGTTCCCATTTTTCCATTCGACGCGACCCAACTCATTCAGAAGCCCAAAAGTCGATGACTTGAACCTTGTCGAGATGAGGCTTAAGCACTTCGACGAACTCTTTGTGCTTCGGGTGCGGGAGGTAAACATCCCTGTCTGCTTCGGATTTGAATGTCACAAGGAAACAATGGGTGAAACCATTGGCCAACCCCTCAGGGCTGTTGTCTGTTCCATACTCAAATGCAGCAACCTGCGGGATAGACGCTTTCAGCGAACGAAAAGCATCGACAACCTTCTGAATATCTGCCTTGCTGCTCGAATCCTTAAACTTAAAAAGAACCACGTGCCTAAGCATTTTAGCGGGCTTTTCCTGGGCTGAGCCAAATGAGAACACTGCAAAAGTCAACAAAAGAAATGCTACGAAGTAAGCAACGCTGCGTAGTCTTGATGAACGCAAATCTTGTTTGAATGGTGATTGAGCCAAGTTATTCCTCTAATTAACAAGTTGTAATTACGCAAAAGTCGTTACGTGATGAGCCTACCAACGCACTTCAACACTTGCGCCTTTAGTGACTCCCAACATCATCGATGCAGAATCGGAGACCAAATGGAGCCGAAGCGGCCGCTCTGGTTCGACGATAGCAACAAGAGTCATCGAAGGTTGATTATGATTCGCATCAAACAACCCATAGGTCTCATGTTCATTGTCAACCACGATTTTGGTATCAGTCGTTCGACTCACGCCAGCGAGTTGGGCTTCGCTGATATCAGTAATCAAGTCACCGTCGTCGCTGACTTGTACAATTTTGCCATGTATTTTCGTTGCCACAGATGTCCGCAATCCTGTCTCGCGTCGAATTTCCCTTGATAAACCGCCCTGGCGATTTTGGCCGAATAGGTGGACGTGGAAGTGGATTTTAGCAGATTGAAATGGTAGCAAAGAGGTTCGACTAAAATTAATTTCGCCGTCAAGTCGAAATTTCTGGTTGAAAAGCCAGCGGACGTGGCGACGGTTAAGGATGATACTCGTCGGAAAATCCTGGCCTCCAGTGCTTTGGATGCGAACTGGAGGCGGAACGTGTTCAATTGCGAATCAAACTGCCTTGAGGGTGACAAGAGAGCCTTGTCACGTCGCAAAACAGAAGCCTGTCAACCAAACCTAAACAGGCTTTACGTTTTCAGCGCATGGTCCTTTTGGGCCTTTTCCTTCGGTATAGGAGACTTTTTGGCCTTCATGCAACTCATTAAAAGTTGCGCCCTTTACGCTCGACGAATGAAAAAACAAATCCTTGCCGCCGCCGACGTTGATGAACCCGAAACCCTTGTCCGTCAACTTTTTGATGCTACCTTCGGCCATAACAACTCTTCCTTCAAATAATAGAACCGAACGCCGCCGTCAAACATTGTTGGCCGTACGTCCATTTGTTCATGGTGAGAGTGTACCGTGATATCGCTCAAAAACGCGTAAGAACTTGCCAGTACGCGATTTTAATGGCAAAAAAGCGTCGGCATCGAACTCCACCCACCCTCCCGACCGAATGGCGTTGAGTTAGCAAGCGTGGAATCTCGTAAGAGTTCCTGAAGTGCCTCGAACTCGAGGAAGTTTTACAACTTCTGCCAGGAGCACAGGCATAATGATTGCCAAACGAAATAATGATTGCCAAACGAATCAGTCCGATTGATCGTCTAGCCCAAACGGAATCGCATTGAACTCGATTGGATACTGCCCGGAACCAACAGCCTGCCCGGTTTCGATGCCATAGTGAACCGCTCGTATGGCATGATCCACCGACCATCTTAGATCTTGCCCAATGGCTAGCCCTCCAGCAATCGCAGCGGACAGCACACATCCCGTTCCGTGCGTATTGCGTTTTTTTAGACGAGGGAGCTGAAAGGAAATGTTCTCGGTCCCCAGCCCAAGAATATTGACTGAGACTCCGTCGACCTCACCAAGTTTCAAAAGAACATTCCTCGCACCAAGCTCATGTAAAATCCGAATCGCGTCAGCTACAGCGTTGGAGTCATTAGGATCGATCGGCTTGCCACAAAGCTTCTCGGCCTCGAATCGATTGGGAGTAACCAAGTAAGCCATGGGTAACAAATGCATGGCCATTACCTCGATGGCATCGGCTGGCAGCAAAGCATCTCCGTGCTTGCTGACCATGACAGGGTCGACGATCAAGGGAAACGAAAAATCTTTTGCCCGCTCCGCGACCGCTTGAATCATGGCTGCATTTCCAAGGGCACCTGTCTTCGCTGCTCGGGGTGGTATATCCGAAACGACTGCATCGATCTGCGCAACAACAAAGTCCGGCGAAAGAACCTCAATCGCACGCACGCCAAGTGTGTTCTGGACTGTGAGCAGTGTGACAACGCCAGTCCCATACGCTCCAATCTGCTGAAACGTCTTGATGTCCGCTTGCAAGCCTGCCCCACCCGATGGGTCGGAACCAGCAATGGTCAGAGCGTTTGCGTTGCGAAAGAGCGTCAGCTGACGTGAGACTTGCGTTTTTCGAATCATGGTTCAATAGATATCGGACTAAAGCTAAAGTCGATGAAAACAAGTTGAAAAGAGTGAAAAGGCCAGCATAACCCTTGACGCCAAGGTTCGGTAGGAGCCTATTGCGACAAACTTCGACGACGCATCGCTTCAGTGACCTCTTCGAGCAAAGTCAACCGACCTCCATAGGTTCGACGTAGATTCTCCGGAGTAAACGTGGTTTGCATCTCCCCCCACGCTACAGCTCGCACGTTGAGCAAAATGAGATGATCGAAGTACTCAGGGACCGTGTGCAAATCGTGATGGACGACCAAGATCGTCTTGCCTTGCGATTGCTGATCACGCAGAACCTGAATGATGGACTGTTCGGTGGCTGCATCGACGGCAGCGAACGGCTCATCCATCAGAAATACATTTGCCGATTGAACCAGTGCTCTCGCCAAAAAAGTACGTTGTTGCTGGCCGCCCGAAAGTTGGCTTATCTGACGATCCGCAAGCTCCGCTATTCCGACTTGTTCCAATGCGTCCATAGACCGCTTGTGATGCTCTTTACGAACAGGCATGAACCAACCAATCTCACGATACAATCCCATCGTAACGACATCGAGTACCGTCGCCGGGAAATCCCAATCGACAGACTCGCGTTGCGGGACATAAGCGATATGCTGCCTCTGCTTCGCGAGCGGCTCGCCTTGAATCTCGATCGTTCCCGAAATTCGCGGTACCATGTCCATGATCGATTTGATCAATGTACTTTTCCCTGCCCCATTTGGACCGACCAGACCTACCAGCGCTCCCTGAGGTATCGATAGATTGATTTCCCAAAGGACGGGTTTGCGCTGATATGCGACGGTCAAATCGGCAATGCGAATGGCTGTCTTGGGTTCGTTGTCCGTCATTCTGTAGGCTCGCCGCCTAGTGCTTTGGTTATGATCCGAAAGTTATGTTTCATCATGCCTTCGTAGGTCTCGGCGTCGCTGCCAATGGGCCCCATCGCATCCGAGTAAAGTTCGCCACCAATTGACACGGTGGTTTTCTTTTCAGCCGCTCCTTCCATGATCGAGTGAACCGATTTGGGTGGGACGCTGGACTCCACAAACACCGACGGGATCTTTTTCTCGACAAGCAGATCTACCAGCTCACGTATGCGTCTCAATCCGGCTTCCGATGACGTGGATACCCCCTGAATCCCCTCGACCTGCAATCCATAACGCCTTCCAAAATACCGAAACGCATCGTGGGATGTAATCAAAATCCGCTGCTGGGATGGAATGGATTCTACCCAACGCTTTCCAAGTGCATCCAGTTTCTCCAATCGATCTCGAAGTTGATTGGCCCGCTCCGCAAAAGCATCCGATTGCGATGGGATGCGTTCCTTGAGCTCTTTTTCGATCAGCTGGGTGGCGGCGGACCATAACGTAACGTCCATCCAAATATGAGGGTCGGCGGTTTCGTGCTCCGGATCGCCTAACGCAGCTTCCTTGGGAATCGCGTCCGAGAGAGCGATGTGTTTTTTGGTGCCCGTCGTTTTTAGGCTAAGCAAATCGCTCATGCGCCCTTCCAGCTTAAAGCCGTTGTAAAAAACGATATCCGCAGCCCGTATTGCTTTTACATCGTCTGTGTTCGGGCGATATAAATGCGGATCGACCCCATCACGCATCAATTGCTCGACTTGTACTTGGTCGCCTCCGATTTGGCGGACCATGTCAGCTACCATCCCAGTCGTTGCGACAACAACCAGCTTGCCGGAATTGGATGGGGCTTTGGTGGCTGGACTGTCTGATGACACGCAACCGGACAAAGCTGCGAGGCATAAGCCGTAAATCAAAATCGCGGCAAGTAAAGCGTGGTTTTTCGTTGTCAATTGCGTGATCGATTCATACTTAATTTGGCACGTCGAAATTCCCATTTTTACCCTGCGCTAACATTTTACCCTGCGATCGCATTTATTCAACTGCGTCATGCTATCCAAACCCGAAGCGTAAGCGAGGGGCTGGAGCATTCTATTTTTGGCTTAACCGTCAATCGAAGGGGGCCTCGCCAAAATAGCAGTACGCCTTCGGCTAACCGTTAAACGAGATTCCCGGTTGCTTGTAATGCCTGCACAAGAGCCGCTCTTCGCCTAAATCATCGAATCAAAGCCCTTCAACCCGATCGGCTCCTTCGACGCAAAAGGTTCACCATAGCGTACACCAATTGCTTTGCCCCAGAAAGCGGCTTCTTCACGAAGTCGTTCGGTAAAGCTGGGCGGCTCCAATGATCGCCCCGACACGAACTGGCTTTGATAAGCATCGATCGATGCGGCCTTTGCAGGCCATTGTTCCGTGATATCCAGTATAAACGAGGGTTGCGGGACCATCTTGAGATGGATGCAATAGTAATAGTAAATCCGCTCGGGGTGATAAGGCTGACCGGCCAAATCACTTTTCGAAAGCTTGCTCCAAAACCGAGCAGCTTCCACAAGCTGTGTGGCTGCAACGTGGTCAGGATGCGCATCGGACCAATACGGAGCGAATATCCATCTCGGCCGTGTTAACCGAAAGAGGCCGGCAAGCCGATGTCGATTTTCAAGCGTCGCTTCCAGGAATCGATTCCTCATCCCCAAGTTGTATCGCCAAGGACTTCCTAACGCGACATTGGCGATCGCGGTTTCAGAAGCCCGAATTTCGAGAGTGCCATGCGGTGTCGGCTCGCCGCTGGTCAAATCTAGGATTCCTACCCTTCGCCCTTGTTGGAGCATTTTGCAGATAGCACCACCCATTCCAAGCTCCGCATCGTCAGGGTGCGGAGCAACTACCAAGACATCAAGCGGTTGAGTTACATCAGGCAAGCCTGGGAAATCGTTCTGCGATGCGTTCATTAGGACCGTTCAACTAAGTGTTTTTGGATTTGCAGAAGAATGCCGCGAGCAACTTCTTGCTTAGGACCATTGAGCTGACCAACAATCGAACCGTCGCGCAAGATAACCTCCACGGAGTTGTCATCTGAATTCATGGCTTCGGCGCTGTTCGAAACAATCATGTCACAGCACTTGCGGGACATTTTGACAATGGCTCGAAACCGAATGTCTTCGGTTTCCAGTGCAAAACCAACGACCCACTGCTTTGGCTGTTTGGACGCGCCCAAAGTCGCGATGATATCCGGCGTTTCGATCAACGAAAGCTGCAGCCCCTCGCCTGTCTTCGATAGCTTGTGACTCTCGATATGCCGCGGCATGTAATCACATGGGGCCGCAGCCCCGATCAAGCCATCTGCGCTTTCGAATGCAAGCCGCGTCGCATCAAGCATCTCCTGAGTGGTAATCACATCGACTACCTCTGCGGCGGCCGGGTACGCAACACTAACGGGCCCACTGATGATGGTGACTTTGTGCCCAAACTCAAGCGTCGCTTGCGCTAAAGCAGCACCCATGCGACCGCTGGATCCGTTGGTCAAATACCGGACGGGATCCAGGTATTGTCTAGTTGGTCCCGAAGTGATCACAATACGAGCCATAAGCGTCTTCGTGGGAAAGTGTTACACCAAGAACGGTTCGCAAGCGGAGAGAATGGCTTCGGGTTCCGACATTCGTCCTGCCCCCATCCGGCGACAGGAAAGCCAACCTGAGTCAGGGCCGACGATGCGAACTCCATCCGCCTTCAATTGGTCGACATTGCGAGCTACAGCTGGTTTCTCCCACATCGGAGTGCTCATCGCTGGCGCAAATACAATAGGACACTCCATATTAAGGTAGAGGGTCGAAAGCAAGCAATCCGCTAACCCGAATGCACAGCTTGCAATGATGTGAGCGGTCGCGGGAGCAACAATAAAGAGCTTGCAGTCGGTCGCCAATTCAATGTGCGGTCCGAGCGGATATCGCGAATCGAAGGCGTTGATCACCGGAGCTCGATTGCATAACGCTGAGAAAGTAGCAGCTCCAATGAACTGCTCGGCGGCCTCGGTCATGACTACAGAGACGTCAAGACCGCGTTGAGCCAAGCGGCTAACGAGAGCCGCTGATTTGAATGCGGCGATGCCGCCAGAAATTCCTACAACGACGCGATGACTCATCGGCCTTACAGGTCGCTTGTATCCAAGTCGAGCAAATCGCCGAGGTCCGCTGTTTCGCTGAGCACCTTGAGTTCTCCCGATGTGGTCAAGTAAATCTTGTCTTGCAAAATCTCTTGGATGACAACTTCCATTTTGTCGTCGGTATTCATTTCCACCAAAGGCCGACTGCCGCGGTTGATCTGAACCAAACGCTTTTGGATGAGCGTAGACAACTTAAAGCGACCGCCAACCTTGTTGACGATGAACTCTTCTTTCAATTCTTCGAGCATGGGACCTTTTCTCCTTGGTACTGAACTAGCAGTTTGCACAATTGCTGTACAGTTGTATCGATCTCGTCGTTTATGACTTCATGTGTATAGTGATGCCGAAGAGCTAGTTCCTCCGCAGCCACATCCAACCTACGTTGGATCGAGTCTTGGGTCTCGGTACCGCGATTGCGGAGCCGTTTCTCAAGTTCGGCCATTGAGCCCGGGTGGACAAAGATGGTGATCGCTTGCGGATAGCCTTGCAAAACCGCAAGCGCCCCTTGGACATCAATCTCTAATAATACCCACTTCCCTTTGCTTAAGCCAGCCGAAACCACGTTTCGGAGAGTACCATACCAATAACCACGTCCAAAAACCTCCTTGCACTCCAAAAACTCCCCCGCCTGACGCTTGGCCTGGAATTCCTCGTCGGTCAGAAAAATGTAGTCCCTGCCGTTTTCCTCGCCTGGACGAGGAGGACGGGTGGTGGCCGAAACGCTCAGAGCCAATGGTAAAGCCGAATCGACCATCAATCGTTGAACTACGGTCGATTTGCCGGACCCGGATGGCCCCGAAATAATGATAAGGTTGCCTGGCGTGGTCATAATTCAATGTCTACTCCACATTTTGGACTAGCTCTCGCATTTGTTCGATGCCCGTTTTGATCGAGACCACAAGCTGTGAAACTTGGGCGTCGTTGGCTTTTGAACCTATCGTGTTGGTCTCTCGAAAGAGTTCTTGAATGAGAAAGTCAAGTCGCCTGCCTTGGCTTTCCTTGGTCGAAAGCGCATCTTGGAACTGTTTCAAGTGGCTGCCAAGCCTAGTGATTTCCTCGGAAATATCGCACCGATCTGCGTAGGCAAGCACTTCGCGGAGCAAGTCGATATCGGAAACCTGATGGCCCACTTGAGCTAGCCCATTGCGAATACGCTGCTCCATTTTCGAGCGAAATTCAGCAACGACCTCGGGGGCGCGCGCTTCGATCAAGGATTTGCTGGCAGCAATTTGCGAAAGTGTTTCCATGAACTGCGATCGCATCGCCTCACCTTCGTTTAGTCGCATTGACTGCAAATCATTCAGTGCCGATCGAACGGTCGACTGAACGACCTCGAGTAGTTTTTCATCGTCTTGCTGTCGATTGGATTCCAAAACACCGGGCAACAGCAAAAGTTGGCCGAGATCGTATCCAAATTCAACTCCCAATCGATCGGCAACGGACTTCGACTGAGTCAAATAGTCCTCAAGGGTTTTCTGATTGATGGTTGCAGCATTGCTGCGTCCGACTTGGGTCACACGAACGGAAACCGTCACGCTGCCTCGCTTCAGAGAGTCACGAATGATTGACTCAAGCTGCGGTTCGAGCGCAGAGGCTGCCTCCGAGATTTTCGAAACAACTTTGAGATAACGGTTGTTGACCGTGCGAATCTCGACGTCAATTGAGAAATCACCGTGCTTTTGGGCAGCTTGACCATGCCCGGTCATACTTAGTAGCAACGAACGAATACCTAATTAAGGATACAGATGAATTGACATGTATCTTGGCTTTCGTTGGTGTACCGGCTTTAGCCGGCTGAAGCCGGTTCACCAACGAAGGACCGAACAAACAATGCGTCGGAACTGTACAATTGGGAGTGACCATAGTCTCATCCCACAAATTACCGTTTTGGTTCGGCGGTCGGTTCTGCCGAAGGCTTCGGCGCCTCTGGAACTGGTTCGGCTACGGGCGAGTCTGCAGCTGGCTTCGAAGGCTCGGCCGCAGGCGGTAACTCAGGAGATGGTTTCGCAGGCTCCGCGGCCGGCGCAGGCTCCGCGGCCTTGGAAGCCGGCGGAAGATTTGATGCCGCAGGTGAAGATTCTGTTGGCGGTGGTGTGACAGCTGCCGGTGTAACAGCTGCCGGTGTAAC
>CANHVO010000130.1 GCA_947463915.1 Planctomycetaceae bacterium
AACAAATAATTCGCCCTGCTGCAGTTCTTTGCGACGCCCCAATGCCATTGACCAACTCCTCCATGAAACCAAAACAATTGATGTTGGTAGGATAGCGCATTTCATCCTTTTTTCAACGGGCTGTTAGGCGATGCAGACGAAAGTCTTGACGACTTTCGCTATACAATAGCGTGTTTTTATCAGTGGAGAATTGGACGCAACGCCGTTCTCTTGACTTTACATCAATTGGGCTTTTCTTGGTGAAATCTGGACAATTCCCTACATTTCGAACTTCAAGCACACAATCGACCTTGGCAAAGCCAGATTGCTATTGTATCAAACGGTCAGGGGTTCCCTGGCCTGTAGCGAAGTCAAAGTCATGAAACAGTACACTGTTGTTATAAGTGATGTCGAAGACTACGACGCCGGTTTTCGTGGTACGAAAGCATTTTGGTGGCTTTCCAGTTACGTCGGCGCCTACGCTCAGTTGGGTCTTTATTGGTTTCTAACGGCGTACTTTGGACGTTCAAACGTTCAGTTGCTGCGCCCATCTGAATTGCTTGATCGCAAGGCAAAACTCAAGACCGATATGCTTTTCGTCGGAATACCAACGCATTTAAATGCCCAGCATCTTGCAGGGATCAAATTCAATCAACTCGTGCTTTACGATGCTTCCGACAACAACGAACTGAATTTCAGCTTTTCAGATCGACCTTTCTTAGAGTCGCAAACGGATGTCTGTCTCAAGAATTGGCGAGACGATCGATGGCAAGAAACGCTCAAAATTGCTCTGCTTCCAATCAAACGTCCGCCGTGGAATAATCGACTTCGAAACGCATTGAACTTGGAATCGCTTGGGAAAAGTTTTGGCAGAGCAACCCAGAAATGTTTTGATGTGGGATTTGTGGCTAGGCCCACAGGTTCCCTTACAACCAATCAGCGATTGCGTTGGTTGGTCGAAATTTCGACCAACCGACCCGATTTCAAGTTGTGGGGTGGACTCGTCGGCGATTCCTACATGAGAGAAGTTGCAGAGAAAGAGGTTCCGACCGCGATTCTGCAAAACCTCTGGCTGAACAAAAAGAAGATCGGCTTCCAAAGTTACTTCGAAGGGCTTCGACAATCCAAGGTGGCATTGGCGCCGAGTGGCTACGCTCCGTGGACCTACCGACACTTTGAAGCGATTTACGCAGGTTGCGTTGTGGTTTCTAATGATTTAAGCCACTACGAATTCCTCGTTCCGTTCCCAAGAGAGACAATGGTAGAGGTTGGGGACCATGAGTCGGTTACTCCAGCGATCGATCGAGCGCTTTCCATGTTAGACAAGTCCCCCAACATTGCTCATGAAAACCGAATGTACTTGGGGCGTTGGTTGGACCGTGGCAAGTATTCGCACAAATGCAAAGATACGCTGGATCGGTTCTTCGGACAGCTAAATCGAGCAGCTTGAATTCCAGCGTCCGGCAACTGGTGATGCAATTCCTTGCTATTGGTACAAACAGACTCAGGACAGACGGCGATGCAGTTTGATAGATTGGTTCAATGGTTCGTCTCAATCTTGATTCTAGGAACACTGGGGACGGTGATGGCTCAATTTGATCCCGTTGGCAAGGAACCGCTACCGCCAATCCAAGGGACATTGTTCTTGCATGGAGGAGGAGACGTTGATGCTGAGATGCGATCGCTTTTTGTGTCGCTTGCTGGCGGCAAAGAAGCTCGCATTGTTGTGATCCCGACCGCGGATCCGAGCAATCCACTGGACTCCAAAAAGATCGACGTTTGGTTGGAGCATAGCCCCGATAGTGTCGAAGTCCTTCACGCCGAATCCCGAGATTTGGTCGACAAGGACAATGTCGAAAAACGGATTGCGAACGCGACTGGTGTATGGTTTGGAGGCGGGAAACAGTCTCGCTTGATCGATGTCTATTCTGGAACCAACTTAGAGCGAGAGATTTTGAAATTGTTGACCCGAGGCGGGGTAGTCGGCGGCACCTCTGCTGGCGCAGCGATCGCCTCGAAAGTGATGTTGGTCAAGGACGAGTTGCGAGAGGGATTCGATCTTTTGCCGGGTACGATCGTGGATCAACATTTTGACGCGAGGAATCGAAGTGAACGCCTGCGTCGAGCCTTGGATAAGCATCCAGATCGAGTCGGCTTCGGAATCGATGAGAGGACCTCGCTCATTGTTCGCGGTCGGCAGTTGCTGGTCGTAGGTGAATCCGGCGTCCATGTCATGCTAGCTGCTTCAACGGAACGTCCCGACCGAACGGATGTACTCAAGCCGGGGCAACGGGCCGACTTGCTCGCCTTTCGGCGTGCAGCGCAAGCGAGACAAGCCGCCGTTTTTCCTGCGAAACAAGTGATTGCACCGAATGTTGCCAAGGGAGCTCTTCTGATTGCGGGTGGCGGCAATCTTCCGGACGAAGCGCTTGAGGCATTCGTTCAGCTTGCCGGTGGGAAGGAGGCTCGCATTGTTTACGTTCCGTGCGAGGAAGCCAAAGTTATCGAGCAAGAACCCGGGATGGTACGATTGTTTCGAAGGGCCGGTGTGGGGCATGTGGACTGGATACACACCAAGGATCGGAAAGTCGCAGACTCCCCAAGCTTCACAGCCAAGCTGGACGGAGCGACTGGGATTTGGTTCGGAGGAGGGCGGCAATGGAATCTTGTGGATTCCTATCTCGATACGGAAACGCATCAGCTGATGCATGCCGTCTTGGAGAGAGGCGGAGTTGTTGGCGGTTCGTCGGCGGGAGCGTCAATCCAAGGAGACTATATGCCGCGCGGCGATCCGATGGGAAATACACAAATGATGGCAGAGGGGTACGAACGAGGTTTAGGTTTTCTGACCGGTGTCGCTATCGATCAGCATTTTTCTCAGAGAAATCGTTTTGGTGACATGGCCTTGCTCAAGAGAGCTTTCCCCCAATTGTTAGGCATCGGAATCGACGAAGGGACTTGTTTGCTGGTGAAGCAGAGCAAAGCGGAAGTCATTGGCCCTGGTCAAGTTGCATTCTACGATCGCCCCATTGGTTCAGATACTCTTGAAGAGTATACGAGTGTGACGCAAGGCGCCGTCTACGACCTTGAGACACGGACCTTGCTCGAGAAATAATTTGTTCAAGTCCCCTTTGCCGCCGGATATCAATCGCCAAGGAAACGCAAAGAAACGCCGAGGATTCGCGTATTTCGTGGTTGCCTTACTCGCGGCAACCCAAATTTGTGCACTCTTTTTTCGATCTTCTTGCGTTCATTTCGGCCAATTAGACGGTGAACGACGTGGTGACTCCCCTGAGGTCGATCGTTCGTTTACAATTGGGTTTGTTCGTTCCTTCATTTTAGGCTCCCACCTATTCGCCTAACCCATTCTCTCATGACAAAATCCTCTCCCATTAGCTTCCTTGTTTGTTTTTTCTTTCTCGGTTGGCTCACGGTCTTGTTGCCTATATGCGTTGCACAGGATGCACCCGATGCGCCTCCTCTCAAAATCGTCCATGCAGACGAGGGAAAGGCACCGTCAGACGCAGTTGTCTTGTTTGATGGCGGGACGACGGACGCTTTTTTAGGGATCGACGGCCAGGAATGTAGATGGCCGGTCAAGGACGGCATTTTAACTGTCGGGACCGGATTTGTCGTTTCCAAATTGCACTTCCGAGACGCTCAGATTCATGCCGAGTTTGCGGTGCCCAAGGAGGGGCATGGCAATAGCGGACTCTATATCCATGGTCACTATGAGATGCAAATCTCGAATACGGTTGGTTCAACTCTGCCTAGTAAAGAAGTAATCGGCTCTCTGTATCGATTTGAGCTGCCTCTCGTCAATGCATGCAGAGCCCCGCAGACATGGCAAGCGTACGACATTGTTTATCGTGCTCCTCGATACCGCGATGGCAAAATTGTCGAACCCGGAACTATTACGTCCATTCTCAATGGAGTCCTCGTGCAAAACCACGTCTCCTTCACTGAGCCTCGCTCTCCGTACACTCCGTATGTTTATAACCAAACTCCGTACACAGCCAAGATTCTTGAGAGCATCAAAGCCACCAACGCCGGGCCCTTGTATTTGCAAGACCACCAGAGTCCGGTCCAATATCGAAGCGTTTGGATCCGTCCTCTCGATGACCAAGCCCATACGTTTGACGAGAAGGTCGCAGCCACACCCCGAGTGCGATAGCGACAAAACCTGAGCTCATTACAATGGACGGACAGCAAAAAAACGCGACCGTTACTTGCAAATTGAACACTAACTTAGAATCGAAACATGAAATCACCAGCCGTTGTTAACTTCGCCCCAGCAAAGCACTCTGTTGAAATTCGAGAAGTCGAGCGTCCAGTAATCGGTGATGAAGATGTGCTACTCGAGGTTGCCAACGTTGGTGTTTGCGGAAGCGATCTGCACCAGTGGACTGCAGACCATTCTTGGCCCGTAAATTACCCTGTTGTGCTGGGGCACGAGTTTGGCGGAACGATTATCGAAGTGGGAAAACATGTTGAAGGCTGGCAAGAAGGAGACCGAGTCGTTAGCGAAACCGCGGCGATCATCAGCCAGAATAACCCAATGACTCGACGCGGAATGTACAATCTCGATCCAACACGTAAGGGATTTGGATACGGTGTCAACGGCGCGATGACTCGCTTTGTACGCGTTCCCTCTCGCATTCTTCACAGTGTTCCAGACAGTTTGCCATTCGAACAAGCTTGTTTGACCGAGCCTTGCTGCGTCGCTTACAACGCAGTGGTTCGAAATGCTCGAATCGAACCAGGTGACCGCATCGTCGTACTCGGTCCAGGGACAATCGGTATCCTTTGCGCTGCAATGGCGCGTCTCTGTGGCGCGCAGGTAGCGTTGGTTGGCCTCGAGCCAGACCGTCACCGGCTCGAGATTGCAAAGCAGTATGGCTGTGAAGCAATCATCGGTGACGCAAAAGCGTGGTCGATGGAAAGAGATGGCTTGGGCGCGGACGGCATCATCGACGCCGCCGGGGCGAGCGTTACACTCAAAATCGCATTGGACTTGGTCCGACCTGCAGGCTGGATCAGCAAAGTTGGTTGGGGACCACAACCTCTCGGATTCAATCTCGATCAGCTTGTTCAAAAGAATGTGACTCTCCAAGGAAGCTTCAGCCACCACTGGGCTATTTGGGAGCGCGTCATTGCATTGCTTTCAAGTGGACAGCTAGATGTTAAGCCAATCATTGGTGGCGTTTGGCCCATTTCCCAGTGGCATGAAGCGTTCGAAAAGATGCATTCCGGAGCGGTTGTCAAATCGGTCCTTTGTCCAACACTTTAGGACCACTTTGAAAAAGAGGTTTTTGTGTAGCGAAAGTCGTCAAGACTTTCGGCCGCATTGCATAAACTACCGAAACTCTTGACGAGTTTCGCTACATAATGCTACACAGCGTTGATCGTTATTTGGACATGCTACACAGCGTTGATCGTTATTTGGACATGCTACACAGCGTTGGTCGTTATTTGGACTTCAGCTGTTCATTGATACGGCGATAGTATTCTGAAACGCGTTGCCTATATTGGGTCGGGACGTTTTGTTGCGACTGGCCGGACGCTTCGCTGGATTGCGATTCCGATGTTCCGCTTTGGCCCGTTCCTTGCTTAGAGATTGCGGACTGTGTCGCAGCGCCTTGGCTGACTTTGTCTGAGCGGCCTTGGCTCGACGGCGAGGGAGTCGGCATTGAGCCGTACATGCCCATATTCTGTTGTCTTGGTGATCGAGCGGATAAACCGTTATTGCGGCCACCCGGTTCGCCCGGCTGGGAACCACCTTGGCCCTGTCCTTGGCCGGGCTTTTGTCCTTTTTGATTCATTCGCTGCTTAAGTTGGTCCAGCGTCTTGCCAAGCTTCGACTTTCCGCCTTTTCCAGGTTTGGGAAAAGCACCTTTGAGACTATTCTCCGCTTCGTTGCCCATCGATTTGTTCTCTGGTTGTAATGAGTCTAAAGCCTCTGCAGCGGCCTTTGCATTTTCTGCCGCCGGCTTGAATTTGGACTTGAGAAGCGACTTTTGGGCGTCGTTCATCAGCTCCGGTGCACCGCTCTGTTGGATATCTTGAGCTAATTTCATTGCCGATTCTTTGAGCGGTGAAAACTCGTCCGTCTCTGGTAACTGCTCTGCATTCTCAGCCATATCTTCCGCGAGTTCGTTGAGCTCCTGGCGAAGAGCATCCTGAGCGGCTTCCATCTCCATCATTCGACGTTCATTGGATGGGTCGTTTGGATCTGCGTCGGCAAGCGACTGCATGCGTTGCGCCAATTCCTTTTGTCGTTCCACGAGCTCCTCAAAACGTTCCTTGTCTTCCATCAAAGGCAAGGTCTTGCTCAACTCATTCAACGGATCGATCGCTTCCTCTTGCAATTCGTCGCGGTCTGCTTTGGTCTTTTCACGCAATTCATTCAGCTTTTCCTGTTCGGATTCCGTCAGCGGCTTTTTTCCTGCTTGCGATTGCGCCATTTCGGACAACGCTTCTGCCGCGTCTTGAGTCTCGTTGGCCAATTCGCTGAGCATTTCCGATAGCTCACGGTCGATATCGATATCGAGCGGGTTTTGAGCTAGTTTGTCGATCGCTTTCGCAGCAGCTTGTGCCGCTTGCTCAGCTGCTTTGAGTTTCTCTTGAAGCGCTTGTTGCAATGCTTCGTTGGTTGGGTCGGCCGCAGCGCGGTCTGCTGCTTCCTGAGCTTCCGCCATCGCTGTCGAGACATTTTCAAGTTGACGCTGAGCGGCTTCGTATTTCGCAGAGAGAGCCTCGGCACCACGTTGCTCGAACATTCGTTCCTGAAACTCCTCGATTGAAATGATTCGAATCGTGGTCTTAGGAGACTCAGCCCCTTTGGGACCTGCAGGGTCATTGTCTTCCGTTCTAGCAAACAATTCGATTTCATCACCAGGGACGAGACCGAACCGTTTTAGCGGCAGCGGCACAACCACGTTGGCGCGAGCGGATGGTTCAAAATCAAGATCGATCGGCCTTGCTGCGGAGCCGTTGAGGCTGCGGTACAGTCGAAGCTGGGTAATGCCGAAGTCGTCTTCGGCAGAAATAGAGACCGGCAGATCGATGTCTGGTGTTGCGAGCGAAAATGGCCTGGGTTCTAAGATGCGAACAATTGGACGTTGGTCCGTCAGGATGACGATTTTGCCTTGCACGGAATCGGTTGATTGAAGGCCATCAATGTCGGTCACCTTGAATGCAAAATTACCGTCGCGTTCAAGCGTGAGGCTACCAGAGACCGAATTGGCTTGATTGGCTTCGCTTGAATTCATCGATAAGTCAACAGTCGATTCGCTTTTGTCGTCGTACGATAGCTGCATGCGTCCTAGTTTGAGTGGCCGATTGCTTGTTAGATAGAATTCGACTTGTGTGCCAGCGAGTCCGGTGATGCCCGAGTCGGGTATCTTTCCTTCGTAGACCGCTTGGCGTGTGTACGCGAGTGGAGTTATTCGAACGATTGCTTCTAATATCTTCGGTGTCAGTTGGACATCGAGCATACCCATTTCCGATTGCGTTCTACCTGATCGGGCAAAGAATTGGGCTGGCTCCTTAACGTCTGTCAAAAGAGCTTGCCATTTCGATTCGCCGCGGGGCAGCATGGGTAGTACACGTTCTTTGCCATCTTTGGCTATCGTGACTAGTTCCAATCGCTGGGTAACTTTTTTCGATACGGATGCAATGATTTTGACATCGTCGCCGTATCGCAAGCTGTGTGCTGTGTTGTCTAAAGTAACGGTGACTCCGGTGAAGGGAGTTGTTTCGATCGACGGGTAAGCAAATCGTTTGAACTGGATCCAAGCCAGCGGTGGTGAAACGAAAGCGATGATCGCAATGAGCACAATGAGTCCGAGCACGGAATAGGCCGGCCATTGAATGGATTTGAGTGGAACAACAGCCGATGGAGGGATGGTCGACAGGCGTTGAACGGATTGCCGAATGGCTTGTTTTGCGAATTTTGCTGTGAGAGGAGCGTCGTACGCATTCAGATTTCGCAGCAAATCCCATCCTGTCATGATCTGGCCGCCGGTCCCTTGCGATGCGTCGATATCTTGAGCCAGTCGCCCCTTCGATGTTTTGCGAACGGTTCGAATGCAGCAGACTGCGACCACAGCGAACGCAACCGACAAACTGCCTCGCCCGCACAGCCACCGCGAGGTCGCGGACATTTCGGACAAAGAGTCCGCTGCCATGGCTAGCAACATGAACCCCAGCCAAACTGCACCTCCTACTAAAACAATCTTTGCAGTTGCAATGAGGTTGGAGCGAAGTACAAAGCGACTGAGTCTCCCCATCAGTTCCGTGGTATCGATTTCGTTTTGGGATGCGATATTGGAGACGGACACGGATTGACTTGGGTTAAGTTATGTATTTGGCCTTAAAGTCACCCTCCCTCCGGGAGGGTCGGGCCCTGGCCCGGGGAGGTGTCAAGAGTGGTGTGTCAATCAGCGCACCCTCCCCTCGCTGCGCTCGACCCTCCCTCCGGGAGGGTGACTAAAGCGATCAACTACGACATGAACGGCTAAGAAGTTACGATGGCAGTGAAGCAAGCGCTTTTTTGGCGGTAGCAACGCATTGTCGAATGTCTTCGAGCGGGTTATCTGGGTTCTCTTCGTATTCGAGAGAGAGCGCGCCATCGGCTGGGAATTTCGCTTGGACCAACGCGTCAAAGACTGCGTCGCACTGCAAATGTCCTTGTCCGAGCAACACGCCTTTTGTTTTGTCTTCCATCGTTGCGAAATCCTTCAAGTGAATTCCGTACAAGCGGCCCTTCAATGCTCGAATCACGTCGACTGGTTTCTCGCCTGAGCGAATGTAGTGCCCTAAGTCAGCGCAAGCCCCGATGCGCTCATCGCGTCCTTCGATTGCCTTGAGCAAGTCCGTCACTTTGTTGAATCGATCTTTAGGCCCGTGGTTGTGGATGGCGATTCGAATGTTGTACTCTTTGACCAAATCGTTCAGGCTATCCATCGATTTTGGATCTGGTCCAGCGGTAATGGTTTTCAGGCCAACTTTTTTCGCGAATTCGAAAACACGACGATTCGCCTTAACATCTTCGGTAAATCCGTTTACGCCGTGCGACGAAATCGTCAGACCGAGAGCCTTTACTTTGCCAACGATTTCAGCAATTTTTTCGTCGCTCGAGTCCAGCGGGAACATGCCGCTATAGAATTCCACCTGTTCGAAACCGAGGTCTTTGGCGTGTTTCAACGCGACGTCCAACGGAAAATTTCGAAGCGAGTACAGCTGGATTCCGAGTTTGAGATTGCTTGCAATCGGGCTAGCCGAAACGCGATTGAGCATGGAAAAACCGCCGCAGGCCAGTGCGCCAGCGAGGATCCCGCCGTTTCGCAAAACGGCTCTGCGGTTCAAACTGGAGGTCGAGGTCGGCTTGGAAGCGTCGATTTTGGTCAAAGTTCGTGAAATCATTGGGAATTGTTCTCTTAGAGGATGTTTTTCGGGTACCACCGGAAAGCTCCTATTATTACACTCGCAACGTTCGACGTATGCGGCCGCGATGACAAAATTGGCCCGATGTCGAATGTTTGTCAAAAAAGATGGCATTTTCATTCCTAAAACCCTTCCTGTTTCGTTGCAGATTCGCGTTCCAAAATGGCCAGTAAAGACCTCGATATCGATCAATTAGCCCTTTATTTGCACATAACCCCCGCGGAAGTGAGCAAGATGGCAGTGCGTGGCAAAATCCCAGGCCGGCGAGTTAACAACGAATGGCGATTTTCGGAATCGGAAATTCACCACTGGCTTGAAGATCGGATTGGAGTGGGCGATGCAACCGAATTGGAGCGAGTCGAGAAAGTCCTCGTTCGAAATATTGATATCACTTCCGACGAACGAGCCATGCTGTCCGATTTTCTTTCACCCTTAGCGGTCGCTGTTCCGATCGATGCCAGGACGCGCGGTTCTGTGATTCGCGAGATGTGCAATCTGGCCGGTCAAACGGGACTGCTATGGGATCCTGCGGAGATGGCTGAAGCGGTCGCAGCACGCGAAGCTCTCCATCCAACTGCCTTAGAAAATGGCGTTGCGCTCCTTCACCCACGCAGACCGCAGTCCTCGATCCTTTCCGAACCTTTGGTGGCTCTAGGCATTTCGACACAGCCAATCCCATTCGGCAATGTGTCTGGTCACATGACAGACGTATTCTTTTTGATTTGTTCAACGGACGACTGTGTTCATCTTCGAATTTTAGCCCGCTTGGCGAGACTTGTCACCGACGAAGTCTTCTTGACCATGCTTCGATCGAGTACTACCGCCAATGAAGCTATCGAAATCATTCGAACGGCAGAAATCGAACTTCTTGAGTCTAGCGTACGTGGATGAGTGATTCCATTTCGATAGGCTGGTACGGACCGAGCAACGACTATTGGGGCTGGATACTTGGCCACTTCCGCGACGTCACCTTGTTGACGGATCGCAATGTCGAGGATTGGCTCGCCTTTCAATCGCAGGCATCGGACCATGCCAGCCAAGCGTCGGCGCTGTTGATTGCCATTGATTCTCGAGTCGAGCCAGAGATTGGGCTTGTTAAGCGACTTGAACAAAACGTTGCGCCTGGAAATGGAGCGGTACGAACTGTGCCGACTGGAGTTTTGCTTGGCGATGATTGGGTTGGGCATCGTCGCACGAATCCACTTCCGGAGACACTGCTGACGTTTTATTGGTACGAGTTGTACGATAGGTTGATGCCCTGGCTTGGCGATTTTTCGAATGTAAGTCTTGAGTCGCAGGCGATGGAAACGCAAACGGCGGGCAGCAAGCGAAAAGTGAGTCCTCGGGTTCAGCGAGTGATCGACACTAGTCTTTCGATCGAATCGAGACTTGGCTGTTTCGCTAACGCGGGGCAGCTCGCGTTGGTGATTGCGGAAACGGCCGCGACGAGGCAGCTTTGGTGTGAAACACTTGGCCGTCACGAAATTCGATCGGTTGCGACCTCTCCGCAAAACTTGAGTTTGTGGACAAAGCCCGATTTCATCGTTATCGATCTTGAGTCTGAGCCGTTGGAGGTTCGCAATCAACACGTAAATTCTGAAGAAGGTAGGCCAGAGGAAAAGCTGATCGAAAAATTAGCGAGGCAATTTCCTGATTCAGCACTCTTGGTCGCAGACGCATTTCCTCGCTGGGAGAATTGGCTGAACCTCAATCGGGCAGGAGCCGATATTCTTTTCGCCAAGCCCTTTCAACTGACGGGAATCTTGGACACGCTGGTTCGGTTCCGCAGAAAAGCGGAACACTAATCAATGTCTCGCAATTGTCCTCTAGTGCAAATCGAACGCGGGCCTTGTGCCCCAGTTCTTAAGATACTTGGTGTGCTAACCGATTGACCTGCAAAGCACACCGCGATGCATTGTGGCTGGCACTTCAGCCTCCCCTCGCTTCGCTCGACCCTCCCGGAGGGAGGGTGACTTTGGAATCGATTCCCCCGGGAGAGTCGGCCAGAGGCCGGGGAGAGTGAACTGACATGTGCAATTGTGGCTGTCGTCTAAGTAGACTAACGCGGCACGGCTCTCTCTGGTTTTGTGCAGAGGTGCGTCGAAGCAGTGACGTCATTGGTCCTTGTCAATCGTAGTGTATTTAACGTGCGCATGGCATTCGGCAAATTGCTTAGCATTCGTTGCATTTGTCGACGCGCGATGGGTTCCAGAAACTCACTTACGATCAAAGTCAAAACAACGATCGCGAAGAGAACGACCGACAGATTCACTGGGGCGCTCAGAGACGTAGCCAAACAGTTCATGCCGATAAAGCCAATGTGTTGATGGAGCAGGTAAAGCGGATAGGTCGCAGAGCCAGCGACGATCCAAAATCGAGGGCAGGGTGGTTCTATTCGCAAAACCACTAAGGCAAACGCAAGGAAAAAACATGCGTCGATCAGGATCGTCATCCGATAGTCGAAGTCTTGTTCATAGAACGTAGATAAAGTACGTGCTTTGACACTTGTCCAAGCAATTGTGGCGCCAAAGGATGCTAAAAGAGTGAGTAAACGTGTAAGCGTAACTTTTTGGGCGTAGCAAAAGTAAAAAGTGGCACCCGCGCTGAACAGCGGCGCGTATTCGCTCAGCACAATTCGATTGATGCCGCGTATGTGGTAGCAATAGAACAAAATCGAAGCCATCAGCCAGATGCGAATGCAGCTTTCTAAATGCTTGCTGCCGTTCAACCATAAGATCGCGCCAACCATCGCGTAAAAATGGATTTCGACGCCTAGCGACCAGTAGGAAAAATCGACATAGGGAACGCCAAAATAACCGCTGACCATCGTCAAATTGAGCAGATAGGTCCAAAGACTGACCGCCATTCGCCCATCATCAAGGAGCAGAATCGTCAGGTAGGTCATCGTACAGCAGATCAGAAAGCCGGGCAAAAGCCGAATCGCACGAGAGTAAACAAACTTTCCCGCATTCCCTTGGGCTGCCGAAAATGAAATGACAAACCCGCTAATCATGAAGAAGAAATCGACTCCAAGGTAGCTATATTTGAATAGCTCGCCGAACTCTCCGAAACCAACGTCACAGGGCTGGCCTTGAAGCCTTCCGCGATACGCAAGATGGAACATCACGACAGCAATCGCTGCGACGACTCGGTAAACATCCAGGAGGATGATGCGTTTGCTGTCGTGCTTGACTGGCTCTATACCCATTTTTCGGAGATCGCTCGATTTTCCCTGTCTGCAATGCAGACAATGTGGTCTGATCACTAACTAGTAAAGTGGGTCATGAAAAACGGTAAGGACGGTCGCCCCGAACCAGAGTTGCGGTTTCCGACAAATTCGAATGGGATTGTTCTGGATAGAACGATTGCATGGGATGCTACTGGACATGGTGATTGTGTATACTGAGGAGAACGCTATTTCCAATATGACTCATTCAGTCAGCCTGTCGGTTCGTCAATCATGTCAACACCCATTCCAATGCAGCTTTCTCGCATCATTATTAGCGAGATCAGCGACAACCAAGTCATCTACTTGAAGGAAGTCGATGGCGAACGTCAATTCCCAATTTTGATCGGTATTTTTGAAGCGACGAGTATCGATAGACGCGTCAAAGCAAAAGCCACTCCTCCGCGTCCACTGACCCATGACCTCATTGTCAACATTGCAGACGCTCTTGGTGCACAAATCGAAAGCGTTGTTATTTCGGACTTACAGGACCAGACCTATTTTGCCCATTTGCGGCTACGACGTGGAGAAGATGTCATCGAAATCGATTCTCGGCCATCTGACGCGATTGCCGTAGCTGTTACCTTTCAACCTCCACTGCCAATCTACGTTACCGAAGAGGTTTTGGAAAAGGTTACGGGCCAGTAGTGATGGAATCGGATTCTAATTCGCCGCGCAAAACAAAGCGCATCCCATTCAAAGTCGATATCGCCGGCGTTATCGAGATTATGGGGACGTCTCTTTATAGCCACCCGAATACGCCAGTTCGCGAGCTCTTGCAAAACGCGCACGATGCTATCATGCGAAGACGGGCTCGGGATCTCTCGTATCAGGGGCGAATCGATGTTGTGCAGGATGCTGCTACTCGAACGATCACCTTTATCGACGACGGCATCGGTCTATCCCAAAAAGAAGCTGAGGATTACCTAGGTACGCTCGGGATCGGCATCACTGGATTAATCAAGAAGGGCGCTACGGATGCGTTTGATGTTTCAATGCATTCGAACAAACGGGACGGGAGCAATCTCATCGGGCAATTTGGGATTGGGCTGTTCTCGGCTTTCATGCTTGCTGACAAACTGGTCGTGGAGAGTCTGCGATTCGAAGGAGAAGAGGCTGTTCGCTGGGAAGCCGGTGCAGGCACGGACATCGAGCTCTCGACCTCGGAGCGAACCACGGTTGGGACCTCGGTTACTCTTTATCTTAAGGCCAACTACGCCGTCTTTGCGGACGATGCGGAATTGTTGGAATCAGGTATCAAGCAGTACGCCGATTTCCTACCTATCCCAATTCACCTCAATCACTCAAGCGCCCGATCGAATTTGATTCAAGCGTCTTGGTTGGAGCCTACTCCGGACAGCGACGCTGTCGAGGAGCAAATCGCTTCGTACTTTGGTGAAACGCCTCTCGATGTCATTCTCATTGCGGTGGAAGCACCCGTTGCAATCAAAGGGGCGTTGTATGTTTCGCCCCAGCGCACGCCTGGCTTCGCGGATGATGCGACGATTGCAGTCAGTGTCCGCCGGATGGTCATTTCTCGCCATATTCGCGAGCTCGTACCTGTTTGGGCACCGTTCTTGCGAGGAGTGCTTGAGCTTCCGAATTGCTCGCCCACCTCGAATCGAGAGGACCTGGTTCGCGACGCGATTTTCGACTCCGTATGCGATGCAATCTCGGACGAAATCTACGTTCACTTCGATGCATTGACTCGCAATCACCCTCATCGATGGCAATCGATCCTTCATTGGCATCGCTATACCTTTGCCGGAATGGCAATCCATGACGAAAAGCTTCGCGTCCTCCTTCAATCAACCTACAAATTCATTACGTCGCATGGTGAGCTGACGGTTGAGCAGATACTCAATCGAAGCCGCGCAGATGCATTGGTCGAGGATGAAGCAGACTATGTCGTTTGGTACAACGCCGACCGACGCCAGGAAGCTTGGCTCAATGAATTTTTCGCCAATGGCTCGACCCCTTGTGTGCACACTCTGCGAAGCTTCGAGGAGACGTTGCTCGCGTCTATGTTAGGGGAAATGACATTGGAACAAGTCGACTTGCGAGCGGCCAGTCCTTCGTCAACCAATTTTTGCGAGTCGATACTGGGGATGGAGGAGCGTGTCGAGGCGTCTGAGGAATGGCACGGATTTTTCGATTCGCTGGACTCCAACATCTTCGTTGCCTCTACGGAAAACAAGCAGCCCGTGATGGCCTTTGTGAACGAACGCTACGAGCTGTCCAAAACATTCGATGAGTTGCGGGAAAATGGGGAATTGCCGCGAGGCTTTCAACGCCTGATCGATCAGCACTTTCAACGAAGTCCGGCCGGCAAAAACGAAATCGTTTTGAATACCCAACATCGATTAGTCCGACGGGCGCTTGAGCAGGGAACATCGAGCCCATTAGCAAACGTCTTAAGAATCCTTGTTATTGCAGCGCTTGGTAAAGCCGGAGCGCGAATTCAAATGGCCGCACAGGAAATGCAGGCGGAAGATCTTGAAGCGATCGCCGACGCGCTCTAGCCGGGATTGTTCGCGGCGCTGGACTTGAGCCTGAAAAATTGCAAAGAGCCCAACGCCGTGAAGCATTTTGTAGCGAAACTCGTCAAGAGTTTCGGTCGTTTCAGCGATGCAGCCGAAAGTCTTGACGACTTTCGCTACACTGTCCGGCAACATTGCTACTTCTTCAGTGGCTTGTCAGGAGAATTGGTCTCTTTGCGATAGTCCCAAGGTGCCATAGGAGATTCCTTTGCCCAAAGTCCTTTTTTCGCATCTTTTGCTTGGGTTTCTGCCTTGGCAAGCGATTCGTCTTTGTTGTACCGCTTGAAATGCCATGCCATCCCTGTCTTGATCATTTCCATATTGATGTGCTTGTCGCCATCGTACACCTGGGCTAACAATCGATCGAATTTGTCTTTGCTTTTCCAAGTCAGTCGGACTGATTTGTCCTTGAGTAGCTTAGTCAATCCTTCTGTCGATTCCTTGCCAAATTCTTGTTTCAATTCAGGCGCATCGATCCCCTCTAACTGAACTTCATATTCGACCGATTTTGCATCGGTTACCAAGATTGAATCGCCATCAATAATTCGGGTCACTTTTCCCTCAACTGTTTCGTCGACATCTGCCATCGTCAACAAAGGAAAGGCCAACAAAAAAAGAACGGAGCACAAAGCTTTCATGTCGAAGTTCTCATCGCCAAGAGGAAATCAAAACAAAACTTGCCCGCGGAATCGATGCAAGGGCTACGAGAATTCATGATAGCGATTCCAACAACCGAGTGGGCTGGACAATTGTTAAGACTTGCTTCTCTCGGGCGATCTGAGCGTTTGATTTTCAGAAGATTTTCGTGATTTATTTGCCTGACGCGTCTTTGGGACCTACCTTTGCTTGCACAAATCACTGGAAAAAAACAATTTCATCTACCGAGGTCATCGTCGTGGAACAACAAAAATACCGTCTAATTACCCGAAGCGACTTTGACGGACTAGTTTGTGCCATGCTCCTCAAAGAAATGGGTATCCTGGGCGAAATCCTATTCGTGCACCCGAAAGATGTTCAAGACGGCAAAATCGAAGTAAACGAATTCGATATCTTGACGAACTTGCCTTATGTTCCTGGCTGCCACCTGTGCTTCGACCACCACAATAGCGAAGAAGAACGCGCCGGCAACGACAAGCGAAGCAATCACGTACTCGAGCCAGAAGCCGATTCGGCAGCTCGCGTCGTTTACAATTATTATGGCGGGGAGAAGCGATTTCCTGCGATCAACAACGAGATGATGCGGGCTGTCGATAAAGCAGATGCCGCTCGTTTCACACTCGACGATGTATTGAATCCACAAGGCTGGGAGCTGCTTTCGTTTTTGATGGACGCACGCACTGGATTGGGCCGATTCCGCAATTTTCGCGTTTCCAACTACCAGTTGATGATGGCGCTTATCGACTACTGTCGCGACCATACCATCGAAAACATCTTGGAGTTGCCCGACGTGGTGGAACGCGTCGAGCTCTATCGAGAGCACAACAAAGCGTTCCAGGAACAGGTCAATCGCTGTTCAAAGACATACGGCAATCTGGTTGTACTTGACCTCAGAAATGAAGAAACGATCTACGCTGGCAATCGCTTTGTCATCTATGCAATGAACCCGGAGTGTACCGTTTCGATGCACGTTTTGTGGGGGCTAAGGCAACAGAACACCGTCTTTACAATTGGTAAATCGATCTTCAATCGATCGTCACGACTCGACATAGGTAGTCTGTGCTTGGAATACGGCGGAGGTGGTCACCAGAACGCCGGCACATGCCAGGTCGCAAACGAAGTTTGCGAAACCGCTCAACAAGAACTAATCGAACGGATTACTGAGTTCGATGTGGCAACGTTGGTTTGCTAAGCATATCAGCCTAAAGAAGGCTTTTTGGAAGCGAAAGTCGTCAAGACTTTCGACTGCATCTCCCTTGCCTCCGAAACGCTTCGATTTCCTCCCCCTCGCTTACGCGTTTTAGGCCCGGCGAAGCAGCGTTTCTCGCATCCCGACGTTGCTTCCACCGAGTAAACTCGGCGTAGAGCGTGGACTAAATGATCAAGCATCTAGCAGCCAATTGTTGCCTCCGTCGGGACG
>CANHVO010000131.1 GCA_947463915.1 Planctomycetaceae bacterium
ACATGATGGGTTCACGGGACTTCAAGCCGCACTGGCTTACCAACCCGACGTTGCTCTCTTGGACATTGGATTACCCGGTTTGAACGGCTATGAAGTCGCAAGTCGAATCAGGATGGAACCAACTCTCAAGAACATCGTGCTTGTTGCGATGACAGGTTACGGACAAGATTCGGACCGGCAAAGCTCATTGGATGCAGGGTTCGATCACCACTTAGTCAAGCCAGCTTGCTTCGAGGACGTGAAGCAAATTTTGGCGACGATTTCAATGGCACTTTGAACAAGATCAATGCGCGAGGCAGGCAGTTTGGCGAGGATGGACACTACCGTTCAACTCGCTCCGGTTTGACACGCGTTTGGCGCGCTGGTGCGTCGGTGATTACTCCGCCGGCCATCGACCGGCTACATCGAAAGAGGACGTACCACGATAGCTTCTCTAGAAATCGCTGCACCGGAAGGATGGATTGGATGCGAAGAATCATCGCAGATTGAAACGAACGATCGAAATGGCTGCCTACGGGATTGCCTCTTCAACAAAAATGAGTTGTTGCGCCTCTGCCTCGAGGGTTTGTAGATCGGCAGAATTCGGCTGTTTCAATATTCGCCAAAGCATTGCCTTGGACAAAAAGCCAGTCGCTTCAACGTTTTTTCCTTCACGAAAACAAAGCATAGCTAATACATACCAGTCGGCGCTTGCACAACTGGTACTCATCGAAAGCGACTTCTCAATGGCTGCTCTCGCTTCATTCAGGTTACGAGCCCGATAATAGGCGAGTCCCAATGTATTCTGAAAGGTGGAATCATCAGGTTTGAGGGAAATGGCTCGCGTCGCCATCTTGATCGCGTAATTGCCATCTTCGACACTTGCCGTTTTCGGAAGTGCCATGCCCCGGGCTACGGAATTCATGTCGCCCGCGTTGTCGAATGCTAACTCCTCAATCGCGTGGAATAGACTTTGTTTCGTCGTTTCATCGCATTTCTGTGCAAGGCGCACCAACGATTGAAGTCCTTCGTCGATGCAGGCGTTGTTGGATATTTTCTTCGGGTCTTTGTCCCGCCAAATTTTGCATTGAGCTATCGATTCTCGACGTACGTCCGCACTTTCGCAGAATCGTTCCTGTTCTTCCAGTCGTTTGCTCCAATCCGTCGCCACATTGGTATGCACAGTGAACGCCAATAGGTCGCTTGGGAACATCTTTATGACTTCTGTAACCTCACGCATCGCATCCATGTATACTGAGTCTGCTGAATGAAGCTTTTTCTGCCCAAGTAACAGGCGAGCGTTCGCCAACAACAAGTTCGCATATTCGCATCGGCCGTCTCCATAGTTTGGAAAAGCCTTCGCTGTATTTTGGATCACCACCAGTCCTTTCTGTATGACTTGGTCAGCCGATTCAAATTGCCTTTCGCGCACATGCGTATTCGCCAAGGTCCTGCATGCTCTTGCAAAGTAATAGGCGCGGACCCGTGGAACCCCAATTTTCGGGAGTGATTTTTCGAAACAAGCGATCGACTCCTGCATGAGTTCTTTGGCGCGGACTGCCTCACTTGGGAAGAGAATGACAGCAAGGCTTTCAAGCGACAACGCCAACTCAAATCGAAAGAATTCGTTATTCGGCTCCAATTTGATCGCGTTCTGCTCAAGCTCAACGGCTCTTCTGAGTTGCCTCTTCTTATCTTCGATAGTACCTGAACGAAGGGACGCATTGGCCAGCAGGTTTCCGAGCCTCACCATATCGGCGCCACCCATAGGGTTCGATTGCAACAGTCGTTCGCCGAGAGTCACCCCCTGCCGCAGTACCTCTATTGCCTCGTCCTGCCGATCGAGATGGCTCAGCACTCCGGACTGCCTCAATAGTAACGAAATTATTTCGCGTTGTGAGTCCAATGATTCCCGCGTAGTTTCATCCAGTGATTGAATCGCTGCGATCGCTTGTTGCAAAGTCACCAGTGCTTCTCGATGCAGGCCAAGCTCACCTTGCGTCACGGCAAATCCTCCAAGTGCTCGAGCAATCTCGAAACTCATTCCGTCCGAGCCGCTCCCCTCCTCAATCAAAGACTGCTTAAACTTCATCGCTTTCTCAAACGTCTCTTTGCCAAGCGTATCCATTCCTGGCTGGTTCAAAAGCCGTTGGCTCACTCGCAGCAACTCCTCCGCGCTTGCGGCGGCTTTGTCAAATCGGCGATTGGAAGCAACAGCCATTCTTTGAGCTTCTTCATTTTGACGTTTCTCATTGGAGGCCCGTTGCTTTTCGCTTTCGAATGCAATCGCTGTCTTCTGCCACGCCCACAGCACAATTAAAAAGCAAGCGGCAGAAACGAAAACGGTCGCAGAAGCTAGCAAGGCTTCGCGAGGATTTCTTCGGCACCATCGATTGACCTGTCCGACTCGCCCGATCGGCCGAGCCATGATTGGTTCTTGCCTTAAGAAACGCCCCAGTTCCGCCGCAAGCAAACTAGCGGACAAATAGCGTTCGTCTGGGTTCTTTCGAAGACACTTCAAACAAATCGTTTCCAAGTCACGCGGAACGGTGCGCCGCAACCTGCGTGGTGGAATCGGCTCCTGGGAGCGAACCATCTCGAGCGTTTCCAAAATGCTTGTTCCCCGAAATGCAGATTGACCAGTAAGCATCTCGTAAAGGATGGCACCTAGCCCATAAATATCCACTGCAGGACCTTGCTGACCAAGATTGCCACTAGCCTGCTCAGGTGCCATGTAGCTTGGTGTCCCGATGAGCATGCCGGACTTGGTTTGCCTAACATCCTCGTCGAGTTGATGAGCAAGCCCAAAGTCACTTACCTTGAGAGTGCCGTCTCGAGCAATGAGGATGTTGGCTGGTTTTAAGTCGCGATGAACGATTCCACGGGAGTGCGCATACGCTAGGACCTTTGCCAACGTCTCCACCATATGCGACGCAATACCTGGCTCGATAGGTTGCCGGACGATGCGTTCCGCGAGAGTCTCGCCATCCACAAATTCAAAGACCAGAACAGGACAACCTTCGCACTCTCTGACTTCGTAAATGGGTACTAAGTTAGGGTGCTGAAGGTGTGCCGCAGAGCGAGCCTCGGTCAACATACGCGCAACCACTTGTTCGCGTGCTGGCCCCTCCAAATGCATCATCTTTAACGCAACCCAGCGATCTAGCCGAAGATCGCGAGCCTTGTAGACAACGCCCATTCCGCCGCGACCAAGTTCGCTTTGAATGACGTAGCCTTCCACCTTCGGAAATCCTGCATCGGGCTTTTTATTCGAAACGCGGGTCAAAAATCTAGCTAGCGTTGCTCGCTCGCCTTCCGGTAACAAAGCGGTCAATCTTGGCAGGTCGAGTTGCGAATCGATTTTGTAGTGCGAGTCAATCTGAATCAGTTCTTGTAAGAGCGGCAGCCGAAGTTGCAACTCCACTTCGCTGACGAACTCTTCGACGGCAGGTAATTTTCCCAAATGATGAGCAGCCTCAAATCGATTGCATACATCATCGATGCGACTCAATTGAATGGACGATAAGTTTGCATTTTCAAATTCGGACGTCATCAGGATACCTAGTTATTCGACTCGGTCAACACAGCACGAATCAGCCTCAAACGCCGCTCGACTGTGGCCAAGGCTTTGCCCAATCGTTGAGCGATATCGCTGGAAGTTAGACCCTCCATTTTCCAAATTGCAATTTTCCGCAACTCATCATCGCCGAGTCGATTCAACAACGCTTGCCATTCTTCAGCTACTTGCGCTGCGAATTCCGGAGTCGGTTCCTTACCCAAAAGACTTTCTAAACCATGCACCCCTGCCGAGATATCCTCTCGCGACATGAGCGCGGATTCTCCAAGTACGGTTCCGCCACCTCGCTTTTGCGTGAACTCGTCACGAATAGCTCGTTGGGCTTTGCGAACAGCTATCGTGACGAGCAGCTTCCACAAACTCTCCCGATCAGCCAATTCAGCAAAACGGCCATCCCCCACTCCGACGCAAAGACTATGAAATGCGCTGAGAGCGATGTCCTCGCCATCGGTTCCAAGTCTTGCAAGGCCCCCGATGCGTTTCTTTGCAAGCGTGGTTAGACGATCAAAATAACGTTCCCACAACAGTTGGGCCGACTGCTCATCACCATCCTTCAAATCGAGAAGCCATTGAGTAACGGAGCCAGTTGGCATCTTCGCAGACCTTAATATGGGGGATCGGTATAGCGCTCATATGTGTGCTTCACCCCAGTCTAGCTGTTATTGCCATCCAACAGTCGGTTTGTGTCTGACTATTAAAGTTATGCCCAAAATGGCTTTGAGCCCCTCATCGGGAAGTTCCCAAAAGCATGAAACTGCGTGACCTAGGCGATCTCTGGCTGCGTGTAGGTCGAAATATTTGAGGGGTATTCTTCTCGATTCGGCATACATTGATAGTGGATTCTCGAACTCTCTAACGTAAAACCTTTCGCCATTTTCGAAATTGTCGATTTTCAGCTATGTTTCCGTTCCCATTTGCAGCGATCGAACAGTTCTTCAACGTCGGGTTGGCCATCACCCTCGGATGCCTATTGGCATTCTTGATGTTCGCAACGAGCTTTGTTCTCGCGTTCCGATCTCGGTCTTGGCCAAAAACCGAGGGACGCGTTCTAGAATCAACGGTCGAAAGTTGTACAACACATAGTAGTGATCGCGTCAGTCGTGACATTCGTTACAAACCGGTCGTCCGCTACACCTACTCGGTGGACGATAAGCAATTGGAAAGTAACCAGATCGCTTTCGGTTATTTTACGGGAAGCGAAACGTATGCCTCGGGCATCATTGCGAAATACCCTAAACGAGCGGTAGTCACGGTCTTTCATCATCCTAAACGTCACGCGTTGGCTGTGTTAGAGCCTGGCAAATATGGCATGATGCTTTTCCTTTCTTTGCTCTGCGGAGCGATCTTATGCATCGTTTCAGTCACCTGGGTTAGGCTCTCCTTGCATCCAGACCAAAACCCATGGGCAGAATTGCACCAGGTCCAATCCAATGAAAAGTAAAATGCTAGAAGACCGTCTTTGGTCGGTGGAAATTGGACAAGGCATGGGGCCTTTTCTGCTCGGCCTTCCACGCTCCGAAGTAACGGCCATCGTTCGATTGCTTGGCTTCAAAATCGACAGCACACTGGAGGGAAACGATGCCAAACTTTACGTCGAAGAGATGGACTCAACGCTGGTCTTCTCCGCCCAATCCCCGCAAACACTTGAGCGGATTGATGTTTGCGACTGGCGAATTCGATTTGGCTCGCTCGATGTTTACGACACCCCGATCCACGAATTGGTTTTTCTCCTGAAAGTGTCGCCGACAGAGACACTCTGGTGCGACTGCGAAGAATTCGATCGTCAACGAGAATATGCCGAGCAAGTTCAAGACGACGAAACAACCGACCAAGACTTGATCCAGTCTGGGACTCTCTGGTTCACGACGTTGGGACTTGGCGTCTCATTGGATCGTGGAACAGTGAACGAAGTGCATGTGTGTGATCCAGAACTCTCGCCCCGATTTGGAACAGGCAGTTGGACCGAATCGCAAAGAGTGCTATCCATTGAGGTGCGAAGGGTGTCCCAGTCGGGCAGTGCCGTTCGACTCAACAAGAAGAATCCGTTGGTGACGTTGTGGTTCGTCGGCTTGTTGGTCGCGTTTGGTGGAGTGATTTGGCGTTCCTTTGAGTTGCAAAAAAGATGGAGCAACGCGCCAAACGTCTTTGCGACCGTCATCGCCGTCGACCCACCGCCCCCGGAAATGTTTCCGCACGATTTCACACTTAGCTACCTAGACTCTAGTGGCCTTAACCACGAAGTCCAGTTCAACGGCCATGACTATTCTGGACACGTCAAAGTAGGTGACGAAATCGCGGTTCGATTTATGCACGAGGCACCAGACAAGCCGATCGGTCCAAATCATTTTAGTGATCGCGGACTCGACTATGCGTCGCCTCGTATCATTGCAATTGGCGTGGTGTATGCTTTTTCGCATTTGCTCCTATTGTTTGCCCCGGCCATCGGAAAAGCGCTGCGAATGCTGTCAACATCTTCGCAGACGCCAGCAGCGGCAAAAGTGCATTCGTAGTCACTTGGTGACTTCGAGCGCGGAGCGAAGTTCGGATCCAACCTCATGAATTGCATGGGCAAATGCAAATTGAATCGTGCAGGTCGAAATATTTGAGGGGTATTCTTCTCGGTTCGGCATACATAGATAGGGATTGTAGGAGCCGCCTCGATTGGCACGCAACGGTTTGAGCAATGCTGTCCAGTATTTAACCGTCTTGTTGAGGAGTCCATTTTGCGTGCTCACATCTTAGTTCTATTCCTAGTTGCGGTTTGCTTTTTGGCGGATCGAGCCCATGCAGGCTACATCATCCAATTCTCAACCGATCCATCCGTTAATCACTTTGATGTCGCCGTTGGGTCGACTTTGGACGTTGGGATTTACGTGGCGCAGACAGCCCCGAGTTCCGCGTTGACCGACTTCGGCTTGATCTCCGTTGGACTCGGTATCACGTTTGATCCAACCAAAATACAGATTGATGGCGCGAATCCATTTACGTTTTCGGGCAACTTTCCAAGCGGCCACGATGTTGCTTTCAGTAACGGCACGCTTCGAATTTACGGCGAATCATTGTTCAACAACGCAGGAGCCAATCCAGGTCCAGTTCCGTTCAAAGGGGACACGATTCTCATTGGTACCTTATCTTTGCAGACGTTGGTGGCCGGCAACTTCAACGTCAGCGTTGGCGACTACGAGCCAAGCGCGCCGGACTTTGCTGATTTTGGGCTTGGCGGTTTAGGGGCAAATACGAACTTCGACAAGCTTCTCTTTGGAAACAATACGCAGGGGACGTTTCAGTTCTCCGCCGGACTGACTGCTGTTCCTGAGCCAAGTTCGATTCTGTTGCTAGGCAGCTTGGTAATCGCGTGTGGTGTGAGATTTCGGCTTCGAGCCCGTCGCTCAAGCGAAACGGATGCGATTTCCCCCCTCGCCCCGTTTCGGGGAGAGGGGAGCAACGTCAAAAAGATGTGGGTAATGAAAAGGAGCTTCTATTTCGCATGAAGACTTGTGCCTACGTGCTTAGAAGCCTATCTCACCCGACTCAATTCCTGCAACTAGGTTCATCCTGATGTCCGACGTATTCAAAAGTGTCTCCGAAGCATTCCGTAGAAATTTGTCGGCCTGCAAGCATCGATCACGCAATAGCATGCGCGCGAGGATTCGGAACAACTTGATTACCCTAGGCGTCGAGGAACTCGAAGAGCGCGCGATGTTGGCTGTGAATTTGGTCAAGGACATCAACACCATTGCGAACACTGCTGGCTCAAACCCTTCCAACATTGTCGAGGTAGGGTTGATTACCTACTTCGCAGCGACTACCGATGGCAATGGGAAGGAACTCTGGAAGAGCGATGGCTCCGCCGCAGGAACTGTCATGGTAAAAGACATTCTGCCTGGAGAAGCCGATTCTATTCCCTTTACTTCCCTGACCAATGTAAACGGGACGCTCTACTTCGCAGCGAAAGATGGAATCCATGGAATTGAACTTTGGAAGAGCGATGGAACGAACGCAGGTACGACGTTGGTGGTGGACATTCAACCGGGCGCAAACTCTTCCGTTCCTTTCTATTTGACCAACGTGAATGGGACCCTGTACTTTTTAGCCGATGATGGAATCAGCGGTAAAGAACTCTGGAAAAGTGACGGGACGGCAGCAGGAACTCAGCTTGTCAAAGACATCTTGCCGGGGATCACAAACTCAGCCCCCCGTTCCTTCACCAACGTCAGCGGTACTCTGTACTTCGTGGCGACCGATGGTGCTACCGGTTATGAGCTTTGGAAGAGCAATGGGACGACCGCAGGAACAACGCTCGTAAAGGACATTCAGCCGGGAAACAGTGGTTCTGTTCCTTCTGATTTGGAGAATGCAAACGGAACTCTGTATTTCAGTGCGGATGATGGTTCGACTGGCCGTGAGCTCTGGAAGAGCGACGGGACGGCTAACGGAACTGCTCTTATAAAGGACATTAGGCCCGGAGTATTCTCTTCGTCTCCGTCGAAACTAACTAACGTCAATGGGCAACTATGTTTCGTAGCGAACGATGGTACTACCGGCTCAGAGCTCTGGAAGAGCAATGGGACGAATGCAGGAACAACGCTCGTCAAGGACATTAAGCCGGGGAGTGGTGATTCTTTTTTCTTTGCTGACTTAGAGAACGTGAATGGGACCCTGTTCTTCAGTGGTGCGAATGACGGGACACACGGAAATGAACTATGGAAAAGCAATGGGACTGCACTTGGAACCGTGCTGGTCAAGGACATTCTAGCCGGAAGCGTCGACTCCTCGCCAACCTACCTAACGAACGTCAATGGGAACCTTTACTTTAGTGCAAATGATGGCGCGAACGGCACGGAGCTTTGGAAGAGCGACGGCACAACCGCAGGAACAATCCTCATTAAAGACATTTTCGCTGGAATCACCGCGTCGAATCCCGCCCGACTCACCAACGTGAACGGGACACTGTATTTCAGTTCGCAAGATACTAGTGGAATCGAGCTCTGGAAGAGCAGCGGAACAAATGTTGGAACAGTGCAAGTCAAGGATATAGTTTCTGGCAACGTAGGTTCTTACCTCTACAACCTAGCCAACCTAAACGGCACGCTGTATTTCAGTGCCAATGACGGTCTGATTGGCCAAGAACTTTGGAAGAGCGATGGAACGGCCGCCGGAACTGCGCTAATAAAGGACATTTGGCCCGCAGGCTCTTCGGGTCCTACGGAATTAACCACCGTCAATGGGCAACTGTACTTTGTAGCGAACGATGGTGTTACTGGTTTCGAGCTCTGGAAGAGCAATGGGACTGCACTTGGAACCGTGATAGTCAAGGACATTCAAACTGGAATCGTCGGCTCCGCGCCAACTCACCTAACGAACGTGAATGGGACCCTGTATTTCAGCGCGAATGATGGTGCGAATGGCCTTGAGCTTTGGAAGAGCGACGGAACAACTGCGGGCACCGTCCTTGTCAAGAATGTTTCAGCAGGGAACACGAACTCCAACCCGAATTATTTGACGAACGTGAGCGGTTCGCTCTACTTTACTGCCAACGATGGAGTGAACGGAACGGAACTTTGGAAATCCGATGGAACAGCCTTGGGAACTTTTTTGGTGAAGGTTATTGGCTCAACTTCAAATCCCAGATTCCTCACCAACGTAAATGGAACGCTTTTCTTCGGTGCAAATGACGGAACACACGGCTATGAACTCTGGAAGAGCAATGGGACTGCACTTGGAACGGTGCTAGTCAAGGACATCCAATCCGGAAGCGTCAGCTCCGCGCCAATCTCCTTAACGAACGTGAATGGAGACCTTTACTTTATTGCTAACGATGGCGAGAACGGCACGGAGCTCTGGAAGAGCGACGGATCTGCTGCGGGAACCGTTTTGGTGAACGACATTCAGTTCGGATTGGGAAATTCCGTTCCACAATATCTAACCAACGCGAACGGCACACTCTATTTCATCGCAAATGACGGTTCGAATGGCAATGAATTGTGGAAGAGCGACGGAACCGCAGCAGGAACCGTTCTTGTGAAGGATATTCAGGCCGGCTTTGGAAGCTCGAACCCACAGGGCCTGACCAATCTAAATGGATGGCTCGTCTTTACCTCCAATGATGGCGTGTCCGGTGAGGAAGCTTGGATCAGTGATGGGACTTCGCAAGGAACGAGACTTCTAGCAGACACCTTTGCTGGGCCTGGCGGTAGTGTCCCTGCTAAAGTCACACAGTTTGCTTTGGCTGGGCCGAGTTTATTCTTCGGAGCAGTCGGACCAAGCATTGGAAAAGAGCTGTTCGCAAGTGCTCCCGTTTCAAACTTTTCATTGGCAAACGGGATCGTGACAATCGACCTTTCGGGTACGACCTCCAATCGCTCGCTAAGTGTTCGGATGAACGCTGGTCAATTGGTTATCACCGACCTTACCACAAACACCGAGTTCCTTGGTCCGAACTCGGAGCTCCCGTTGAATGCAGTCGAAGGATTTCGAATCATTGGCTCATCCGCATTCTCGGAGCAAGTGACCGTCGATCATTCTTTCGGCGGAGTTGTGAATCTTCCCAAGGGATTGGAGTTTGATGGCGGTGTAGGAGGTACGGATACCGTTACCATCATCGGATCTGCAGGCATTGATGCTGTTGCATCGCAGGCTACACCGGACCTGAGTATTGCCTCGGGGATAGGGTCCACTGGTATGACGATTACGTATCGCAATGTCGAGTCGCTTGCGATGTCCGCGTTGAGACGGGTCTCAGTCGATGGAAACCTCAGCGTGGATGTCCCAATCTCAGTGTCCAACCAATTGTCGTTGGACCTGGGAGGAGTTACTACTCTTGCCGGCGGTTCCATAACTTCGAATGGTCCAGTGGCGTTGGGTTCCGGAGAGTTGATTGTCGGCTCAGGGAATATCGCAGGACGTTTCGCTGGCGAAGCAGGGTCCGGCATCTTCGCATCCGGACCTTTGACGATAGGGACATTAAGTTCGGGAGCGGGCTTCTTGACCCGCGGCGAATTGGATGTGGCCGGAAACATAGTAACGTTGCTGGATGCCAATCAAGCGGTGCTTGGCTCGCTGACTTCATTGGGCAACCCACTTTCCAATGGCAACATCAATGCATCCAACGGGGCACTCATCGACTTCGGCAACAACCTGATCGGATTCGGTACTCTCAACACGCCGAATCTTTCCACCAAGCCCACCTTCATCAATGGCAACGTGGATGGAACATCCCTGGCCAAGCCTGTAACACTAGCGGGGTATGTGAAAGGGGTTGGATCGCTAAACAATGTCTCCATCACTGGTACTTACAGTCCAGGATTCAGTCCGGCGGCTGTGACTCTCGGAAATGTAAGCTACGCTGCCTCGTCGGTCACAATCGTTGAACTTGGCGGCAAGCTCCCCGGTTCCGAACATGATCAACTGAATCACACCGGCCAAGCGCAGTTAGACGGGACGCTCGATCTAGAAATCATCAACGGCTATCAGCCGGTGCTTGGCAGCAGCTTTACCATCTTAACTGCGACCGGAGGAATCACTGGCAAATTTGCAAACACACTCCTGCCAACGCTCCCAAGTGGGCTCAAGTGGTTGGTCAGTTACGCGCAGCAAACGTTGATCGTCAGCGTCATACAAAGCAATTCGGCACCAATTGGAATTGTATTGCAGAACGTAGTCACTACACTCCCCGAGAACACCAACACCACATCAAGTATCAAGGTTGCTGACATCGTAGTCATCGATGATGCACTTGGGACTAATACTTTAGGCTTGATTGGAGCGGACGCGGCGATGTTTCAGATCGTTGGCAATGGACTCTATCTCAATGCAGGCTCGATACTCAACTTCGAAGTCCAGTCGCAGCTGGATGTCACGGTGACGGTTGACGATCTCACTGTTGGAAACTCACCGGATGCAACGGTCCCGTATTCTTTAGTGCTCGCAAACTTGCTCGAACTCAACCAACCGATCCAAATCGGGGATGGGACAGTTCAACGCTCGATCGTTAAGCAAGTCGTATTGTCGTTCGACGCTCCGATCGTGTTCGATAGCGGCGCCTTCGTCGTTCAACAGCGCAAGCTAGTTGCGGGAGTGATCGTCTTTCAAGATGTTGTGACGCAAGCGACCTTGACATCGAATGGGCTGAGAGTGATTTTGACCTTCAGTGGTGCGCTGACGAACGGGTTTGGAGTATTGGTCGACGGAAACTATCAACTCACAATCATCGCTGCGAAAGTTCGCTCGCAAGCGAGCAATGCCGCCTTGGACGGTGATAGCAACGGCGTCGCTGGCGGCGACTTCGGCTATGGCTCTCAAGCGGCAGACAAATTCTTTGCGATGTTTGGAGATTCAGATGGTGACCGGGACGTCGACGCTCAGGACTATGGACGATTTGGATTGACCTTTCGTAAGACTTTGGCTTCTCCCCTTTACAATGCAGCGTTCGACTACGATGGCGACGGTGACGTCGACTCACAAGATTACGGTCAATTCGGTCTGCGATACCGCAAGTCGTTGCCATTTGCATAATGCAAAGTGGAGCCCTTATTGGAGCGTTTTAAATTATGGAAGCATCTTCTTCGCAACACTCGCAAACTAGTCGTAATGCTTTGATACCAGTAGTTCTCCTGATGGGAGTTGGATCCGTCGTGTGCTCGTTCGCAATCAGTAACTATTGGGGTATGACGCTCGCGATTATCGCATTGCTGATATCCCAATTTGCTCTAAGGAATGTTTCACGGACGGTATGGTTCTGGTGTGTTACCCTTGCATCAACCGGATTTGCAATAGGGCTCTTAGCCCTACTCATGCGAGTTTTTGTTGACGTATTGGGAGCATCCGTGTTTCCGGGGCCTTGAGGGCAGCCGTTTTACAATTGGAATTGAAATGCAAACGAAGCCCGTTGACCGCTCGAGCGAGCAACACATCAAAGAAGTCAAGTTCGAATACACTCCGCACTTCCCCGAGATACTCTCTCATCTGAACGCTTCGATTCTGGTCACCACCTATCAAGCGGGCAAGCTGCTGGTACTGGGGGCACATGAGGGGAAGCTACAGATTTCATTCTTTTCCTACGATCAACCGATGGGGCTGGCTGTCGCGCCGAATCGGATTGCCGTTGGAACTCGCAAGCAAATCCAATTCCTCGTCCCTGCGCATGAAACCCAACAAGGACAAAAGGTTTACGATGGTTGCTTTGTGCCTCGAACCAGTTTCTACACAGGCAACATTCACGGGCACGACCTAGCATGGGGCGATGAAGGTCTTTGCATCGTTAACACGCTCTTTTCTTCGCTTGTGACGTTGCACGACGACTACAGTTTTGTCCCGCAATGGAGACCTCCATTCATTTCGCAATTGATCGATCAAGATCGTTGCCATCTTAACGGCTTGGCTCTCGAGAATGGCAAGCCGAAATACGTCACGGCGATGAGCGAGACCGACACCGCTGCTGGTTGGAGACCAAGCAAAGCCACCTCGGGCATTCTCATGGATGTAACGACAAACCGAGTCATCACGCGAGGCCTCTCCATGCCGCACTCGCCTCGCTTGCACAGTGGGCGATTGTGGGTACTCAACTCTGGACATGGTTCCCTTGGTTGGGTGGACACAACAACTGGCAAGTACGAAACGATAGAAAACTTGCCTGGCTATACGCGTGGGCTTGCCTTCTGCGGTCAATTTGCGTTTGTCGGGCTTTCCAAGATTCGGGAGACATCGGTGTTTGGTGGCGTGCCCATCGCCGAGCGTCGAGAGAATTTGCGATGCGGGGTAGGCATTGTCGACTTGGTCACCGGGAAAACGGTTGCCGTATTTCAATTCTTCTCAGGCGTGACTGAAATATTCGCCGTCGAAGCCTTGCAAGGCTTCACCAATCCTCTCATTGCTGGCTCGTCGGTCGACCAAAAGGAACGAGAAGTCTGGATCGTGCCAAGCGAGAATGCGACTCGCCCCATTGTGCGATCGCGATTGCCACTGCATTGCAGCCCGATATCAAATCACAGCATTGAACAAAAAGTTGCACCAAATAGTAACACGGAACCGACGGCGTCGCAACTCGTCGATTTGGGCAACCAGCGCCAGGATCAAAGCAATCAGGTATCGGCGGTCCTTTGCTACCAACGAGCGCTTGAGGCAGATCCGAAATGCATCCCAGCGTTGCAGAATCTTGGCTATCTGCTGTTTAACATGGGTGAGGCGGAGAAGTCGCATGATGTCTATCAACGATTACTCGAACATATACCGACACCACTGAATCGGCTGCTGGCTAGCTCTGTGCTACCAGTTGTTTACGACAGCGAAGCAGACATAGGTTTTTGGCGCGAACGACAGATGGAAATCCTGCGCGAACTAGCGGCGAGTGGCGAGACAGTTGACGCGACCAAGACCCTTGTGCCGACTTGCTTTTTCGCGGCCTATCAAGGGCTATGCGATCGCGAGCTGATGGCTTTGCGTGGACTGTCAATTACGGGTAAGGATTTCGCAAAAGTGAGGGGCACACAGCGGAACGAAGGTCGCTTGCGAGTCGGGTTTCTTTCCGCCTATTTTCGAGATCATACAATTGGTCGCTTGAACATTGGTCGTCTTGAGAACCTGAGTCGCGACAAGATTGAGCTGACGGTGGTGTATGCTGGCCAAACTCAAGATGAGATGTCTCGTAGGTTTTCAAGCACCGCGGACAGGTATGTCCAACTGCCTCGCGATTTGCCGAATGCCATCAAGACTTTGGCTTCACTGGATTCGGATATCTTGGTTTACACGGACGTGGGTATGGATTCGTTGACACAAGCGTTGGTCTATTCCAGGTTTGCGCCCATTCAAATAGCCACGTGGGGTCATCCTGACACAACAGGCAGCGCGATGATCGACTACTTTTTGTCGAGCGAGAGTCTTGGAACCAGGAATTCTCAAAACAACTATACGGAAAAACTAGTGAAGCTTCCGTCGCTAGGTATCGACTACGAACGGCCAACGCTGAAGGAGAATGCGAAAACAAGAGAGCAGCTCGGTTTGCCATTGGATTGTCATCTATATGCTTGTCCGCAGACGCTATTCAAATTCCATCCTGAGTTCGATGAAGTATTGTCGAAGATTCTAAACATGGACCCGAATGGGGAGCTGGTTTTGATTGAGGGAAGACTATCGGAATGGACGCATCGCTTGAAGAGACGCTTCCGGCGAACGCTGCCGGACGGAGGTAAACGAGTTAGGTTTTTGCCTTCCTTGCCACGCGACGATTTTCTAGCGTTGCTCGCGTGCGTCGATGTCGTTCTGGATCCGATTCATTTTGGTGGTGGCAACAGTTCCATCGAAGCCTTGGCGGTCGGAACGCCGGTTGTGACGATTGCTGGTGATTTCCTCAGGAGCAGAATTACCTCATCTCTCTATGAAGAGATGAAACTGCAGGAACTAATTGCTGGGAATGTAAGCGAATACTGCGATATGGCTGTTCGAATCGCTCGCGATCGTACGTATAGGAGTGAGCTATCTAGACAAATTCTCAACGCTACTGAGCTATTCTTCGATTCTACTGGTGCTGCAAGTCAGCTTGAACGTTGCCTTTTACAGTTGGAGCCTGTTGATAGTTAAGCATGTCGGAACAAGTCTTTGGGTAAAACAATCCCTTAGCCGAAAGGCGATAGCCTCGGTTGTTGGCTTTGGTTGAACGCGAAGCGTTGGAGGAAAACCGGGGCTATCGCCCAACGGCTAATTGACCCGAAAACTCGTGCTATCGTGCATAGTTCATTAAAGTTCTGTAGGGCTGGAGTTTATATGTCGTGAAAACGACCCAATGTCGCGGATGAGTGTTCGTTACATGCATTCCCTAAAACTACTTCCAAGAATACAAGTGCCAATCATGCCAATTCTCCGCTGCATTCTTTTGGTGATCGGCTCCTCAGCGCTTGGGATGGTGACCAGCGTCGTGGTAGCGATTTGGTTGGTGGGGGTTCTTACGTCATCGGGCTCAGGTGAGGATTGGGGATCTGCAATCTATGCTGTGTTTTTTGCTTTTTGTGGTGGCATCTTAGGGACCATTGTTGGCATTGTAGGATCCCTTCGCTGGATTTCGCAGCGAGGTTGTGAACCTTGGACTCTCACAACGTGGATCGGAGTGCTGTTGGGCATGGTGTTCGCGCTGGTCGTTCGTTTTTCGGGCGCACTGAGCTTTTGTGTACTCGGGGATCTGATCAAGTGGTGGTTGGCGCTCGTTTTGTTCATGGCTGCAGCCGCTTGTTTAGGAGGATTCCTTGGCGGCATCGCGACGCCCAGGGTAAACGACAAGTCAGTTTGAATTCGGATTTCTTGGAGACAATTGCGATTCAATCATTCACTGACCAGAAAAGCCAAAAGGAATCCGAGGGTAATCGCCAATCCGGCGTAGAAGAACTGTTCGATCGCTGCAAACTGGAATGGAAGCATGATTGGAAATCGACAATTTCGAAAACGGAGAAAGGTTTTTCGTTAGAGAGTTCAAAAACCCACTATCTATGTATTCCGAAAGGAACGGAAATCCCTTCAGATTGTAGGAATCGTTGAGTTTCCAAAGAGCCTGATGCAGACGAATAGGCTGGCGTGTCAAAAATTTCGGGTTTTTTGAGGGCATCCCGCATTTTTTCGGAATTCAAGACAGGGAGTGATTGAGCCTTCTTTTCGAACCCAACTTCAGCTTAGGTGCAGGATACAATGCGTTCAATGCAGATGCAGGCATCCGATGTTTCGGCCAGGGTCGCAATTGTCACCATCCCGAGAGTGATCACGAAAACCGTTGCTTCGGGTGTACTAGATTCTGCAAAATTGCTGGAGGTTTTCAGGGGTGACCTGAAAAAGTGTACGCTGGGTGGATGGAGTCCTCCCGATGTGATGCAAATTTTCTTGGACGCTCTTCGGTCCGAAAATCAAAACCTTCACTCATTGTGAGCATTAATTCCGGCAAGGAGCTTGGCGGAACTTCGACCGGGTACAAGTTTGACGGAATGAACTTTCGAAGATGGAAAAAGGGCAATTCCCCAACGTTCAATTTTGGTTCCAAGCATTGCCAACAAAAAAAGTCATGCCGGGGGTTTTACCTTAGATTTTCAAGTACCCCTTCCCTGCCCGCGAAACGATAGGCCTTCCTGGCTACTCCGGTAACCAAGAAACACTCTGTCCTGTTCAATCGTTCCAAATGGTCAACTGAACCGAATGAAAACAAACGACTGCGGGCGAAGCCGGACACCATGAAGGCTTCGTCAATCGCCCCTGACAAATCAGGGATAACTACCATAGATTCACGAATAAAAGTTCCGAACAGAGATAATGACAAGTTCGTGCGGAGAAGCAAAATGCAATCTAACAGCCCGTTGAAAAAAGGATGAAATGCGCTATCCTACCAACATCAATTGTTTTGGTTTCATGGAGGAGTTGGTCAATGGCATTGGGGCGTCGCAAAGAACTGCAGCAGGGCGAATTATTTGTTGCTGCAAATGTTCTACCTTCCTCGGA
>CANHVO010000132.1 GCA_947463915.1 Planctomycetaceae bacterium
CCCTTCTTGTATTCGATACCAGATTCTTTTAGCTGCTCTTCTGTTTTGCCAACCGTTGCTATTTCGGGATGGGTGTACACAATCGCTGGAATGCAATCGTAATTGAAATGCGAATGGATCCCAGCAATCTTCTCGATGCAAACGACCGCTTCTTCCATCGCCTTGTGCGCGAGCATTGCTCCGCCGATCAAATCGCCCAGTGCATAGACTCCTCGCACCGATGTTTGATAATTTGCATCAACGGTGACGAAGCCTCGTTTGTCGGTCGCGATTCCGGCTGTTTCAAGCCCGATCCCAACAGAGTTTGGTACTCGGCCGGCAGCCAGCAAAACGCGATCGCATACGATTGGCTCTGCTCCCTTGCAGCGAACAACACACTTACCGTTTTCGACCCGTGCGTTTTCAACCCATGAATTCAATCGGAACTCGATCCCTTGGCGACTAAAGATCCGGAAGGCAAGCTGACTCAACTCTTGATCCATGCCGGGCAGCATTCGGTCCATGGCCTCAAGAACGATCACTTTGCTGCCAAGACGGTTCCAAACACTCCCAAGCTCCAGCCCGATGTAGCCACCGCCAATTACTGTCAAATGCTCTGGGACAGTTGGGTAAGAAAGGGCTGCTGTGCTGTTGCCAATCAAATCGCCATCTTCCTCGACACCTCGCATGGTTGCAGGACGCGAACCTGTCGCCAAAATGATATGCTTGGCTTTGAAGAGGATCGTTTCGTCGCCAATCTGAGCAACAATGGTGTTCGCGTCTTGAAGTTGTCCCTTGCCACGGTACGGTGTGACCTTGTTCTTTTTGAACAGCAAATCGATGCCACCGGTTAGGGTTTGCACCACTTGGTCTTTGCGTTTCATCATGGTTGGCAAATCGAGCTGGACATTTCCGACCACGATTCCATGATTGGACAAGCCTGCTTTTGTGTCATGATAAATGTGACTGGATTCCAACAGCGCTTTGCTCGGAATGCAGCCAACGCGAAGGCAAGTGCCACCAAATTTTGGGTTGTCATCGATACATGCTGCATTCATTCCCAGCTGAGAGGCCCGAATCGCGGCCACGTAGCCACCAGGTCCACCACCCAAAACCACAACGTCATGCTCAACAATTCTCATGGACAACTCTAAATTGGGATCGATTTCGAATATTTGGGAAGTGCCTGCGAACCACAGGACTAGTCCCTACCTAAAAGCTTAACGCCGTCGCCCCAAATTCCAAGGTCAATGAGGCGCATGGGTGGCCTAGGTTTCTCGGGAAGAGATTACACTAACGGTCGATATGATTTCCAAACGAATTGACAGAATGGTGGAATGGACCAAGTGGCCCGCAGCATTTTTGGCCATTTTTACGCTCCCAATGACGTTTTACGCCTGGTGGAGGCTTTTTTCGCAGGTTTCGACCTACCCTGGCTATGCGGTCATGTTTACCGTCGGGATCGGGATTTTCGTGTTTTTGGCCCGGACTACCTTTGCCCAATCTGTTTTTGCAAGGCGAACGGTTGAATTAGAAAGGGATCTGACGCAATCGATTTTGGCCTTTGCCATGCTTCATCCCGTAATCGGATATGGAGCCAACCGAGCAAAAGGATCGAGAGTTCGATGGCTTGGGCGAGGAAACTGGCTCATGTTGGCGGCACCGTACTTTGTGCCAACCGCAACGATTCTGCTTTGGCTGGTCTCGCTTTTGTTGTTTGCATCGCTTCGTTGTTTGGTTCTCGGGTTTGGCATCAGCTACCACATTACTGCGGTCGCAATCCAGTGCCAGACCGGGACGAGCGAAGTACGGCGGCTGGGCCGAAAATTCTGCTGGATGTTCTTGCCTGCTGCGAATCTATTTGTGGCAGGATTGGTTGCGGCCTATTCACTCAATGGCTTTACCGGCATGGGGGACTTTGCCTACGATTGGTTCGGACTGCCTCGCGCTTTGATGGGGGTGGTTTGGAAGATGCTCTTCGCAAGTGAAGCCATAAGTGACTAGAATTGGGTAAACAAATGGATCACACTTGTCGAGAGTTGAGTGGTCCGTTTACCTCCCCTTCAGCTCATTAACATTACTGAAAGCATCGCCCCGACACCTATGCCCAACACGCAGTCTCCGTATGGTCGTTCGACTCCATGCAATGGCAGATTGATTTCGCTTCTCCGCAGACAACTAGGCTGGACGCAAAGCGAACTCGCCGAAAAGGCAGGATTTACAGAGAGCCTTATCGCTAAAGCAGAAGCAAGCCATAATATTGCGGCGGCAACCCTCAAGATGATCGCGCAAACGCTTTCGGAAGCCGGAATGGTAGTATCCTCGCAAGACCTGTCGGCGGATCCTGCGGCACTAGCAAAACTGTTTTTCCTTTCGACCTATGAATTTGGACCGCGGTGCTTGGAAGTCAATTCGCATTTTATCTCTAACGACATCGTCATTCACTTTGCTGGGGACCCAGATGTATTTCCGTTCGCAGGGACCCATACAGGAATCGACGCAGCAAAACGCGCGTTTGCCAAATTCTACGAAGTGATTGAACCTCCCAAGGACCACTCCGAAGTCGAGAATATCCAATTCGTTTCAACCGGTTATGGTGCACTCGTGTGGGGTGAAACTTGGGCGCACCCAATCGGGATGCCAATGACCAGCCCGATGAAGTTTGCGATTAAAATGGATTTCAAGGACGGACTGATGACTGTGTTTGACGACCGATTTGACACGCTCGAGGGTGCGAAGCTCTTTAAGAAGTCGATGTGACTAATACGCGACAACGACGGCGTTTCAGTGCCCAGCCACCTAAGCCGCAAATCAGTAGCAGCGCGGCGGAACTGGGTTCTGGTACAGCAGTAACGGTCAGAAAGCGATCCCTGCCAATAACGACTAGCGGATCCGTCAAAGTATTGCCAGTGTCAAGGAAAACGTTAAATTCTGGGGCACCAGAGAGTACGTCGCCGATACGAAATGGAGCACCTGTAATCGCACCATTAAACGGAAGAGCATCTTTGGTGTAGAGACGAGTCGCGCCCAATTGCATTTCCCACAGCATGCCGAGTCCAACTACATTTCCACTATTGATGTTCCCCAATCCATCGTAGGTGATGTTCTGAAGTTGGCCCCCAACAAACGAATAAGGTCCCATCGACGCGCCTGCAAAACCGGTCGGTGATGTTACGGTCAATGCACCCGTAGCGTTGGTAAAGTTCATGGTGGTTGCACCCACGACGGAGTTGTCAATCCGAAACGTCATCTCCCCCAGGGCCGTGAATGGCAATACCGTTCCATCCGGCAGACCGAGTGTTGTTCCTACCGTCGTGAAGGTAAAGTCTGCTCGCATATTGCTAGTAAAGATTATCTCGGCATAACTAGTACTGCGACAGATTGCTAGAAACGCAACTGCAAAGGCGATCAGAATCTTATGGCTCTTGAATCTCATGGATTGGCGCTCCCAAAGTCTTTCTCTAGATATGAAGTAACACTGTTTGTTTTTCGAGTTGCCCATTTGCTTCGCTCGACCTTTGATTTCAAAATAAGTTGATCCGGTAAAGGAAGAAATGAACATGAACGGAACACGAACGCTGTCCCTAAAGATGAAGTGGCCTCTCAATGCGGACGGCAAATAATCTGAAATAGAAAAAACAAGTAAGCACCATTCGTATCCTCTGCGCGAATCTCAATCCAAACGGTTTCAATCAGCGTTCCATTGGAGGTAGAAGACAACCGAGCTCTTTCAAGAGCTCGTGCCCACGGTCGTGATCGGCCTGAGAGCCCTTGTCGCACAACTTGGATCGATCGATGAGCGAGCGAGCAAGTTCGTAGAGTGCGCCGGTTTGCTCGGCCGACACAACTGCTTTGGTAAACAGACCAAGTGCCTTTCGTCTTTGGCCACACGCGGCAGCCAACCGACCTCGAACGCGCGTGCAATGCGGATGCAGGCTACGAAATATCATTCCAATAATGAACACGAAAAACGCATAAAACCTCGCGCTTCGCAGCTCCTTTTTTGAGATCGCAAATCGATCTTTTGCCCAGTTCTCTCGAAGTAAGGCCTCTACCAGTATCGGAATACTGTCGAGTGAGATTTCCGCGACCACGCAGGTGAGAACTTCCCGGATACATCTCCTGGCAGCGTCGGCGGCATCGCCATACCGCGAGGCATTCAGCATGGTTCGTGCAACTTCTTGCAGACATACGTGGTGCGACGTACCTTCGAGAGTGGCATCCGCTTCCTGCGCTAAGCGAATCGCCTCAGTGTATTTTCCGCTTCTTGCTAAACCATCGGCCATCCCGTATTTCCCCCAGGCATCAATCACGGTATCTTGCGTCTGGCTGGCGTTTTCACGTTCCGCCGAAGCCGTTGCGATGATCTTCTTCGAATCACCGATTGCCGAGTGGGTGTGCCTAAGCCAATGCAGCGCCAATGAATACTGCCAGTCCCTTGACTTGCGAAAAAGAGCGAGCGATGCCGAGAGCATTTCTTCCGCGCGAGCTAAGTTGCCCGTAAACAGTTGATAGGAGCCCAGATTTTGAGCGACGGCAGCCTGCCACCATTCGCTAGGCGCAGCCACATACTGCTGCTCAGCCCAAATGCGGAATCGTTTTCCTTTCCACCCCATGCCTCCTAACGAATTGAAATAAGCATAAGCAGAGAAAGCTATCGCTCGAGTCGGAATGTCGGGCGTATACTTTTGGACAACTGCGTTTCTGGCCACCGTGTAGAAGGCGCGCAGGCCATTTCCGTTAGCGATGGCCGTACAAAAAACATGGTAAATCTTTGCAATTAAGCGTTTGGTCTCCAAGCTTCGAGCGTTTCTTCGGAAATGCAAGAACTTGGGCAGAAACAAAAATTGAATGTCGCTGATCATGACGCCATACAAGGTTCCAATCAGCGTTCTTGGCTGCCTTTCGCCGAGTTCGGCAAGAGCGGATGCGAGTTCACTTTTAGCCGCTGTCGCATTTCCGAGCTTCAAATGAACATCGCCCAATCCCGCCTTGCACTCGGCACGCCGAATAGGCTCGCCGGTCAACGCAAGTGCTTTTTCATAATGGGAGATGCTGGAGCTGACTTCTCGAGTGCGGGCATGCGCGGATGCAAGCAAATATTGCAATGCATACGCTTGCTTCGGCGGCTGATCGACTTGGAGTTTGTCAGCCTTTTGCAAGAAGCCAACTGCGTCGTCAAAGGCAAAGGCATTCAGAGCTTGCTTTCCGGCATCGGTGGAATAGAGCAACGCCTTTTTGGCCAGTTCCGCGTCTTTCCAATTCTCTCCTCCACAACCTTCGTGGTAATGATAGGCTAAGTCGAAGACACGCGGGTTCGTCGTTTCTGCTTGATCCAAGAGTGCAGACTTCTCAATCGTGCGCGCGATCGACACATGCAATCCATTTCGGGTGTCTTTGTCCAAATCTCGCAAGACGGTTTCGCGTACACGATCATGATATGTGTCGAGTGTAAGCGACTGCTCGTCCCCTACCAGACGCAAAAGGCGCTCGCTGCGCATCCGGTTGATCGTCGCAAGCGGAACCGTATCCTGCCCCGCACTGCCCGCTGCCTCGCCGGCGATGAGAGCCTGCCCTGAAACACAAACTACGTTGAGCAACATACGTGCATCCAGTGGTAATTTCTCCAGCTTTTTTTGGATGACGTCTTTCAAATGAATAGGTTGATCCTCTGCGTTGTTGGGATCGTAACATCTCGCTAATTCGGACAGAAGATAAGGGTTCCTCTCTGTCTCTTCCGCAATCTCAGCAGCACGACGCCTGACTTGCTCGGTGTCGACACCGATAATTGCAACGACTAGTTCGATGCATTGCTCAAGCGTGAGCGGCTTGAGTTGAATGTCGGTTTGCGAGAAGCTTGAATGGCTGACGAGAGTTCGAGACTTCCACGCTTGCAGAAACGGGCTCGCCTGCGCTTCGTCGCTTCGAAATGTCGCAAAAATCAATAGCGATGGTGCATCGGGGTGCTCAAGCACGTCTAAGAGTAGTTCAGCGCTATCTCGATCTCCCCACTGCAAATCGTCGATGAAGCAAACCACTTTCTTGATTCGGGCAAGTTGAAAAAGCAGATGACGAAGAGCCCCAGCGGCGATCTTGCGCACTTGTTCTGGCTCAAAGTTATCGAGTCGAACGCTGCCCAAAGCCGCGATCGAACTAACTCGCTGCAAAACGGGGAACAATTGAGCGAGCACAGCCACATCGGGGATCAGCATTTTCTTAACGGCGTCGCTTTGCAGGGTCACCAGCCGTCCACACAAAGCGTCGATCAAATTGTCCACGGCCTTAAATGGCACAGATTCACGATCGTAGCAACGACCGGAAAGAACCCAATAGTCCTCATCCCTCCACATCGGTTTCAAGAAGTGATCGGCCAGGACCGTTTTGCCTTCGCCCGAACGGGCACTGATCATGATCACGTGCGGCGAACGACTCGCTGCGAAACAAGTAACAATCTCGCCGATTTTATGGATCTCTTGATCTCGTCCTGCAAGTCCTTCGGCCGAAATCCGATCGTTTTCTTTGGTCGCTCGCTCAGCCCCATGAGGAACATCCGCAAGTCCTATAGTAGCGGCTATCTCGGCGAAGCTCGGCCGATTGTCCGGTGCGACCGCGAGTAATCGTTCACTGAGCGAGGCCAGATCAGGACACTCACCGTTAGTCAATTTCGGAAAATTACCGCTTCGTTTCGCAATGTAAACTTCTTGAATGGATCCTGAGAATGGGAGATGACCACTGATGGCTTCGTACAGAATTACGCCCAACGCATACCAATCGACCGCAGGCGACGCAGCCTGCAATTCAAATTGTTCCAGTGCCATGTACGGTGGAGTACCAGCAACAACGATTTCATCTTGTGATTTCGAGACACGGTCTAAATCAGCGACCAAGCCGAAATCGAGAATCAAGACCTCACCTTCACGAGTTACCATGACATTCGATGGCTTGAGGTCACGGTGAACAATGTTGTGCTGATGTAGCTCGTGGATCCCTCGGACCAATTGGGGCAGTGCAGCTCTTAACCGTTGTTCATCAAGTTGATTTTTGGGGCGCACGTGTTCCAATAGATTGCACCCCTCGACAAGATCCATGGTAAAAAACCACTGGCCTGCGTCCGTTTGCAAACGATGCAAGCCGATCAGATTGGGATGATTGACATCTGCTAGCGTACGAAACTCCAGTTTGAATCGATGCAGATCACCAGCCGAAGTTCCTGGCAGCGTCTTCAATGCGACACGGGTGCCCAATTTGACGTGTCGGGCCACGAAAACAACGCCCATCCCTCCGCGTCCGAGCTCGGATTCCAAGATATAATCACCTAAGCGAAATCCTGGAGGTAGAGATTGACGCTTTGGTGGTCGGTTGGCCTTTTCCGCGAACGAAACCGTGTCTACTGCCAAAGCGTCATGAATGTAGGTCGACGCTAGGAATTCTTCCTTGATGATCGACTCGTTATCGGCAAATGCGGGCAGGTAGTCGTAAGTCTCCGGTTTTTCCCCCAGCATCTTTCGTCTTGCAACATCGATCGACAAGAGGTTGCGTAGCAACGACGCTTGGTACTCAGGTGCGACCTCATCTAACAACTCGCTCATGCGATGCGTCGAACCCTCGGTCCACGTACTCGCAAACTCTTCGCAGATGCGGCTTATCTGCAACAGCGGCACGCCTATATGCGACTCGGTGATTTGCCCCTTGACCGTCATTCTTTCATCCAATCACTATGGGATAGCTACAACTTCGCCGTCCGCAACGGATGACAGCAATCGGAACGTTGTCATGTCAATGCCTTGAGTCAGGTACTGGATACTACCGTCACAGAATCCGAAGTTCGCGCCGCCAGTATGAAAGCTCCGAAAGTTCGCTGTACGATGGGGACCACCTTGCCAACTAGGCGTCCTATTGAATTTGCTATTACCTGTCACGTTGAAGAGCGAATCGGTAACCGGGTTTTTGTTGAGCTGCTCGACAGTGCTGGCGAAAGCTCCAGAGTACCGGAAGCCAGGGTCATAAAATGCCGGCAAGTTGACGCCGCCAACCAGCCAGCCAAAGACCGCTGTTGCCTCACCAAAAGGCGGGCGGTTCGGTGTCCTGCATCCGATGCCCTCACACATTTTGAAGCCAGATGCTGCCTCGCCTATTGCGATGGAGTTGCTCGTCCCATCCGTGATCTGCGCTAGCCTTAACCAAGAATTGGGTGCAAACACCCCACAATGTGTTCCGATGCTGCGCCCGAGAAACCCCGGTAAAAAACCGATCCCGTCGTCATACCCAACGCTCAATCCATACGAGCAAGTTGCATACGTATCACCAGAGGGCGCGCCCGAACCGCCAATAAAGGGATAAACATGCAATAACTCTGCCGTATCTGACGGGCAAAGATAGACGGCCTCAACAACGCGTACGGCTTGAGGCGATTGCAAGTACCAAGGAATGTCCGGGTTGATGAGTTTGAATGCGTTGCTCTCTTCCAAATATGGGAGAATACCCACGAATGCTGACCCGACAGAGTCAATCTCGCCACCTCCTTTCGACCAGACCAATCCCGCCGGAAGCTTACGCATGGCACTTTCATAGTTGTGCATGGCCAACATGATCTGCTTCATGTTGTTGCCGCATTTCATTCTTCTCACTGCTTCACGAGCCGCTTGCACCGCAGGCAGCAGCAAACCAATCAGAATACCAATGATTGCAATGACGACCAGCAACTCGACTAAAGTGAACGCTGCTCTAGATTTGTGTGGAATCCGAAACTGATACGTACGCATGGGGCGGGGCACTCTCGATTTCTATTAAAGCAGTGAATTCGTGTCATTCCTTCGAGCCGCTTAGAATGAGCTAAGTTAAGTCGACGCGTCGGGAAATGAACATGAACGGAACATGAACGCTGTTGCCAATTGCGAGATTCCTAACGGTGAGCCAATCGTTTTCCATCTGCACTGAAATGACGTTAAGACAGGCATTCACCTCAAGACGCTTTCGGCGGAGATAGCGGACGAAAATTCCGCAGAAAAAAAGAAAATTCGCGAAAAGACTTCGGCGAAAGTTACCACATCTATGGGAGCCGTTGCGGTTCCGCAATTGCTGGTGCTGATCGATTGGCTTGGTCTTGGACAAACGTTGTGGTCGCATCAAACCGGTACAAAACTGCTGTATCGGAATCGACCTTCAATTCCTGATCTGGACTAAATGGTGCATGCAGAAACAGCATCGAAGCGATCCCCAGAGTGAGATTGAGCCGAAACAGGATGCCAATGCAAGAAAATTCGACTTTTGCTTTCCGCTACTTTACCAAAGCAATTCAACGGACTTCACGTGCACTTTGCAATTCGCTCCTCTACAAGGATGGACTACTTGTCACGTTCGACGGCAGATTTGATACTTTAGAAGGTGCAAAGCATTTCGCTGAAGCGATTAAGCCCGATCTAGCAGACGGACCAATTTTGCTCGTTCGCTTAGGGTATCGGGTTTCTGTTTCCCAAGCAACGAACGACACATGATGAATTCAGCCGATATCAATCAACAACAACTGCTAGATCGCTTTCTACAATATGTTCGTATCGGGACCGCAGCGAACCCTGAATCGGATGACTACCCAAGCAGCCCTGGCCAACTCGTTCTAGGAAAACTGCTTCTTAATCAACTGCTGAACCTAGGGATCGCCGATGCTCAGCATGACGAACATGGACTGGTTTGGGGTACCGTTCCGTCAACTGTCAATCGGCCGGTACCGACCATTCTCCTAAATGCCCATCTGGACACGTCTCCAGAAGCACCCGGCGACGGCTGCAATCCGCAAGTGCTCGAAGACTACAATGGACAGGAAATCCGTTTGCTATCAGGTGAAGTCATCGATTTGGAATCCACGCCTGAGCTTGCCTCTCTCAAAGGCCACACGCTCATCACCACCGACGGACGAACTCTGCTCGGCGGCGACGACAAAGCTGGAATCGCAACGATCATGCAGTGTGTTCAACACTGGATGGAGAACCCTTCGATCCCACATGGTCCCATTCGGGTTCTCTTCACTTGCGATGAGGAGATTGGCCGCGGTACCAAGCACTTCGAATTGTGCAAGGCAAACTCTTTAGCTGGTTACACGCTCGATGGCGGCGGAGCTGGATGCATCGATGAGGAGACTTTTTCAGCGGACGGGGCTACCGTAACGTTTCGTGGTCGCAACACCCATCCGTCTGTCGGCAAAGGGAAGATGATCAATGCTTTGCGCGCAGCCGCCAAATTCATCGATATGCTCCCTTGCGATCAACTTACGCCCGAAACGACTTCCGAAAGAGAGGGCTTTGTTCATCCGTATACGATTCATGGCGGCGTGAGCGAAGTTACGATCCAGTTTATCCTTCGCGATTTCGACACTTCTAGATTGGCCGAGTATGCACAGCTTCTACGCGACACGGTTGATAAGGTGACCTCCGCTTTTCCTGGATTGACCGCCGATGTCGCCATTTGTGTTCAGTACCGGAACATGGCAGATGCGTTGCGCAAGTTCCCTAAGGCGATTGACCTTGCCGAGCAAGCGTACAGCGACCTCCGCATAACATCGCGGCGAGACTCGATTCGAGGAGGGACAGATGGCGCGCTGATGAGTGAGATGGGATTGCCAACACCCAACTTGTCGGTGGGGCAGTACAACATTCATTCAGTCCGCGAATTTGCATCGCTGAATGAAATGCTCATCGCAGCGAATCATGTTGTGCGGCTGATGGAACTGTGGGTTCAGTAGCTCGATCGTTGGTGTACCGGCTTCAGCCGGCTGAAGCCGGTACACCAACTAGATGCGTCTGCAACAGTTCACGAATGCGAGGTGGGATCGGGACGCTCGCCAGTGTGTCATCTTGCAATGTACAGCATACACAAGTCATTTTGCCTGTGGCGATGGAGTTGCCGTTGCAAGTTATGTGGTGTTGATAGGTAACGCTCTTCGTCCCAAGGGAGGATACAGAGGTTGCTACCCGAAGCACATCTTCGAATCGAGCAGGAGTTTGAAAATCGCATTCCACCCTGACACGAGGCCAACTGTAGGTCGGCTCTTGTGAAGAGGCGTTTTTGAATAGGGACGTATGAGACAGGGCTACGCTTAATCCAAGAGATCGAAGGAGAGCGTGTTCCGCTTGCTCCATGAAAACAATTAGCGAAGAGAAGTGGGCGATGCCAGCAGCGTCGGTCTCGCAGAATTCGACACGACGCTCAACAGTAAAAGCCGAAGGCATTACTCTCCAACGTATGGCATCAAAGCCATAAAGCGAGCTCGCTTGACAGCTTGGCTGACAGCGTGCTGGCTAGCTGCAGAGCAGCCGGACTTCCGTCGGCTAACAATGCGGCCGTGACGATTCACCAGCTTTGTCAGCAGTTCGATATCCTTGTAATCGACGTACATCGGTCGAGGTCGTTTGCCTTCGACGAGTAGAGGATCACGTTTCTTGATTTTGGTGCGTAGACGCGCCCTTTTTCGAGGGACTCTTTTTCCGTTTGCAGGTCGACGCGAATTGAACATAGCCAGCGAATTTAGTTAAAACGAAACGAAATGGAAAAACGCAGCGCGTTTAGGGCCTCGTATCGTAGCCGTTCAGCTTGGAGCCTTCAATAGCCAAAACTTGCAGATACAACGCATTTTTTCCCGGGAGATGGGTCTCCGACCGCTATTCGGCTCCAAAATTATTGGGCGGGAGCCGCATTCCACCGCTGTAAACAGCTTTCCAATGAGGTTACCCAATGAATGTAGTACTAGGCGAGCGGCAGCAACAAAACTTTTTAGCACGACGCGCAAGCTAGTGAATTGAATAGCAAATTCTCTAGATTGCGCGTCGCGCAAGGTCACTAGCTTGCGCGTCGTGCTAGCTAGAGTCGCCGCGGTAGCCTCGCCCACCCGAGCAACGAATTGTTTGCACGACGTCGACTGCCGAATTCCTACAACCCTTATTTTGAATCTTACAACCCCTAAATCCCGCATGTTCGTCCTTAGGAGTTGCTGATCCGACTCCCAATCTACCTAAGTATTTTAGGCCGCATTCCGATGATATTTCTGGAGACTCGGGTTCGGAAGCGATTGAGGACAATCGTTTTGCTCTAGCCTCATAAGGAACTGAATCTTGCAGACCGTCATACCCTACAGTTCATCCCTTCAGGAGACTTTTCGTGTTTTAGGACAAAAGTCCAATCTTGCGTGCGTGGAAGTCCTCGGGCAAGCACTTTGTAGCCCCATCCCACAGGTTCGGTCGAACGCGCTGCACACACTGATCCAACGGGGCGGTGAGGCTGACATCGCAACGATCCTAGAACGAATAGATGAATGTCAAGAAGCGGAATTACCGTTGCTCCGAACCCACGCCTCAATGCTGCTTGCACCGATCGAAGCTGGACTTGCCGACCGGGAGCCAATCAAACGTCAGAGGGCTTTGTGCGCGATCGCAAAGCTCAGGATCGCTCCCCTCTTTCATCATCTCATTTCGGCAGCACAATCACCCGATGACCCGCAGCAAATTGTCGCTTCCGAACTAACAATCGGGCTTGCTATCACCTTCGGTACGGAATCCCGCTACCGACGTAGCAAAGACAACGAAGCCAATCGAGAGCAATTGCTGGCCGATCTTTGGCAGTCCATGTTGCTTTTCAACGACCACCGAATTTTGCAAATCGTGGACGCTTGGCTGTGCGCATCGCATTGGGATGACGCCGCCTTTAAGGCCCTTTTTCAGCCAACGCGAGGCGAGCCCATCCATAAAGTTGCGATGCGACAACTAAAGCAATCCAATCGCACCCAAATCGTCGAACTCTTGGCGGGAGTCCTGTGGAGCCGCGGCGCTGGTCCTGTGGCCATGAAAGTCATGAGCGAAAGAAACGATTCCCAAATGGCAATGCGACTCGCTGAACTGATGACCAAGTTTGGGGTTACCCAGTTCGTTTCAAAGAACTTAGGGATGAATATCCCCTTGCTCTGCCTCGAACAATTTCAATTCGCAGACGAAGCGTTTCCGCTCGAACATCGATGTGCCTTGCTCCAGCTTCTATCTGTCGTGGACATCTTGCCTGACAAAATAATCCAAGGCATTACGCAGTTGCTAGATTCAAAGGATCCTGCTGTTGAACCGGCCTGCATTTCTGCGATTCGAAATCTGAAGTCGCTAAAAACGGATGTGGTCGTCATGGTCTTGAGCGATAGTTTTGAAAACATTGGCATGGAGTCCTACGTTCCTCCACCATGGAAAGCAAGTTTGCGTGCGGCCTTGGAACGATTGCTTGAGATCTATCCTAGCCAAGCCCCTGCGGTCCGAAGCGGTATCGAGTTTGCACTGTCTGATTTCCGTTGCGAAGAACTGATCAAACATCTAGATGACTGGCCTGAATCGCACTTGAAAGCGTACGCCAAGATTGTCCGAGTCGCTGACCCTGGCCTTCTGGAAATTCTCGAAAGGGATGCCAAGTCTCAGTCGGCAGTTAAGCGCAGTCGAGCGATCCATGCAGTTCGGTTTCTTGGGATGGACCATGGGCTATCCGAAATTGTTTTCGATGCCATCGAGGACGAAAGCGAAAAAGTCCGCGTCGAAGCCATCCACACCATCACCGCCGGACTAAGCCGTCGCGAAGCCATTGAATTGCTGATTCCGCTTTTGCAGGACGAGAATACATCCGTCAAAACCGCCGCTAGTTTTGCGCTATCGAGCCTAGAAAGTTCATTTCATCATGCCCCTTGATTTTTGCATCCCATTTTCCGTCATTTACCGGATTGAAGGATACGATCGATTGATTATCAAGTGGTGGTGGGTGTTTCTGCCTATCATTGCCCTGATGGTTCTGTTGGCTTGTTGGCGAGTTTTGGTCGGCGTCGTTCTTTGGTGGCAAAAACCTCGATGCCGCCCCAAAAACCTATTTCTAAAGCTCGCCCGGATTCATCGGTTGAACGCCAAAGAAAAGTCGTTGCTGGAGGGGATTGTCGCGAAACTACCAAATGGGATTCCTGCTGCAGTCCTTTTTGCCGACCCGACAACCTGGACTTGGCAACAGGAAACTGATCCCAAAGTCATTGCTGCGATGGAAAAATTGTATGCCAAGATCTTTGGGTTTCCTCGTGAACCATTAGGCAATTGATGGTATAAACTCTGGGTTTCGCCTGTTTGAAAATGAAACATCTGGAGAGTTTGTTGTGTCCGAAATTGATAAAAAGCTTGAGCAATTAGGCTTATCCCTTCCTCCCGCCCCGAAACCCGTCGGCCTCTACAAGCCGATGATGATCGTTGGAAACCTAGCGTACCTGTCCGGACATGGACCGCTCCAATCCGACGGCAAAATCATGCTTGGTCGCGTCGGAGACGATATGACGCTCGAACAAGGGCAAATCGCAGCTCGCCAAACTGGGTTAGCAATGCTTGCGACACTTCGCGCGGGATTGGGGAGCTTGGATCGCGTGGTTCGCGTCGTGAAGGTTCTCGGTTTGGTTCGCTGCACAGATGACTTCGGACAGTCGCCAGCCGTTATCAATGGGTTTAGTCAACTGCTTGTTGATCTTTGGGGCAACGATCTAGGGATCGGTGTTCGTAGCGCACTGGGAACCAATGCTCTGCCTGGTGGCATGGCTGTCGAAGTCGAAGCTATCTTCGAGATCAAGTCTTAGTCATGACCGAACGCCAAACGCTCTCGTTTATTTCCAAGTCCCTCGAACGGGCCGGGCTCCATCCGAAAACCAAGTATGGTCAGAACTTTCTGGTCGACCTTAACTTGCTCGATATTCTGATCAAGGGAGCGGACATTCAGAAAACGGATGTGGTTCTCGAGGTAGGGACCGGAATGGGCTCCCTAACGAAACTCATGGCCCCGCTTGCCGGCGCTGTGGTTACGGTCGAAATCGACCGAGACCTTCAAGCCTTAGCGGCAAAAGAACTTCGCGGCAACGACAATGTCACGATGCTCTCTTGCGATGCGCTCCGCAACAAGAACCACATGCGCGAAGAAGTGCTGACCGCGGTTCGTGAAAAGATGGCGAGCATTCCTGGCTCCCATTTTAAACTCATCGCAAACTTGCCATACAACGTCGCAACCCCCATCATCAGCAACTTGCTCACTGTCGATCCCTTTCCGGATCGTATGGTGGTTACGATTCAAAAGGAACTGGCACAGCGAATTGTTGCTGAACCTAGCTGCAAGGATTACAGCGCACTGACGATTTGGATGCAAAGCCTCTGCGATTGCGAAATCCTCCGAATCTTGCCCCCGAGCGTTTTCTGGCCCAGCCCGAAAGTCGACTCGGCCATCATTCGGGTGACTCCCAACCCGGCCAAACGCAGCCGTATTGTTGACCTTGAGTACTACCATACAAAACTTCGGGCCCTCTTTTTCCATCGTCGTAAATTCTTGCGAAGCCAGCTGTTTACCGCGACCCAAGACGAACTCTCGAAACCTCAGATCGACGAGATTCTTGCCAAGCTAAACTTGGAGCCAAATCTGCGAGCCGAACAATTGTCGGTCGAACAGATCATCGCACTGCTGGACGCAACTCGATTGATGACACTTGCAAATCCGGTCTCGGACAAAACCTAACGGCAAGGCTTACGCATGTTTACTGGTTTGGTAGAAGCCAAAGTTCCACTCATCGAAACATTGATTGAGGGAACCGGCAAACGGATGGGCTTCGATCTAGGAACGGTCTGCGACGGAGTTCGAATCGGCGACAGCATTGCACTCAACGGTTGCTGCTTGACAGTCGTCGCCATCCAAGAAACCCAATGCTGGTTTGAACTCGGAGCGGAAACCCTTGCTCGCACGAGCCTGGGCAGGCTCGATGTTTCCGATTTCGCAAATTGCGAGCGAGCTCTGAAAGTCGGCGACCGGCTAGGCGGACACTACGTCACAGGTCATATCGATGGACAAGGGATTCTCGATCGCCGAGTAGACGAAGGAGAATGGTCCTACTTTTATTTCAAAGCACCTCTGAGTCTTCTACGCCAAATGGCATCCAAAGGCTCCATTACCGTGGATGGTGTTAGCTTAACGCTGGTGGATGCAAACGATGAGTTCTTTAGTGTGGCGTTGATTCCGCATACGCTCAGCAATACCACATTAGGTGGCCTGCAAGTCGGCGACCAAGTGAACCTCGAGACCGATATCTTGGCAAAGTACGTTCAACGGGCATTTGGGAAATAGCTGAGCCGTGGGGCACGAATCATTCGGCCAGCCTGTGCTACCTCTCCCAGCAAAGCTGGGGTAGGTCGGAGCGAGCGCAGCAAGCTCCGGGAGGGGGTGCGACTTCGGCCTCGAACCAAGAAGCAGTGCAGCCCCCTCCCGAATGTCGCTGAAGGCTCCATTCGACCTCCCCCAACTGCGTTGGGAGAGGTGACAGCCATGATATCTTGGATGCGGGGCCTGGCACTTTGTGCGCTTTGCTTTGTGCGCTTTGGGCGAAAAAACTTGTTTGCTGAAGCTAGATGTGAGCCTCTGGTCTTTGACACCAGACGGCTTGCGATGTTCCGCTACTACATCCCTATTCAGCACCCCATAGACTTCCAATCAACATAAGCGTCGCCGGATCATGTTCCTTGAGTTCCTTCCGATCAAAGGGAAAGAAGTCATTGCGAGTAAAGTACGCTTCGGTGTTCTCGGCAAAGTACTCCTGCGGATTAGTCATCGCGTAAGCAACGTCCATTCTCTTCCGCCCTTCGGAATCCTGACGCTCCACGCGATCGTATTTGCCACTCTTTTTGGCTGTCTCGTACGCTGCCTTGAGTTCTGGATTGTCAAAGCCTTTGGGTAGAACGCGATCGTGGAAAGCGTGAGCCAGTTCGTGCAATGCAAAATTCGGCATCCTTCGCGTCTCGGCTTCGAAGATTCGGACGTTC
>CANHVO010000133.1 GCA_947463915.1 Planctomycetaceae bacterium
CGAGGTGTTCCAAAACGAGTGTTGCAGTTCGTTAAAACATAGCCCCCACACCACCCACAACCTCTGCGACAGAAATCGAATCGAATCATGGAAGCGACACTTAGCCAGGAACAGTACTTGATTCCTCTCTCCCCTAAAAGATTAATCCCATATCGAGTCGTATTTTGGGTCGGGTTTGCGTTGGTCGTTAGCGGTCTGGCTCACCTAGCCATTTACGTGATCCTGGGAGCGACTTGGCATGGCCCATTATCGCTTCGCAAACCTATCCTATTCGGCATATCGGGTGGCTTGACGACCTGGTCGATCGGTTGGCTGATGACACAACTGCGGCCGATAAAGTACGATCGATTCTTGATCAACACGGTTGCGATTGCACTGCTCGTGGAAGTCGCGTTGATAACGATGCAGTACTGGCGGGGTGTGGCCTCGCACTTCAATCATAAGACAAACGTCGATGCAACGATCGAGTTCTCGATGCTGGCGTTGATCCTGATAGCCAGTTTTGCGATCCTGTACTTGAGCGTGCGGACGCTTTGGTTACGCAATGGAATCGAGCCGGCCATGGCGACAGCCATTCGTGGCGGTATGTGGCTGTTAGCGTTGTCGTGCGGACTAGGAATGGCGACATCTGTGCTAGGAGAGGTGAGCATCTCGCAAGGCTCTTCGTACGAATTGTGGGGTAAAGCAGGCGTTCTAAAATTCCCGCATGGAGTTGCACTTCATTCCATTCAGTTGCTGCCGATTGCTGCTTGGATAGCTCGTGTGTTGAAGGTAACCAACTCGCTCCAGATAGTGCGATCCGCTCTTGCATCGCAAATCGTGTTCTTGGGCTACGCTGTTTGGCAAACAAGTCAGGGGCGAGATCGATTCGATTGGGATACGATCGGCGCATGCACTTTGGCTGCTTCGGTCATGCTTGCAGCGTATGCGGCTTTCGCAATAGGAGCAGGCGGTTTGAGAGCCTTGAAGACTACCAGTTGAAGTCAAACCGGCTGGCTAGGATATCCGAGCTGGTTGCACCGAAGACGGTCTGCTGGCTGGTAATCGGATGAATCCAATCGAACATCATTCGCGTGCGATCGCTCCAATACCAGTTGAAGCCGAAGGTAAAGTCGTTGTACTGACCTGCATTGACATCGTTGAGGTCCAAATGAGACCATCTGGCTTTCGCTTCCCAAGCCCCCCATCCGCAACCCTTGCGGGTTAATGAAAAGTTCGTTTTAGGAACGTTGCGGGAGAATTGGGCGCCATGCTGCCCAAAACGTTCGAAGATCCGGTTCTCGCCCGTTAAAAAATAGCTCGTGTGCAAATAAGCACCGTTGACTTGGTTGGTCGATCCGTCAAGGCGATGCACACTCGACAGAAATGCTTCGCTTTGAACGGTAAAGCGTCCCCACACAATAGCGGACTCCAGGTTGCCTGTGGTGTAGTCGTCGGCGAGCAGAACCCCGCTATCGATGATTCTCGTTCCTTCGCGAATCTGCGGTCGAGCTCGAAAGCGAACGCGTTTGTCCTGATCATGAGTGTAAAGGACACCAAGCCCCGTATGAACCAGATACCGACCATTGCTCGCTTCATCATAGTAGGGCAACCAAGTCAGTCTTCCACTCACTCGACAACCTTGATTGTCATCAAGTCGCTCTTTTGTGGCTTCGCTAATGCTATCCAGGAAGAAGCCGCTCGACCACGTCACACTTTTGGCCTCATTGCAATTGTAGAGGGCCACGCCCACTTCCCGGTCAGCTGCAAAAACTCCTTGCGTTGGAATCGATCGCTCCATAAAGATATTCATCGTGTCGTTGGTCACTTGTTCCAAGCTGAACGGCACAAAGAAGTTTCCAACTCGCATTCGTCCCAAAACAGGGATTTCATTCATCGAAAAATAGGCGTCCTTCACTTCCGGAGAGGTGACTTGTCCTATCGGGCTTTCCCCTTGGGATTCTGGCTCAAGCGTCATCTGCAATCGAAAATCGCAGTTTCCGTACCCAGTACCATCGGCAACGAGACGAAGGCGGCGAAATTCAAAGTAATCTTGCGTGTTGGGAATCGCAGGGTCGGCTTGCGCCCAATTGACGTAATCCATCTGGACGTGTCCACCCAGCTTAACCGTCCACTTTTGAGTATCCTTGGCGGCATCCTTTGCCGAGTCCTTCGGTTTCTTGTCAGCGTCTTTCTCTTTGCCATCTTTAACTTTGCCCGAGTCGGATCCTTTCGAGCCCGAATCGGAGTCCGAAGGTTTTTTGCTCTCCGATTTCCCGCTCGACTTAACTGTCTTTTCAAGTTCGTCGATGCGTTTTTTCAGTTGCTCCAATTCGTCGTTTTTCGGAGGCTCGTCAACAATTGAGGAAAAGCTATCAAACTGCGCGTTTAGATACGAACATGCGCAAAGAATCAAATTGAAAGCGATCACCAGGTAAATGCATTTTCGGTGAAATTCGCTTATGGTTTGATTACGGCTCTGCACTTGATCGTGGCCTCCCAGCCATGCACCCTAACGACAATGCTGTCTAAGCAAATTCCAGGCTTCCTGCCATTGACCTCAAGTGGACTCGTCAGTCGTATGTTTGTTTCGGATTGTCCGGGCTGAATCTGAAGTCCGAACTTGTTCGCCGCGACGAGTTTAGTCACCAATTCGTTGCAAGGGGTTACAAGGGAGGGTGAGGCCACCGCTGTAAACATCTTTGCAAAGTCAATTCCATTGAAAAGCTTTGGGAGGACGAGCGTCAACGCTAATAATGCCCGTTCAGACGCTCATACACAGGCTGGAAGCCTATGCCACTTTGGTCATTGAATCGCTAGCTTTGGTAAGCTAGACTGCCACTTCAACTGAATCAACCACCTTTGCACTTCTCTCTTGCTTTGGAATCTATTGATGCGACTTTCGAGTGTTTTTTTGATGTCGACAGTTTGGGGTCTTGGCGTTTCCTCGTCATTGCTGGGGCAAGACGCCACGGTGCTCGATCGAGCGAAGAGTGATCCGAATCCGGTAACTCAGGTGGTTGTTAACAAAGAATTAACAGCGATCGATCGCTATGTGGCTGCACCCGACTCAAGTTACCGATGGGAAGTCGTCAGCACGCAAACGACGGCAGCCGGAACACTTTTCGTTATCAACCTCAAGTCTCAGACCTGGCTTCGCCCAGATGAAGTAGACAGACCTGTTTGGCAGCACTGGCTCAGTGTTTTCAAGCCGACCGGTGCAGTTTCGAACAAGGCGTTGATGTTCATCGGCGGAGGTGGTAATGGAGGGGAGGCGCCGAAAGGACTCGATTCCAAATTGTCTGCCGTTGCAGCAGCCACAAAGAGTGTTGTTGCTGAGCTTAAGCAGGTTCCGAATCAACCGTTGATTTTTCATGGCGATGGTAAGCCGCGCGTCGAGGATGACTTGATTGGATACACATGGGACCAATTCATCAAGACAGGCGACGAACGCTGGCCAGCTCGCGGACCAATGACCAAAGCCGTTGTGCGAGCGATGGATACCGTGGAAGCCTTACTGGCAAGTGACGCGGGAGGGAAAATGGCCGTCAATCAATTTGTGGTCGCAGGTGGCTCGAAACGGGGCTGGACCACTTGGATGACCGCTGCCGTTGACAAGAGGGTAGTGGGGATTGCTCCGATGGTCATTGACGTTCTTAACTTGGACGCTTCGATGCGTCACCATTACGCGGCTTACGGGTTTTGGGCACCCGCCATCGACGAGTATGTAGACCATCGCATTATGCAACGCAGAGAGACCGACGGGTACAGGGCTCTGATGCAAATCGAAGATCCATTCGCATATCGCAATCGATTCACGATGCCAAAGTGCATTGTGAATTCTACTGGTGACCAGTTCTTCCTGCCTGACTCATCGCAGTTTTACTTTAATGAACTTCCCGGCGAAAAGCATCTTAGCTATGCCCCGAACACGGACCATTCGCTTAAGGATTCGCATGCGGTTGAAACGCTGATCGCCTTTCACCATACGATTGTGAATGGTACTACCCGCCCCGTATTTGATTGGAAGATCGACAAAAACGAAAAGCTGACCTTGCAATGCAAAACGTTACCGAAGCGAGTTTTGCTTTGGCAGGCTCAAAATCCAAACGCTCGCGATTTTCGAGTGGATACAATCGGCAAGGCATATGTGTCTAGCGAGTTGAAAGAGAAGGCGGACGGTATTTTTGAAGTGCAGTTGGTATCGCCGGAAAAAGGCTGGCAAGCATCGTTTGTCGAGTGCGAGTTTGATGTGGGTGCGCCAGTTCCGATACGTCTTACAACTTCAGTTCGGGTGTTACCCGACACGCTGCCATTCTTGAGTAAGCCGATACCGAAAGATTAGACGGTAAAGTTGGTTAGCCCGGGTCTGTGTTACAGCGATTTAAAGTCACCCTCCCTCGGGGAGGGTCTGGCCTTTGGCCCGGGGAGGGTGAACTGACTTGTGCAATGGTTGTTGGCACTTCAATCTCCCCTCGCTACGCTCGACCCTCCCAGCGGGAGGGTGTCAAGACCAGTCTCTCCCCGAAGACTTCCGAGAAGTTACTTAAAGCTTAAATGTTTCCTCTTGGGATTGCTCGCTGTAGAGAGGCATGTAACGGTAGTACACCTCGAGGATCATGGTTGCCATACATGTGGTGTAGAGTCTGCCTGCCGCGTCTGTGCTGTGGCCGTCATCCCAGTACCAACTGCCAGCGGCGTGTCCAGATGTCGTTTGCGTAGCCAGGAGCTGGTCTCGCATTCGAACATTCCAGGCTTCCCAATCTTTCCCGCCAACCTGTTTGAGAACTTGGGTTGCATAATAGTTGTAGTAGGTATTGGTCTTGCTCGGTCCTGCTTTGCTGAACTTCGCAACTGCGGCTTGAATCGATGGATGGTCTTTAGGCATTCCGGAATACATTCGACAAAGAACGGCGCATGCCGTCGTGCTTGGGTTGTAGCCAGCATTTCCGCGTTTGGAATCAAAGCTATAGTGGTAACTGGCCCCCTCATCGAACGCCATTTGGTCGAGGAAGAAGTTAGCTCTACGTACAACGTCCAGATCGATCGCGAACCCGCTCATGGCACCACTCTTGAGAGCCATCATCTGCCAGCCGACAACCGACGTATCGCCTTGCCCTTGAGGAGCATAATGCCATCCGCCTGTCGAACCATTTTGTGCGTAACCTAGGAAGTTAAGACCGGCTTGTGCAGCGTCATGCAGTGCAGGGTCTTTCGTCATTCCGTAAGCTTCGCACATCACAATCGATGCGATTCCGTGAGCGTACATGTCATCGAGCCCTTTTCCGCCATCGCCCACATACCAAGAACCTCTGCCGTTCTGAAATTTCATGTTGCTAATCAGAAAGCTCAGCCCCTTGAAAACGGTTTCTTTATACTCACCTTCTTTGTGTGTTTGGCCAGCCCCCAGGTAACACATCAAAGCAAGTCCGGTAGCAGCGTTGACACTCCCAAGACGTTTACCAGGATGATCGCACTGTCCTTTGCAGACCACGCTGTGTGCCAGCGTCCAAGCTCCCGATTGCGGATCCTGATGCAAGGCCAGCCACTTGAGAGCCAACGAAACCGCTTTTTCGGTATCGGTCGATCCACCATACTTGCTAAGCAAATCCCGTTTCGTCTCTTTGGAGCGACTGTTCAGTGCCGCTCGCATTGCGACGTTTGCCTGTGCGGCGATTCCGTTTTTTGGAATAAGGCTTTGTGTCATGCTAGGAATCGCGACCGCTGGCATGCTCGCTGCCACTACGTTCGAGTAGTCCACTTCGACGACCGTTTGGGAAATCGAAGCGTCCACGGTGGGTGATTCCGAAGGAGCCTCGTCACTTTCAGTGGAAACCAGTTCGGTGGAAGCCATCTCCTGCATGGAAAATTCATCAAGTGCGTCTGTTTCGGCATCTCTGGTTGGCTCCGATGACAACATCGAGCGAAGTTCTTTTTTGATTGGCTCTAGGTTCCAGGCTCCCAAAACCAAGATGACAGCCACGTGCACTACCATGCTTATGAGCCAACTCGGCACGGTACTCCGAAACATGCTTCGAATGGCTACCTTGGTTGACTCCTCTACACCGGGTTCTATCGACGCGCCGGGTTGTACCGACGCAACGGGAACAGAATTCAGTGCAAGTGGAACAGCACTCGCGGTCGGCTTGGAAGAAACGCCAACGGGTACCGCTTCGGCCAGCATCGAATCGTCTACGTGCATTTCAGCAGGATTCGACTCCGGCTGCGAAAAGTCGGGGAGTCCAAGATCAAAGCTACCCAGTTCGTTGCTATTTCCAGACATAGACAGCTGAATTTGTTGCAGATGAGATTACACCAATTGGCAAACTACTATCGTAGTGACTAGCGAGTCTTTTTTGTACTCTCCATTCCTATGAACGGCACTGTTTCCCCCCAAATTCTCGATCTGGGTAGATTGTAGAGCGAATGTCACCATCGCATTGCCGGCACTTTAACCCCTGTGTCACTTAAACCGTCACGAAACAAATTGCAATTAAAAAGGAGTACGAAGATGAATTGCATCGGCCCAACGATCTAGGACAGCCATTTTACTCTGGAAGCGGCCCGTTTTTGAGTGTTCTTGCCAACACGGCCAGTTGACGCATCCCATCGCAATGAGCCGAGTACACCATTTTCGGTCGCAAACCGTCTGTTAACGCTCGCCCCCCAACGAGCAAGATGATGCCCTTGGGAAGCCTGCTCGCGAAATGAGCGTACTCACTCAAAAACTGTGCTTCATCCGTGACATGCGACACGGATACCCAAAACAACTTGGGCATATGCTTGCGCGCCGCTGAAAGTAGACTTGTAAATGGGATGTCAGCACCTAGATTTGCCGTCCTCCATCCCTTCTCTCGGAAGACCATTTCGGTCGAGAGTGTCGGCAATTGATATCGATCGCCAGATGGTGTCCCACCCATCGCGAGCGGCGCCATCCCACTCGGCTCGTCCACCAAACGACGTAGTTCAAGAATCAACCGCACCGTGATTTCGCATCCCCGTCTCTCCTGATAAGTGTCGACGATTCCTTCCTGCCATCCGTTCCCGATAGCACGAAAAACGGGGCATATCAGGTCATCCGCGAGCGATGCAAAACCGTCATTATTCGAGTACCACGAGCTGAAAATCCTCCGACAACTCGACTCATCGCCGTCCAATAGCGATTTCTCAAACTGAAGAATCAACTCCGAGGCCTGAGGCTTTCCCGCGGCTGGCTTGATTCGCTCTGCACTCATTTGCTCCAAACCAATCGCGTTTGGATTAATAATTCTTCTATTGGTAGACTCGAGAAACTCAAGCAAAAAACCGAGTGGAATCCGTCTGTGGCCCCCAACTGTCCGGTCTGTCCGAATATCACCCCGATCGCACCATCTTTTGACGGAGGACTCGCTGACCCGCAACGCTAATGCAATTTGTTTTGGCGTAAAACTGTCGTCCACCACAACTCCTAAAGAACCAAACGAACATGCGTAAGCAGGAACAATTGAACGATTTGATCGTTTCACAGCGATCCCCCTACTAGAAGTATAGTGCAAGGAACACTGCACAGACATCAAATTCAAAGTGAATTGTCCTTTGTCTTTTCAAGTCCCATCGGCTTGTTGGATTTGCTTGACCAGCCACTCTATTGGCATATAAATCAAAGATTGAACGAATTGAACGAATCCAGAAGCGATTTCTGAACGAACAGTTCGATGGGGCTTGCGAATTCACACACGCTTCCATTTTTAAGCATTCGAATACTGGGATCTAGCAATGAGTCAAGCAACGCTTTTGAAGCCGACCAAAAAAGCTGCCAAGCCGTCCAATATGCCTGCGAAAACCTTTCGCAGAAAAGCCGTCGAAGAAGCATTTGTTCACTTTCTTCAACTGACAAGCCCCGAGCAACGAAATCCGGACGAAATCGCCTTAGCCGCAAAGCGGATGGCAGCACTCAAAATCGAGTTCATCGGAAGTGACTCTTTCAGCGAGCCTGGAGCAGAAGCAACCATTTTGGGCGACTTTTTTCTTGGGACTGGCATCCAAGGTGCCGTCTCAACTCCTTCGAAAACTCCAGTCCTACCAGCCCACTTGGCCAGACTGTGCGAGGCCAAGCTGCTGACTCCCGACGAAGAAAAAAGCGTCTTCCACCGAATGAACTACCTGCGGTTCCGAGCTGAGGCTCTGAGGTCAAAAGGAGACCTCGACAATCCTTGGAACGTCAAGCGAATTGAGGGGCTTCTGACGGCTGCGGATTGGTATCGCGATTGGATTGTGAAGTCAAATATGCGATTGGTCATTTCGATCGTGAAGAAATTCGTCAACATCCAGAACGGGTTCGATGATCTGCTGAGCGATGGTATCGTCGCATTGCTTCGCGCTGTGGACAAATTCGATGTGGATCTCGGGTTCCGGTTCAGCACCTATGCTACTCAGGTTGTACGTCGAAACACCTATCGTTGCGTCATGGAAAAACAAAATGATAGGCAACGAAATCTTGGAAGCTTCCACGACAATGGTATCGACATCAGCGACGACCAAAAAGAATCCTCGATGAGCGAACAGCGTTGGCATGAATTGCGAGCTCGGCTGTCGCTAATGCTCGACCATCTGGATCGCCGAGAAAAGTTCATTATTCGGGCAAGGTTTTCACTCGGCGGTCATCGACGTATCCAGACATTGCAACGACTTGCTGATACGCTAGGGGTCTCCAAGGAGCGAATCCGCCAACTCGAAAAGAGAGCTCTTGATAAACTTCGAGGGATGACCGAGTCGACAACTCTCCCTGAGGCCGAAATGTAGTACATGCCAATCTTCAAACGAACCTCAACGATCGATTGTGACATTGAGGACCTTCATCAATATCACGCCAACCCTGGCGCTTTGAACCGCCTGATTCCACCTTGGGAAAATATCTCGATCCTGAAACGCAGCGATTCGCTGGCCGTGGGTTCGGAGGTTGTGATTAAGAACTCGCTATTCGGAGTTCCAGTGACGTGGCTCGCTCGACATACGCAGTGGAATCCCCCGCGAAGCTTTCAAGACATTCAAGTTTCTGGGCCATTCAAGTCCTGGATTCACGATCATCTCTTTGAAGTCGATGGGTCTGGGAGCTCAACTCTATGTGACCAAGTCCAGTATGAGAATAAATTTGGATGGTTTGGCTCGCTCGGCTCGCCGATCGTTCAAAGCAAACTTGAGGCAATGTTTCATTACCGCCACAAGACCACTCAAGCGGACTTAAATCTCCAGCATTTTCTACTTGAACACACGTCCAATCGTATTCTCAAGATCGCAGTCACTGGTAGTAGCGGATTGATTGGTCGCAGACTCGTCGACTTGCTTGCTGTGCTGGGCCATCAAGTTGTTCGGATCCTGCGGCCAGCCTCAAAAGATCGAGCTTTGGACTTTCCGTTGTCGGCCAAAACGGTCATCTGGCAGCCAGACGCTGGCTTTTCCGATCCCGACACTATGCAGGGTTTAGATGCCGTCGTCCACTTGGCAGGAAAAGGAGTCGCATCTTCACGTTGGACTGAAGCAACGAAGCGTGAAATTCGGATAAGCCGAGTGGATGCGACACAATCGCTCATTCGTGATCTAGCTAAACTTGCTTCTCCTCCGAGAGCATTGATCTGCGCGTCGGCAGTTGGCATCTACGGCGATCGAGAAGATCAAGTGCTGGACGAAACGGACAAACCTGGAAGTGATCTTATGGCTACACTCGCTTGCGACTGGGAAGCTGCCGCGATGGAATACGAACGAGCAGGAAATCGTGTAGCCATCGGGCGGCTTGGAATCGCGTTGCACCCGAGGCAAGGCGCTCTCGCAAAACTGCTGCCTCCGTTTCGCTTTGGGGTAGGTGGTCCGGTTGGTAGCGGTCGCCAATACTGGAGCTGGATCCATGTCGATGATGCGGCCGCGGCATTCCTATATCTCGCCGCTAATCCAAAATGCACCGGTGTCTACAACTTGGTCGCGCCGGAGCAAACGGACAACAAAACTTTTGTGAAAACGCTAGGCAAAGTCCTCAATCGCCCCTCACTGCTACCAGCACCAGCGTTTGCGTTAAGAATGCTGTTGGGGGAAATGGCTGATGCAATGTTGCTAGCCAGCACACGAGCCAGTTGCCGTCGCCTGCTCGAAGATGACTTTCCATTTCGAACGAGAACGTTGGAGGAGTGCTTGCGGCATCTTCTCGGCTATTAGCTGGTGTTAGACGAAAAGAATGCTATTTCCTTCGCCCCGTTTCGGGAACGCTGTGAAGCATTTTCCTCTGCTGAAAACCGACTTTTCTGTAGCGAAAGTCGTCAAGACTTTCGGCTGCATTGCATAAACCACCGAAACTCTTGACGAGTTTCGCTACAAAAAGCTTCTCAGCGTTGCCGTCTTCATCAACTCGGCCAATACTGGCCGATCTTCTTTTTCAAGAATGCGGCGCTTCGTTGCAGTTGTTCGATCCCGTCGACGCCATCTTCGATGCTGATCCAGCTGTCGAATCCGACTCGCTTCAACTCGGTAAAGATCGCGTCATAGTCATTGAGCCCTTGACCAATCTCGCCGTGGCGAAGCCGTTTGGCATAGCCTGCAGCGCCACCTTCTTCGCGTCGCAAATCCTCGAGTGTTCCTTCGATCAAATAGCGATCGCTGGCGTGCATCGTTACCACGCGATGCGACACGCGCTTGAGCAATTCGATCGGATCGTCCCCGGCGATGTACGCGTTGCTTGGGTCGTAGTTGACGCCAAAGGATGGATGATCGATCGCGCTGACCAAAGAACAGAAAACATCCATCTTCTGAGCAAACTCCGGATACTCCCAAAAATCATCCTTATAGTGATTCTCGAGGATCAAAGTAACGCCGTTGGACGCAGCATGAGGAAGGCATGCTTTGATGGAATCGGCCGCCAATTGAACACCTTGTTCAGCGGTCAGCTCCGGTCGTCTTTGGCCGCTCAAGACGCGGCAGTAACTGCCACCCAAAGCAGCTGTCATATCGATCCAACGCTTCTGCTTTGCGATTTCACGATTTCGAAAGGACTCATCGGGATGCGTGAAGTCTGGAGAGCAGCAGAGCATCGGAATCGTCATTCCCAGCGACTCGACTTGTTGGCGAAAGCCCGACCACTTCGAGTCATCCGTCATCTCGATAAAGCCTGCGTAAAACTCGAGTCCATCGATTCCCAAGGTCGAGGCAAGCTCAAACCACTCGGACAACTTCATTGTCCCATCTTTGCAGAGAGCTTGCATGTAGGCTTTAGGGAACGCGGCGATTTTTGGCATGGTGTGATTTTGTTGGAGTTGTGCCGTTTGCGTTAAATCACGCCCAGTCAAGGGCGTCTGGTTCAAGCCCGGAGGGCGAAATATTAATGCCGGTGGCGTCAGCCACCGGTCCCTTGTCTCATCGAAACTCTAGCCCAGAGGGCGACACATTTCGTTGCCGATAGCCGTGCCATCCCTGTAGTGGATGTGTCGCCCTCCGGGCTATGCGTTAAGTTTTTCATAGTCCGGTGGCTTACGCCACCGGCAAAGGATGTGTCGCCGGCCGGGCTTGCTGTTTTTTTGAATAAAACACATAGGCCCAAACCGGACGTTCTCCCTGGCCAGTATTCTCATCAATTTCGGTTAACAACCTCATCCAAATTGAGGACAAGATTTGCTACTAGGGTATAAACAGCCAACTCTTCTGGTGGCAGCGACGGGTCGAATGGTTTCTCACCGACAGCGATTAGCCTCTTAGCATCCGCCGGATTTTCCTTGAACCGTAACCGGAACTGTTCCGCAGCTTTTTCGATCGCCGCCAATTCGTTTGGTGTCGGGCTGCGGGACAAGCATTGTTGGAAAATCGAACTGGTTCGATCCTGCGGCTTTACTTTGTCATTGCGTAGGACACCCTCTGCGAGAACCCTTGCTGCTTCGACATACTGGACATCGTTCATGAGCTGCAGCGCTTGCAGCGGCGTGTTGCTCCGTTCGCGCCGGGTGCAAAACAACTCCCGATTGGGCGCGTCGAAATTGCTCATGAAGGGAGGAGGTGCGGTTCGTTTGATAAAGCTATAAAGGCTGCGTCGATACAACGAATCTCCGTGGTCCTGGATGTAGTAACGCGTGTTCGAATCGCCATAGCCAACCGGCTCCCAAATATTTTTAGGCTGGTATCCTTTGAAGGCTACGCCACCGGCTTGGCGATTGAGAAGTCCGCTCACAGCCAAGACGTTGTCCCTAATCTGCTCGGCATCCAAACGAATTCGCGGACCACGAGCCAAATAACGATTTTCTGGATCGATGCTCAGCGTCGCTGGAGTGATGACTGCGGATTGTCGAAATGCACCGGACATAACCAATTCTCGCATCAATTGCTTGACATCCCAACCGCTCTTGCGGAATCGATTGGCTAGCGAGTCTAGAAGTTCGGGGTGAGTTGGCGGTGCCCCTTGAGAGCCGAAGTCGTCGCTAGTCTTGACCAAGCCGACGCCGAAAACTTGCTGCCAGAGACGATTGACGGTCACTCGCGCGGTCAACGGATTTTCATCGGCGACTAACCACTTTGCGAGATCGAGCCGATTGAGTCTTTCTTTTTCAGCAGGCTTCGTCAACGCTGGCAAGACCTTCGGCGTGCCTGGTGAAACGGCTTCACCCTTTTGATCATATTGGCCGCGAGTCATTACGAAAGCTTCACGAGGCTTTGGTTGGTCGTTGAAGATGAACGTGCCAGGAATCTGGCTTTCGATCATCGCACGATCGACTCTTGCCGCCAACCAATTGCGTCGAGCGACCATAACAGCTGGCGAAGCGACCTCGGATACGTGCGTGCGAAAGAAAGTGGCAACTTGCTCGACTTGGGCTTTGCCCGTTTCGCTATCTGGTCCTTCCTTCAGGGCCTTAGCAACTGGTTCGCTCGCTAGCGGAACGGCAGTTCCCTTGACCGAGTTCCACCATGCGGTCACGTTCGAGGTAAGTTGGTCTTCGGGGCGCTGATTGCCCGTGCTTGTCATTCCATCCCAATGGCAGATGCCGCCGAAAAGGCCAAGCTTGATTTCTTTGACACTCGACCCGACTTTCAGATCCTCAAAGGAAACTGTTAGTTCCGTCCAACGCCCTGGTTGCGGAATCTTGCCTCGAACACGATCTGGCCCGACTCCCACAAGCTTGCCATCGGCGGGATCATTGCACCACGCCCATCGCTTGGAGCCGGCGTCCGTTCGAACATCGATGAACATGGCTTTAGGGGATTCGTAACGGTCGGGTAATACCCAAACATGAAGCGCCCCTTGGTCTGGGATCCACATCGGAGTGATACCTCCTGAAATAGATTGTTCGAAGCTGTGACCAAACTCCTGCCTCAATGCGAGACGCCCCATCGGAGCACCGACATCGCTCGACCAACGGGCGTTGTTGCGAGATGTGTTTCGGAGCGCGGCACCAACCGGAAATTCGTCGTCGAGCCAAATGGCGGTAACTGGGCCGGTTGGTTGGGTTGTGGCTCGCGATTCGAACGCGATTTGATCCTTCTCAGCTGCTGTCTGCTGCAGCTTGGTCAGCAGTTGGGCCTCGCGTTGCTTTGCCAGTTCAAGTGCTTTCGCCTGTTCGGGCGTTGGGACAGGAAGAAAAGGGCGCGTCGACTCGACGTTTCCGTCCATGGCTGGATCGGCCGCGCTGTAGAAGAACGCGTACATCGAATAAAATTCGCGAGTGCTTATCGGATCGTATTTGTGATCGTGGCAAACCGCACAACCGCCTGTGAGTCCGAGCCAAGTTTGAATGGTGGTGCTCGTCCGATCGACCGCGTAGCGAAAGAGAAACTCGTCATCGATTGCCCCACCCTCACCTGTCGTAACGTTGCAACGGTTGTAGCCAGTTGCGACTTGCTGTGAGAGTGTCGGATTCGGGAGAAGATCACCAGCTAACTGTTCGATGGTGAACTGAGAGAACGGCATGTTGCTATTGAAAGCGTTGACGACCCAATCGCGATACGCCCAAGCTTGACGTTCGTTGTCCAAGTGCATGCCGTGCGTATCACCGTACCGAGCGACGTCGAGCCAATGACGAGCCATCTCTTCGCCATAGTGCGGTGAAGCGAGAAACTGTTCGGCAAGTTTTCGGTAGTTATCCTCGGTTGGGTTTGCCACAAATGCATCGACATCGGACAACGCAGGCGGTAGTCCAGTCAACGTAAAGGCCAATCGGCGAACTTGGGTTATCGCATCGGCAGGCCCCTGAGCAACGAGTCCCTTGTTTTTGCGCTCGAGCTCAAGAAAAGTATCGATGGTACGGTTTTCTTCTTGGGCTGCCGAGATCGACTCAAAGGACCAATGTTTTTCATATTTGGCGCCTTGTTCGATCCACTTCGAAAGAGTCTGCTTTTCGCTGTCGATAAGCTGTCGTTTGGATGATGGCGGAGGCATCACCATCTCCGGATCACTCGATTGGATTCGAGCCCAGATGAGACTTTCGTCCAGTTTCCCCGGGACGATCGCTTGTTCGCCAGACGCTCGTTTCGCAAAGGCGCCATCTTCGATGTCGAGTCGCAGTTCGGCTTCGCGAGTTTTGGCATCAAATCCGTGACAGCGATAGCATGCGCTGGACAGGATGGGCCGAACATCTTGATTGAACTTGGGTGCTTCAGCGGATTTTTCCTGAGCCAACGCAATTTGTGGACTTACCAAAAAGCCCAGCAAAGAAAGGGTTAGCATGGGCTGCCAACCGAGAGGATTTCGAGCCATGAACTGAGAAACTCCGGAGTGCTTACGAGACAAATCCAAGTCGGGCGAACTGCAGATTATAGTTTAGTTGCTGCTGAACGTGATGCGGGGCAAAAGTTTTTGTGGCCGGAGAAGGGACATTCAGCCACCTGGATGGAGCCTGGATGAAGTTGACCGAAAAGAACGAAAGAAGACGAAAAAGGAATCACCAAATCAAGTTCGTACTCCAGAATTTTTTCGCTTTTCTTTCGCTTTTTTCGGCCAATCGATTCTCGATTATTGATCTGCATAGTATGCAAGTCAGCAAAAGTCTTTATTGAAACGAAAACATTAGCCGCGGTTCTCGACAAATGGCGAGCACTTAGAAAACCGGGGCTAACGCCCACCGGCTAATTGACCAATAACACAGATGGCGATGTGCTTGCCCCGAACCTTTCAGCTTATCTACTACTCTTTCCACCGAGCACTTTGAAAAAGGGGCTCCTCAACAACAACCTTCCAGCGGCATACTACGCGTCTGTTTTCGACTTGCGAATGTATGTTCCGGACATGGTGTCGAAGGGATTGTCGTTGATGAACGGTTAGCTCATTAGGTAGAGCATCAGATTGAAACTCTGACTGTAACAGGTTCGAATCCTGTACCAACTCCAGGCAGGTCTAACAGCCTGTCCACCATTACGTGGTAAACGTAGCAAGCTCCTGATGGGGGCAAACGTTGAACGGTCCAGTTCTTGTTCGCACCTCGCTTGTCGCTCCGTCGACAAGTCGAAAAGCAGATAAGAACAACATACGAATACGCTTTGAAGGGCATTGATTGGTGAAGAACGAATTCGACAAATGCAAGAGACGCAGCGCATCGACAAGGTGATCTTCGGATCATCACATCGATCGTCAGCAATCGAAGCGTGTTGGCGAACTAGCTCTGCATCTAGATGTTCCTCCGTGTTAGCCATATGGGACCGCCAGCGCTTTGCCCTCAGAAGGTTTTTTTTACAGTTTAGTAGCAACACCGTTCAACCAAGAATATAAGCACATCCACACGTATTTTTCGTATTGATTAGCCGTTGGGCGCTAGCCCCGGTTCTCGACGAATGTCGAGCAATTAGAAAACCGGGGCTAGCGCCCAACGGCTACTTGTTTGTTTCAACTCGTTCCCAAGCGGAGCCTGTAAACGAGGGCGGACGTCCTCGGCCCGAGGGCCAAGTTAGCATCAAGCCAAGTTCAGTAGAAAGGAAAGTTTAAAATGGTTTTCAAAAGATTCAAAGTTCGAAGCTACGAAGTTGGCCTTCTATTTCGGGATGGAGAATTCCAAGGTCTATTGAATGCAGGCAACCATTGGTTCTTGGACTTGTTCAACAAAGTGAAAGTCGAACTTGCATCGCGAAGAACTCCTTGGCTTGTTCACGAACAATTGGATTTGATCGTTAAGTCGGGGCTATTGGGAGACCAAGCGATCGTAGTCGATTTGAAAGACCATGAGCGTGGATTGGTTTGGATCGAAAATCGTTTCAGCCATGTTTTGCCTGCGGGTCAGTATGTGTATTGGTTGGGGCAAAAACAAGTTCGTGTTGAGATCGTTGATGCACGCCAAGTTGCGTTTCAGCACCCAGAATTCAAGGCGATCGTTCGCTCTCCTATGGCAGGCAAATTGCTAGAGGTCACAGCCATCAAGCGAGACCACACCGGTATTTTGTTTGTGGATGGACGCTATGTCGAACGAGTGGAACCGGGCGAGTACGCTTATTGGAAGGGTACGGGTGAGGCTCGTCTCGTTGAAGTGGATTTGCGAGAAACCATGGTCGATGTGGCCGGACAAGAGATCATGACGGCCGACAAAGTAACGCTTCGAATGAACGCAGTAGTAACCTATCGTATCGAAGATGCGAAACAAGCGATTAGTCAAACCGATGACGTGCGTCAAGCACTTTATCGCGAGACACAGCTTGTGTTGCGAGCGGTCGTCGGAGCTAGAAACCTTGATATTCTCCTTACGGACAAAGACATCGTTTCGAAAGAAATCGAAGAG
>CANHVO010000134.1 GCA_947463915.1 Planctomycetaceae bacterium
AGAAGTTCTTCTTTCTCCACACTCGCGAAAAAGGAACGCGCGCGTTCGACTTGCTATCCGGAGTAAAAACCGCCTTCATGCCCAATGAACCAGTTCTCCATGGCGGACTCATTTACTCAGCTGAAGTTGAAAAGGAGAAGCCGGTCCTTCGCGCGTATGGACTAGACGAAAAAGTCCTCTGGGAAATCGACGCGGATGGTCGAGGTGATTTGATATTGGTCGGTAAGAAACTGATCGCCGCAGGCAAGCACTCGATCACCCAAATTCGACTTCCAAGCGATGGAAAACCCGCGGAGATGATTTCATCCATCGCAATCGACGTGCAAGTTGAACGCTTGCTCGCGGCCGATGGCAAACTTTTCGCCGTGGGAATAGGTGGACAAATCTTGGCATTTGGTGAAAGGACGGAATCACCTGCAATCCACCGCATGGCCTCAACACAGAAAACGAAACAGCTGGACATAACCGACAAGGAACGCAAGCGAGCCAGCGAACTCCTCGCAACATCCCACGCCGAAGGTTTCGCATATTGGTATGGAGATGTGCGTTCAAAAACATTGCAGGCCCTCTGCGAGAAATCCCCTTTTGTTCAACTCGCTGCCATTGCCCAGGATGCGTCGTACATAAACCAGTTTAGGCAGAACATGCAAAACGCCGGAATCCATAATGCAACAGCACACCATTCCAAAGCAAGTGAATTCCGCGCTCCAAATTACACCGGCAACTTGATCTTTATTGAACCTGAACTTGCAAAGACAGCAGACGACGCGACGCTCCGGAAAGTCTACGAAACCGTACGCCCCTTCGGTGGCGTTATGCACTTGCTAACGAAAGAAGATGCCTCCCAGGACGAACAAAATGATCTCGCCGAACGCGTTCGAACTCTGCAACTCGAGAAGGCGGAAGTTGACGTGCTTGCTTCCAGTGTATGTGTCCGTCGTGTTGGCCCACTGCCGGGTACTGCCGATTGGACACACCAATATGGCGACGTTGCGAATTCCCTCAAGTCGAACGACTCGCGCGTGAAGCTTCCGCTCGGTGTTCTTTGGTTCGGCGGCAGCAGCAACCTGGACGTCCTACCGCGGCACGGTCACGGGCCACCTGAGCAAGTGGTCGCGGGGCGTTTGTACATTCAAGGCATGAACAGCCTCAGTTGCCGCGATGTCTACACCGGACGAGTAATTTGGAAGCGGCAATTCGAAGACTTGGGCACATTCGATGTCTACTTCGATTCCACCTACGAAGATACACCGTTGGATCCCAAATACAATCAGGTGCATATCCCGGGCGCCAATGGTCGCGGTACAAACTACGTCGTCACGGAAGATCGTGTCTATATCCTTGTTGCAAATGCGTGCCTTGTACTCGATCCCAAAACAGGCGAAACGCTCACCGAGATCCAACTGCCCAAGGATGCGAATGGTCAACAGCCCGAATGGGGTTATATCGGTGTCTACCAGGACGTGCTGCTCGGTGGACTGGGGTTCGCCAAGTATCGCGATCGGCATCAATTGGAGTTTGAGGCAGACAAAGGGCTGACCACCACCAAAGCTGGCTTCGGCTCGAAAAGTCTTGATCGCGCAGCGAGTGTCGGGTTGGTTGCCTTCGATCGCTTCACCGGCAAACAGCTCTGGGCCACCGCCGCGAAACATAGCTTTTGGCATAACGGAATCGTGGCCGGCGCGGGCAAGGTGTTTTGTTTGGACAAGAACCCAAGCCATGTCGAAGAAGCCATGAGGCGCCGAGGAAAGGCATTGCCATCGAGTTATCGCATCGTTGCCTTGGATTACCGGACTGGGGAAACGAAATGGGAAGTTTCCGACGGGATTTTTGGTACTTGGTTGGGTTACTCCGAAAAACATGATCTGTTGCTCCATGCTGGCGCACAAGCCAGCGATCGACTTACGACGGAAACCGGTCGTGGCATGACCGTCTTTCAGGCGATAGACGGCAGTGTTCTGTGGAAGAAAGAGTCGCTTGTGTACTCAGGCCCCTGTATCCTCCACAACGACTTGATCATCACCAATGCAAACGCATACAGTGAATCCGCAGGCGCTTTTTCGATACAAAACGGCAATCCCAAAATGGTCAAGAATCCTTTGACGGGCCAGATGCAGCCGTGGAAGATAACGCGAGCGTATGGCTGCAACAACATTATTGCCAGTGAAAACATGTTGACATTCCGCTCTGGCTCCGCATCCTTTTACGATCTCTTGAACGATGGCGGAACCGGAAATTTAGGTGGCTTCAAGTCGGGCTGCACTTCCAATTTAGTAGTTGCAAATGGGGTTTTGAATGCGCCCGACTACACGCGTACCTGCAGTTGCTCTTATCAAAATCAAACTTCGTTGGCGTTGGTCCACATGCCCGAGGTCGATGTATGGACGGTCGATGCGAGCACTGCGCAAGCGACGCCTGAATCGTTGATCGAACGTCTAGCCATCAATTTTGGAGCAGCCGGGGATCGCAGGGAGCGCGACGGCCAACTTTGGATGGAGTATCCATCGATGGCTGGAGATTCGGCGACTGTAAAGATACGAGTCAACGCCGATGCCAAGTATTTTCAGAATCACTCGTCCCTTCTCTCCGATACGGAGCGACCGTGGGTATTGTCTTCTGGTGTCGACAACCTTACCGAACTCGATATCAAGCTTCAGGTCCTGAAACCGTATACGCTCAAGACAGGGCAGCCGGTAGAGCAAATCCATGACGACGCAAAGGAAGATGCGGACGGAAAAGTGGACTTGATAAGCGACTCCTTAGAATTGGTTGAAGACAAGGGCGCCCAAACCGTTGGAATCCGATTCAACAACATCAACATTGCTCGCGGCTCGAAAATTCGTAGCGCACATCTTCAATTCACATGCGAAAAAGCATCCAAGGAAGAAACAACGATTGTCTTCAAAGTAGAAGATTCCGTTGCTCCGAGCCCCTTTCACGGTTCGATGCATGATCTCAGTAAACGAACCATGTCGAAGGTATCCGTTGCTTGGCAGCCTGCGGAGTGGAAGACGGCAAAGGACGCGACGGAAACACAGCGCAGCCCCGATTTAGCCCCTCTCATCCAATATCTTGTCGACCAGCCAGGTTGGGAAGCTGGCCGCTCAATGGTCTTCCTAATCCAAGGCACTGGAAAACGGGTTGCGACGGCTTCGAGGGGACCAACTCCAGATTCTCCTAGACTGGTCATCGATGCCGATTTGGTCGACATTGACAAGCTTGCCCACCTACTTCCAGTGAGCCACTACGATGTCCGCTTGCACTTCGCAGCCTCTCCACTCGATCAAGGTGGAGAACGGGTCTTCGATGTGGTCGCACAAGGCGAAATGGCGTGCAAGGATGTCACTTTCGATCCCTCGAGCAAATCCAAGCAACGATTTTCAACGCAATTGCTCGAAAACGTTTCCATTACCGACAAGCTCCAGCTACGCTTTGTACCGAAAAAGGGGCAGGCGTCGCTGGCTGGAATCGAGTTGATCAAAAGGGAGCCGTAACTGACATGCAAATTGCAAATCGCCTTCATTGGACATTCCTAGTTGTTGCTCTGCTGGCTGCCTCTGCGGTCGCTTGCCAAGTACCCGTCTTCCGCTACGCGCTCGAGCGATGGAATACAGACAAATACGAAGTGCTGGTCATTCATGACGCAGCATTCGATCCATCTGCACAAGCCGCATTCGATAAACTGAAATCAAGCCCGATAGCTCATGCCGCGAACATGGAAGTTCGAAGCGTTAAATATCCGTACCTTCGAGATAGCGAGCTGCTCGACTTGTGGACAGCTCAGGGAGACGCCCCTAAGCCTTTACTGGTGGTGCTCTATCCCAAGTCGGCCACCGAGGTTCCCAATCGCATTCTTTCGTCGGTACCATTAACAGAAGAAAACGTAGAAAGTGTTATCGCTTCACCCGTGCGTGCAAAGATTGCAGAACAACTGAGCGCTGGCCATTCCGCAGTTTGGATCTTTGTTCCATGCGACAACGACCAAAAGAATGCGAAAGCGATGAACCTGTTGCGTGAGCGAATTGCAGTAAACCAAGAGAGACTCACCGTCCCGACTGCGGCCGAACTGGAAATCGATCCTGCTGTCCTGGCAAAAAACAAGATTCCGCTAAGAATTGAATTCTCAATTGTAACGGTCAATCGAAACGATCCGAAAGAGTCCTTTCTGTTGGCGGCAGTGCAGCGAAGTGAACCGGACCTTGATGATTCAGAGCCGATGGCTTTCCCGGTTTTCGGTCGAGGGCGAGTACTGTATGGTCTCGTGGGTGACGGCATCATGCCAGAAACCATCGATACGGCTTGCAAATTTATCTCCGGACCATGCTCATGCCAAGTCAAGGAGCAGAATCCTGGCTTCGATTTGCTCATGCAAAGCGATTGGGACAAAACGGTCGCTGGCTCGATGATCTCAGACGCCATACCGGATGAAAAAACCAAACCGCGATTACTGACGATCCCAAAGGGACGAGGAAAGTAGTTACAAGAACCATTCCATATGTTCTCCAGGGCTATTAGCCGTCGGGCGATAGCCCCGGTTTTCAAGTGCTCGACAATCGTCGAGAACGACGGCCAAGGTCGTCACGCCAGAGGATTTTGAAAAATCATAAAGGCTTGGAACGAGCATTTGGTTTACGTGCTCTGCTGACGGTCTAGAATTCAGGTCGCTTGTGCGCAATCGTCGCGGAGCGTCGAGCGACAATGTCGCCCTTCGCTCCGCGATGGTAGCGTTCGGCAAGACCGATTATCTAACCGCAACAAAATACGGCCTGCGCAATTCTTAAAAATCCTTTAATCTGTTCATTTCACTGATTGAGTCGTGCCAACTGCCTAGCCGCAATATCCAACTAGGGTCGATAGTACCTAGTACGCCTTCGGCTGACTGTTAAACGACTAAATCAACAAGCCCCGAGCTCGTCGGGGGCTGTATCATTATCGAGCCTAAGCAGCCACCAAGTCGTCAGCTCTTTCTGTCACCTTCTCAAGAATATCCAAGAGAACTCGGTCGCATTCGATGCCTTCGGCTTGGGCTTCGAAATTGAGCAACACACGGTGACGCATGGCTGGCAAAAACACTCGGCGAATATCTTCGAAGCTCACGTTGTAGCGACCGTCCAACAGAGCACGCACCTTGGATGCAAGTGCAATCGTTTGCGCTCCACGAGGACTGGAGCCCCATCGGATGTACTGGTTGGTTACATCCGGCGCTAAGCTTCCACCAGGGTGCGTTGCTAGCACCAATCGGGCGATGTAGTCCTGGACGTGCTTCGCCAGCACGACTTGTCGCACCAATTGCTGCCAATGCTTGATCTCCTCACCATCCATGACTTTCTCAGGAGTTATGATGGTACCGCGCGTTGTGCGATCGATGATCGTGTTCAACTCTTCGCGGGATGAATACCCCACCACCAGCTTGAACATGAACCGGTCTAACTGGGCTTCTGGAAGCGGATACGTTCCTTCTTGCTCGATCGGGTTCTGCGTTGCGAGAACAAAGAACGGCTTCTTTAGCTCATACCGGTTGCCGGATACCGTAACGGTCCCTTCTTGCATGGTCTCCAAAAGAGCAGACTGAGTCTTGGGTGTAGCGCGATTGATTTCGTCCGCCAAGCAAATCTGGGTAAAGATCGGACCTTTCTGAAATTGAAACTCGCGTTTCCCTTCGTTCTCCACGATCATGTTCGTTCCGAGAATGTCAGACGGCATCAAGTCGGGCGTAAACTGAACGCGATTGAAGTCGAGCGATAGGGTTTCCGATAGGGTTTTGATCAGCATGGTTTTCCCAAGCCCGGGAACCCCCTCCAGCAAGCAGTGTCCGCCAACGAAAACAGCGGTCAGCACTCCGTTGACGATCTCGTCGTGACCGACAATGACTCGCCCAATTTGTTCCCGAACTGCTGCGTATCGATTGCGAAACGTTTCAGCTTGTTGTTGCATCGATTCTGCGACGTTACTCATGTAGATTCCCTATAATGAAGTGCTAATTGTTCTTATTGGCTTTTCGCTTTGCATCCAGCAATCTAGATGTATAGCTTTTCTCGTCTTCAATACCCATACTTGGCTTTTTCGGTAACGAATCTGGTCGAGTCGTTTTCGATTCGCCTGCACCAAATGCGTCTTCGGCGGCTGTGACCGAAGCCACAATGTCCGGATTGGGTTCGAACTGCGTGCTAGCGCGTTGCTTCTCGAGATCGTCGCCAATGGTCGTCTTGCTGCTCCTAAGCCGATCCAGCCTACTCTTTTGCTCCGCTTCCAATGCTTTGGCGCTATCGCTACGACTCCTCAACCGAGCCGCGATCATTCTAAGCGGCAAGCCAACATCCAAGGCAACGCGCCGAACGAAAACGTCTGCAAAAAACAAAGTAGCGCCGATGAGAACCGCTAATGGCCATACATCCTTGAGGCTCTTGGCTGGCGGAAGCCCTTTGCGATACGTATCCATGCCGAGGATTTCCTTTAAGGAATCCTTTTCAAGCGACGTGGAAATGGTCCCAGCGGAGCCGCCCGCGGGAGTTCGTGCAGCCAGCGATTCCAGCAATGGCATATTCGCTTGTCGCACGCGGTACTCATCTGAAAACGGCATGGTCACACCGGTTGTGATCGGCGGTTTTCCTCCGCCAGGGACAATGCTCAACATGTAGCTGCCAGCCTGCTCCGGAGTCAATTCACCAACATAACGACCCGACGCTTGCTGCTTCATGGCAACACTGATCGGCTTAAGGTCGGGACCGACCGCAATCGCATTCATATCTAGAAAGTTGACGAAATTGTCATCCGCGTTCAAGGCAGTCACCACAATCTGAACGCGTCCATCTTTGATGTTGGTGGCGATATTGTACTTCGAATCGTCGTTGGATGGCCTCATGGTCCATCGAACCATTTGAGAAAAGAACTGATCGTAAAAGGGCGAATTGACCCAACCGTCAGCCCAACGATGACCTGCGTCCGTGGTAAAAACGGCGGTCCGACCAAGTCCGTACGTCCAGGTCGCAAGCAGCGATGCCGTATCGGTCTCGGTTGGCTTCGTCGATCGCAACGGAACTTCCACCAAAGGACTGTCCTTGCGTTCCGTCAGCACGAACCCGCGAATGTTAGGTAGCTCTCCCGTGATTCCAGAGAGGATTTCATGCGGCTGCGTGACGACCGCTTGAACGCCCCCCTCCGGTTCGAATACCAAAGGCCTTGCAACTCGGCGAGCTTCACGCATGAAAATCTTTGGTAACGCAGATGCATTTTGGACAACGTAGTAATTGCCGCCCGTTTTGTTTGCGATACGTTTCAGTTCGTTGCTACCGGCTGGTCCGTGTGAGCCAACTGCTACCGTCGAAATCTTGATCTTTGCACTCGTATATTGAGCTAGGATCCCAGACGAAGCGGGCGTGGGGTCTCCATCGCTGATCACGATCATATGCTTGAGCGAAGCCGGAACCGTCTTCAGTCCACGCATCGACATCGTCAATGCTGAGTCGAAGTCCGGCATGTCGCCAGGGGTCATCGCATTCATTCGTGACTTCATCATCGATTTGTTTGGTCCAACCGGCAACAGCCCAGCTGATCCTCCCCACAACCATTTGTCGCCCGACATGTCGTATTGAACAACACCGCAGTAATCGCTCGGTCCAAGAGCTTCCAAGGCCGCTTTGCCGATCATCTTTTGCCAATGATTCCCTTCCGGGATTTCACAAGCGTGCATCACCATCGCCAATGCACCTACGGCCTCTACCTTGCTGTTCTTGATGGCGAAGTTGACGGGCATGGCTTTTTCCAATTTTGTGTTGGTCCATCCACCGGCCCCAAATGCCTCGGGACCACCTAGCATCAAAATACCCATCCCAAACTGCTGGGCACTTTGGACGAGCATATCGATCTGCTCATCCGAAAAGGAAACAATTTGAGTCGTGTCGTCGCCGGTCGTTCGAGGTGCGCCCGCTAAAATGACAGAGTCATAGGACTGAAGCTCAACCAAGCTCGAAAAAAGATTCTTCGTATCGCGCACTTCGACGTCGATATCGTTCCGACGTAGGGCATCGACAAACTGCTGATAGTTCCCGGGATTGGAACCATCCTCAATCATCATGACCTTGCCTTTGCCTCGAGCATAGGAAAACGCGGTGGCGCGATTGTTTTGTGTAATCGTATCGTCGGCTTCGCTGTCTGCTGTAAACTCAGCCTCGTAAGTGTATCCAGCTGTCTCTTCGATCTTGTGAGGAATCGGGATGACATTGATATCGCGATCCAGTGTGTAATCGCCAGAGGCAAGGGTTTCCGATTGGTTACCGATTCGGCGGATGACTCTCAATTTGCCAGGGATGTCTTTTTCATTTCCGGGCTCGCAGTAGCGATTGATCACGACACGTGCGTCGACGGTCTGTCCCTGTCGAACAAAGCCAGGTACGTCAATCTTCTCAACGAGCACCTCCGTCTTTGAGTCCAAGCGAACGGGTACAACGTCAATTCCAATTCCAGTTTCGCTGAGTCGTTGCGCGGTCGCTTCGGCTGAGCCAAGCGTTTGGTTGCCGTCGGTCAAAACGACGATGCGTTTGGCCGAGTCTTCTAGGAAACTTGCTTGAGCGAGTTTCAGCGCGCTTTCTAAATTGGTTGCATCGGATTTACCAAAGAACGATTCCGCTCGATTGATATTCGGTAACGCCTCATCAAACGGTGGAATCTCGATCGCTGCTTCACGACCAAAGACAATGAGACCAGCACGGTCTTGACGTTCGGCGTGCCGGTGCGCCTTGACGCTTTGGATGGCGTACTCGAACATCAACTGCCGCTTGGCAACAGGAATCGAATCGCTTTGATCGAGCAAGTAGATGACAGTCAGCTTTTCGCTGGACCAAATCCACTGAACTCCAGCGATTGCCAGAATGATAAGCAGCATCACGGCCGTTCGCAGCGCCAACGCAATTCCGCGACGCCATGGGCCAAGTCCCGCGAGCGATTTTAGTCCCAGCCACCAAACGACCGGAATGACCAAAAGCAACAACAGAAACCATGGATATTGAAAACCAAGTTCAATTCGGCCCATGATAGGTCGCTTTTGGAGTTTGAGATGTTACGGTAGATTCAGCAAAGGATGCCGGTGCGTGATCTGAATCGGTTATCATTATGATCGAATCCAATGGGCGTTGGCCAGACGGGATGGCCAGATTTTTAAGGAATCTCTGTGAACTTGGGCTTGGGATGCAAATAAACGGGATTGAAGTTGAGGATACATTCGCGGAAGCTTTTGATATGACCGGTACCCGGATCATCATAACGGCTGCCGAACCGACGTGGGCGAGGCGGGCAGCAGAGGCCATGACCGGCTTTGCTACGAGCGTAATCGGTTGCGGCGTAGAAGCAGGCATCGAACGCTTCCTAGAATCCGACGAAACGCCGGACGGACGGCCTGGTGTATCCATCCTCCTTTTCAGCGTGTCAGGTAGCGAATTAGAAAAGCAACTCGTTCGAAGAGTTGGACAATGCGTTTTGACTTGTCCAAGCACGTCTGTCTTTGCGGGCCTCTACAGCGAAAAACGCATCGCGATGGGTTCGCATCTGCGGTATTTCGGCGACGGACACCAAATTTCCAAAAAGATTGGCAAAGAGCGTTATTGGAGGATTCCTGTCATGGACGGCGAGTTTGTTTGCCAGGACTCGGTATGTCGCCAAGGTGCAGTCGGTGGCGGCAATTTTTTGGTGTTGGCCGACACGATCCACGGTGCCCTACACGCATGCGATTACGCCGTCAGTGCGATCAAGCGTCTGCGAGATTGCATCACACCGTTTCCAGGCGGCGTTGCTCGCAGCGGTTCCAAAGTCGGTTCCAAATACAAAATGCTCAACGCGTCTACGAACGATGCTTTTTGCCCAACGCTTCGGGAACAGACAAAGTCCTATGTCCTTGATCATACAAGCGCCGCGCTAGAACTCGTCATCGATGGCCTATCGCCCGAGATCGTAGCCCAAGCCATGCGAGTTGGAATTCGAGCAGCCTGCGAAGTGGGCCCATCCTGCGGCGTCCGGAAAATAACCGGTGGCCACTACGGCGGAAAATTAGGCAAGCACCATTTTTATCTGCATGAGATCTTGTCTAACTGATGGGCATGATGAATGACTTAGAGTACTCTCTGTCCCGTGTACGCAATCTGTCCCGTGTACGCAATCGTCGCGGAGCGACGAGCGACAATGTCACCCTTCGCTCAGCGAAGGTAGCGTGTTGCAAGACCGCGCAAACTACCTGTTTAACAGTCAGCCGAAGAAGCACTCGAACTTGCCCCTGCTAGGCAGCGCACTGGGCAATTTGTAGCGAAACTCGTCAAGAGTTTCGGTAGCATAAGCGATCCAGCCGAAAGTCTTGACGACTTTCGCTACACAAAAATTGGTATTCGTTAGCGTAACGGCACGAGCCTTACGGTGTGGCGTACGCCAAATGGCTAATCGCCCAACAAATCACTTGAGGTCGATCCACTACTTGACCAACACAGACACCGGCCGAATTCTTCCCGAGACACGCGGAACGCGTTCGGTAGACTCTGGTTTGCTTTTGGCAAGTTCAATCACAGGTTCTATATTCGTAGATGTAACTCGCTTGCCCTTATCATCCCAAGCCAGCATCTCTCCCTGCAGCACGTCGTTTGCATACTCGCCTGATGATTTCCTCATTCCATTGGCATGCCACCAAGTCCACTTTCCAACTTGCTTGCCACTTTGGAAAGTTCCGACACATTCACGTTCGCCATTGGAGTGCCATACTTCGAAACCACCATGGACTTCGCCGCGCTTAAAGGTTCCACGTGTCCGAACCGTACCGTTCTCATGGTAGTAAACAAAAGCGCCGTCTCGAATGGGTGCCCCATCTGGCTCGTAGGCCGCTAAAGTGAGCGATTCATAGTCGTCTTTCGAAACCAATTTGGCTTTTCCTGACAAGACATAGATTTCGGATTTAGGCTGCTTGTTTGGGAAAGTCTCCCTATCGAGCTGCCTCACACTTCCCTTGTCATAATCCAGTTGCTTTACAACTTTTCCAGATGCGTCCTTCTCGACAAATTGTCCGTGCAGGACGCCATTTTCGTAGTCAGCCTCGTACGCAGACATCCCGGAGGGGAGATTCCAAATAGCCCTGCCGTTCCGCACCCCCTTCTCAATCGAAATGTGGCTAACGACGCGATCGTTCGCGTCAGTAATGGACCACACTCCATTCATCTCTCCATCCACGAATTCGACCGTCGATTGAAAGGGAGCTTTAAATTTGTTGTAGGGAAAACTATCAAACAACTTAGCCTGGCTTGCCTGGCAAATCTTGATCCAAGCACCTTCGCGTTTGCCGTTCTTGTATGTCCCTGTCTGAACCAACTCACCTTTCTCATTCCATTCCGTAAACATACCGTGCGTCACGAAGTTTCCGCTCGCATCCAATGTTACATTCTTCTCGATCCGAACCTTACCATTTTTAAAACGTTCGCGAACCGTTTCTGTTTCTCCTGCAACTTCAATAATGCTAGGCGGTTCCGATTCGATGATTTCTTCGTTATCCGATACAACGACTGCAGCATCGACTCCAATCGAAATCCCCATCCGTGGTGGTTCAGCCCACGCAAGATTACTCGCTATGCTCAATGTGAGGAGATGGAGAGTTAGTCGACGTGCAGAATTGACAACCATTCAAATGGACTCCAAATAAAAGATCGCTGGTATTGGTACGGTGAGCGGCAGGAGAAAACACGCGACGACTCGTAGCTGGATTCGTAAGATTCAGATGGTTCTGAATTCCTACGAATTCAGCTACAGTGGTTTTCTATCGGCCGCTCGCCTAACAATGTCCTGGGGAAACAAATCGCCCAAGAAGCATCTGTGGACGCAACGGAATTATCGTTACTATCGCGATCCTGATCACAATGCGGTTAAATCGCACGGCGCATTCGTCACAACCGTTACCTTTCGTCCTTTTCGCCACGAACCATCATTTTGCACGGCCTGCACCGTTGCATTTCTAAACAAACCATATGGGGGATACCTCATTACGTGTGCCCCCCCACATAAACTACCTTCCCAAAATCCAAGCACCGAACGGCGATTCGTTGAAAGAATTTTGAACTGTCACCAATGCAAGTCGTATTTTCGATAGAAATTAGCCTTCCCGCAAAGTGGCGGTACTCGAAGCGCCCTCACTAGCTTGCGCGTTTTGAAGTCGCACTGTATTGAGAAATGCAGCTGAAATCGTGAGAATTCAGACACTTTGCAATGAAAACGCGGCCAGAATTCTCACGAATTCTGCTACGAAATCACAAGTGTGCAACTTCAAAACTTGCGCGTCGTGCTACTCGAAGATCTTCGCAGTCGCTTCGTCGTTCGCCGTTTTTTCCTTAGCCAAGTTGTTGATGGTCGAGGCAATGTCGACTTGGAACCATGTCGGCGACGTTGCCGTTATGAAAGTGGCGGCTAACTGGGTGGCTTGCACGACCCAAAGGATCGCTCCGGTACCGATCACTGTTGATACAACCGTGCCCGCGTCCAGCGAAATCCTTGACTCATCGGATTGAGACTCCCGTCGCTTCGGCTCGTCCGATATCATGCCGCCACGATACACTTCCTCTTCACGGTTTCGTAACATGTCGACTGACTCTGAATCTCGAACTGCCGACCATTGGTCCGTATGAATGCGAAGCACTCGATGCGACAACGTTGCAGCCAAATCGGCTATGCGGATGCTCTCTCGAGTCTCCACCAATGCCGCCATGCTGTTTTCCTTCGCTGCCGATTCTCCACCTTGAACAGCAACTGTCTGAGCCGCAGCTGGGGTTTGTGCATTGCTGCTGCCGTCTGTAGCACCAGGTACTCCGCCAACCGGAGGTGAGGGCAAGGTTGATGTATCGATCGCGCCTGGTGCCCCACCGGCACCGCTGCCTGAATCGCCACCTCGTGAACCGCCACTTCCTCCCGAGTCTCCCGATCCACTACCTGGCAAATTCTTAGGCAAGAACACGTCGATCGTCACCGTGATCGGATCCGAGTAGAACTTGCCATCATAAGCTTGATACACAAACGTCACTTGCCCCTGAAACTCAATCACCGGCTTGTAAGTAAACGTCCCATCGATGTTAAACACCAACGTACCCGACAACGGAACCGTCAACAGCCTCGCCGTAATCGCATCCAACTCCGAGTCCGTCGCCCCCGTCAGTACCCCATCCGTCGTCACGTTCAACGTGTCGATATAACTCGTCGAATAGCTCCTCGAGCTATTCGTCGGTGCGTCGTTCACGCCAAGGATCGTAACCGTGATTTGAGCCGTGCTGGTCAATCCTACCGTATCTCGCATCGTGTACGTAAACACTTCGCTCAATGTATCCGACGAATCCCGAAGAGCTTGTACTGTCACGTTGCTGTTGTCCACCGTGTATTGGTAGCCGCCATCAGCGTTGATCACTATCGTCCCATAGCTGCCCAAGACCGCATTCCCAACGTCACCCACCCCATTCGCCGCAACACCGAAGCTGACGCCGGTCACCGTCTTGGTGTCTCCATTGTCCAAATCCGTATCATTGACAAAAACATTGCCTGCTGGATCAACACCAGCAGTACGATTGGCAACTCCACCCGCTTCAACGGCTGTCGCCGTATCGTTGTTGGCAATCGGTGCGTCGTTGGCTCCTCGCAGCGTGAGCGTCAACTGTGCCGTCGCTACCGAACCTGCCGCATCGACCATCGTATAGGTGAACACGTCTGTAAGCGTATTGGCTGTCAATCGCAACGCTTGTACTGCCGCATCGGTATTGTCAACCGTATAGCGATAGGTGCCATCGGCATTGAGTGTGATCGAACCGTACGAACCCACGACCACCGCTCCAACTGAGCCTGAGGCGCTAAACGCCCCGCCAGCAACAACGCCAGTTACCAGCTTGGTCTCACCGTTCAAATCCGAGTCAACGTCGGTATCATTGTCCAACACATTGCCAACGGGGTCGAGCCCGAACGCGCCGTTTGCGTATCCACCATCTTCGACCGCTGTGTTCTGGTCGTCGAAGACTACTGGTGCATCGTTCTTGCCACGGATGGTGATGGTGATTTGTGTTGTCGATGACAAGCCGCCTGCATCGGTTACCGTGTAAGTAAACACATCGGTCAACGACTGCGACGCCAGCCGTAACGCTTGCACATCGATGTTATCGTTATCGACGTCATATTGATAAGCACCATCGCTATTGATGAAGATCGAACCATAAGTTCCAGCGACAGAACTCCCAACTGAGCCTGAGGCGCTAGCCGATCCCCCCGCCACCACCCCAGTCACAGCCTTCGTCTCCCCATTGGCAACGCCGTCCACATCCGTATCGTTGGACAAAACATTACCCATTGGATTCGTGCCTGATGTTGCATTCGCATAACCGCCTGCTTCAACAGCAATGTTCGTATCCGCAAATGCGACTGGGTTGTCATTCGCACCGCGTACGACAATCGTTACTTGCGTGGTCGATGTCAGTCCACCAGCGTCGGTGACAGTGTAGGTAAAGACATCGTCGAGTGTTTGGCTATTGAGCCGCAAAGCTTGTACGGCTGCATTGCTGTTGTCGACTGCGTAGGTGTACGAGCCGTCGCTGTTGAGGATGATGGAGCCATAGGTGCCTGTTACTGTTGCCCCAACATTGGCTACGGCACTCGGCGAGATGCCTGCTACTATGCCCGTCACCGTCTTGGTCTCGCCGTTGGCGTTCGAGTCGACATCGGTGTCGTTCGAGAGCACATTGCCTGTACCGTTGGAGCCTGAGGTGCCGTTGGTCACTCCGCCCGCTTCCACAGCGACTCCCTTGTCGACAGTCGCAACGGGGTTGTCGTTGGAACCTTGGATCGTGATTGTTATTTGCGTGGTCGAAGTCAGCCCGCCCTTGTCGACGATCGAGTACGTGAATACTTCGGTCAGAGTCTGGGCGCTGGTTCGCAAGGCCTGGACTGCGGCGTTGTTGTTATCAACCGAGTAAATGTAGCCACCGTTGGCTCCCATGGCGATGGAGCCATAATTGCCAGTAACGTTCGACCCAATATTTCCGGTTGCCGTTGCGACGGTGCCAAACACGACGCCGGTGACCGACTTGGTATCCACCGCGTCAATGTCGGTATCATTGGAGAGGACATTGCCGGTTGGATTGGTTCCCGACGTTGAATTGGCTATTCCGCCAGATTCCACTGCGGTCGCTGCATCGGAGACTGCCGTGACCGCTTCGTTGACATCCACTAACTGGACGATAAACATCTGGGTGGACGAGGAACCATCAACGCTGGTAGCTCGAACGACGACGCTGTGCGATGTTGCCGCTTCGTAATTCAACTGGCTGCCGTCAGCCACTGTGACGATCCCCGTCGTCGCATCGATTGCGAAGCGTCCGTTGGCATTGTCATCCAGAGTGTAAGTGATCCCGTTGGTCGTGGCGTCGGCATCGTTTGCCAAAGCGGTGATTCCCACCGTCGTTCCAATCGTTGCATTCTCATCCACGGAGTTTGTGGAAGCAACGGAATCGGTGACCGCAGAAGTATCGAATTCATCCACATCGCCGATGGTGATCGTTCTCGTGGTCGTGCTCGTGCTCGAATCGGTACTCGTAGCCCGAATTGTAATATTATAGCTTGCGGCTGATTCCCGATCGATTGCCCCAGCCACTGTCACAACCCCCGTCGCGGCATCGATTGCGAATCGTCCGCCCGCACTGTCGTCGAGTGAATAAGTAACCACGTCGGTTCCGTCTGCATCGTCAGCAAACGCAGTAACGCCAACGATGCTACCAGTGGTCGCGTTTTCCAAAGTGAAGTTGCTGTTCGCGTCGGTATCGCTGATCGCCGTGATACCGAATTCATTCACATCGGACAGGTTGATGGTGAAGTTCTGAGTCGAGTACGAATTGTCTGCCGATGTCGCTCGGATGGTGATTCCGTGCGAGGTGGCTGATTCGTAGTTGAGCAAGCTGCCATCGGCAACGGTAACCACGCCGGTGGTTGCGTCGACCGCAAATCGCCCACCCGCATTGTTATCGAGCGAATAAGTGATCGTATTGGTAGTCGCATCCGCATCGGTGGCGAACCCTGTGATAGGAACAACGGTACCGTTCGCGGAATTCTCAGCGATCGTGTTTGCGGTCGAGTTCGAGTCCGTTACTGCGCCAACGTCGAATTCGTCTAAGTCGTTGATCGCTATGATGAAGGTCTGAGATGCAGTCGACCCATCGCTCGAGGTGGCTTGAACGGTGATAGACCGTGTGGAACCAACTATTTCACGATTGATTGCTGCGGCGGTAGTAACGACGCCGGTGTTCGCATCGATCTGGAACAGTCCGCCTACGTTGCTGGTTAGGCTGTAGGTAATTGTATTCGTTGTCGCGTCAAGGTCGAACGCATTTGCGGTGATGCCAACCGTGGTTC
>CANHVO010000135.1 GCA_947463915.1 Planctomycetaceae bacterium
ATGAATTGCCGCATGGTCAGTCATCAAGGGGCGTTAAAAAACGATTCGGGGTGTAAGATCAAACAATCACTCAGGAATTCCACTTGGGCATGACGAATCGAAATGATGCGTGCCTGCCGAAGGGGTTTTGATTTTTCGGGATTGAAGCTGGACGCGCTCGGTGATTCGCTTCTTGGCCCATGTTTCGCGGAGCGCTTGCTTCCAACGTGCCAAACGTTGCATCGCTTCGCCTACCAGTTGCTCCAGCATTTGCAGGTCGACTGGTTTTACCAGATAATCGCAAGCACCCATTTCCAGAGCATCAAGCAGTGAAGCAGAATCCGTTGAACCCGTTAACAAAAGGACTTGCGTGCATGGCTTCTGCTTTTTAGCCCGACGGAGCAATTCGAGCCCCGAAACTTCCGGCATCTCAAGATCGGTTACTAAGAGCTCAACGTCTCCTGAATTGATACGCGCAATGGCTTCTTGAGCATTGCTAACACATTCAATGGTCAGTACGCTCCCAAATGATTTTTTCAATACCATTTCGACGAGACGCAGAATACTCGGGTCGTCATCAACAATCAGCAATCGTGGACATTCGGTTTTAGTCATTCTTGGCTTGCTCTGATTTTGAAAGTAGCGATTCGTTCGATTTCACAGTAACAAAAACGGGACTTGTTTCAGTTCGATTGTTTTCGAGCTGAACAACTTGATTGCTCAATCCATCTTGCAAATCGATCCCAATCGGACATCGAATGGTGTTCGACCGAATCGTGTTGCCTTTTGCAATGTGCGGTTCGTCGTTCAGCAGGCTTGCGAGGCCAGGATATCGTTCAGCGTAAACCTCTTTGTCGTGCGAAACGGCCGAACAATACTTGTGAAATTCGGGGTCCTCTCCATGGAACAAGTGCTTGGCCCAGCTTTGGCCGCGGCAATCAACTTGGATTCCAGCTAAACAATCGACGATGGTGTTCTTTTCCAGCATGTTATCGCGGCCACCTCCGACTACGATTCCACGAATGGTTCTTTCCAACAAATTGCCTTCAACTTTGGTTCCACTTGCAAAGTCATCCAGGTAGATGCCCACAATGTCTCGTTTGCCAAATCCGCCGATGTCGAAAATGTGGTTTTGCAGAATTTGATTGCCGCGGAACGTTGGATCGTGTGCGATCGTGATGGCACCTGCGTCGTCGGCCAAGCGACATACGTGGTGGATCCGATTCGATTCGACCTTGTGCTCATTGCCTTGCAAAGCAATCGCCGCATCGGGTTGGTTGTAGATGTGATTGGATTGAAGCTCGATGCCAACTCCAAAGACTGCGATAGCGGGTCGCTGCGCACAGTAACTGTAACAGCAGTCGTGGATTTCGTTGTCTACGCAAGTGTGTCCAGCTGATTCAAGTGTAGTTCGATCTCCACCTTCAATTCGAATACCACTCGAACCCGTTCCGTGCACTTCGCATCGTGCGATGGAATGTTCGTGGCCGTGGTACACATTCACGCCCACGTTTCCTGAATAGCGAATGGTGCAATTTTCTAATTTCACATTGCGACCTCCAACAATTTCAATCCCCATCGCCCTTGTCCCCTCCACTGTCAGGCCCTCAAAACGGATGTACTCGGCTTCATATACAGAGAGAGCTGTTTCGAGAGATGAGACAACCAGACGGTCGTTATCCGACGAAAGCGGCCATACGACAACGCGCCCGGTTTGGCTGTCAATGAACCATTCTCCGGGAGCATCGAGTTCGGTGAGGAGATTTTCCAACCGAAACCTTGCGCCATCGCGAATCGTACGATCTGCGGCTTCAAGCTGGATCGTAACTTCGGTCTTGTTCGTGCCGACTGACTTGTAGGAAACCTTTTCGAACGAGTCGGACCAATCGTGGAACCAAAACCCATGAGCCCAACAATGGTGTAGTTCGCTTGGGTCGATTTTCCGATACAAGGATAAAGTGTGTTTTTTAGAATCGTGCGGTTTTGCGACAGCCCATTCGGTATTGGGCCAACCGGCTCTCGGTAAAACCGATACTCCACTGAAAAGCTCCATAGGAGCAGGCATCATGGATTGTCCCAAGGCACGCCTTTGTAGCTCAACCGATACATGCCCAGCAGAGTGTTCCGTTGCGTAAAACACAACATGCCCTCGAGCGGATTTGGGAAGTCGGTCCAGCAAATCGCGATTGGCATCGTTTTTCAGAGCTTTAAGGACAGAGCCACCGGTAAAGATCGGGGACTCCTCTCCAATGCTTCGATAGGATACAGGAGCCTCCTCGGTTCCAGAGTCTTGTTCGGTGAAGGCAATCGTTTGATTCAATACATAAACGCCGGGATGAATCCAAACGTTCACTGGGCCGATCGTGTTGCCTTGAGCGGAACGAAGAGCACGGATCTCGTCGCGTGCACGGTCTAACGTAGCATAAGGACTGGTCTCTGTACCTGCATTGGCGTTGTTGCCATTTGGCGACACATGCAAATCAACGGACGCAATACTTGGTACAGACGTGCTAGCGGCGAGCAGGAGAACCGCAGGTATTTTCAACACAGTGCGCATATACTTCCTTCAAGGTTTACATTCGACGAGCCATTGGAGGCAAGTCTGGGTGAGTCAATTCCGCATCATGTGTAGCTAGAATCCAACATGTCGTTGATCATGAACAACATGGACAGGTTCTTCCCACAATGGAAATTTCGATCCAAACCTAGGTCGCCATTCAGAGCGCAGCCAAGCGACAGAAACACATTTCTGCAAGATTTCTACGACAATCGTGCAATAAAGTGCATTTCAGAGCAATGAAATGCAAGGAAAACGCTCCCGCATACTGGGCCTGTAAAGCACGAACACAAGACCTTCGGTACGCGACTTGCTTTGCTTATCGCTTGTTGACTCAAAACGACTATCATTTAGTCTAAGTCACAACAAGAAGAATCAGTTTGTCCGTTGCAGTCGTCAATTTCCGGAGAATGAGCATGACCCTAAACCGAACCGCCCTTAGTTGCATCCTTCTGACCATCGCAGTTTGTGGAGTCTTTGCACTGACAGAAGCTCCAAAGTACAAAGTCGCTTTTACCGGAAGCGAAAAAACAGAGTTGGCCTCTCGTTATCCGCTTAGAACGAGAACACCGAGTTTCTTCGAAAGATCCAAAGCGAGCTATAGCCGACCTGCAAGAAGCTTTACTTATCAAGTCCGTTAAGACATGCGGCAGCGTGCGATCGATTGCCAAAGCATTAGCTTGCAGGCGAAGCCTTTAGATTCAATAGGTGTGAAGCCACCTGTAGCGAAACTCGTCAAGAGTTTCGGTGGTTTACGCAAGCAGCCGAAAGTCTTGACGACTTTCGCTACGCTCGACCCTCCCAGCGGGAGGGTGGCTAAACCGGACGATTTTCGGTGGGAGGCTGATTCAGCAAAAGAAGCCGAGTTCTGCCCTATCCGTCTAGAATATCGCTTCGAATCTTAATCCAGGCAGGAACGCGTCCTTGTACTGTCCACCTGGATTAGCAATGTACTGAAGGTCCGGTTGGAGCGACAGACTCTTGCCGACTAAGGCTTTGTAAAAAAGCTCAACCGCTGTTTCCGATGGACCAATCTCGGTTCCGCCAATACCCTCTGCTGCCCGATAGTGATCGCTGAAACGGGCACTGGCTAACCCCAAACCAAACATGTCCGCATCCCGACTTGGCAACAGACCTTTGTAGACCAAACCACCGCCCCAGTATTCTGTCAATAAATTGCGATTGCTAGGCGCCCATCCAAACTGAAAGAAAACACCAAGCCCTTGGTCGTTGTCTCCTCCAAACTCCTCCTTCCAAATCATTTGGTCCATCGTGGTGAAGCAACCATAATTGCGACGAAAGGTTCGCGGATCGACCACATCATCGAATTCGACCCATGCTTCTTTGTTGGTGCTGTACCAGTAGCCGGTGCGAATGGTAGTTGGTAGCTCACCATTGGGCCCAAGCTGTGGTTTAAACTCCAATTGATACAAAGAAATCGATCCATTTTGTCCAAGCGTATCGAATCCCCACCGGACCCCCGATGGCCCTGAAGGCAGTACACCGTCGTAAAGACCGAACCCCAAGTTGACCGTTTCCGTTAACTGGTAGAACGAGGCAATCCCTAAGGCTTGACTTGGAAAAGTTGGCAGTGGAATCATGGGAGGGAACCCAAACGAGGAATGCACAAATTCCCCGCCAAGATCGCTCAATGCGAAATCGGCGTTTGCATCTTGCTTGCCGATCTTGAACCGCAGGCGATTGTCGAGAACAAAATGCTCATACCAATACTCCGCGACCGTCGTAAAGTTTGGACGTTCCCCTTCGCTAATTGTGGAATCAAGGTTGCTAAACAGTTGTACGTCGCCAACGTCAGCTGCCGACAATGGCCTGCCGCTCAAATTCTGACCATAGACAAAGAAACGCCCGCTATCCCACCAGCCCATTTTCTCCGTATCGAGCGTCCCGACCAAATCTAAATTGCTTCGATAGTTGGTAGGTCGTGTGGGAGTGATGCCACCATGCGCTTTCGTGAACGTTTCGCCAGTGTAAATACACTCAAAGGTCAGCCCACCATTGCGAAACTGATGAGGAAGAAAACTCAATATCCCGACTGGCTCTTCGAGTTGCCCGTCGGCTGATCCTTCCTCGGCTGCTGCGCTTTCGCTCTCCCCAACCGAGCCTGGCGGGGCCAAGTTGCGTCCTGGTCGACCGGGCATCGGCATCGCCGTTGTACGACGTGCAGATACTGGCTTTGTAGGGCGCTGATCGCGCTTCGGTTGCGACTCTTTTGGCAGACTGCTTGCTGCAGACTCTTGCCGTCGTTCTGGGTGCTGCGGAAGTGGAAGAGTCGCAGGAACCCCATCATCACTCGCATTTTCCGATGATTCGGATTTGACTGTGCCCTCGTAGTATTCAGGGTTTAAACCCTTGGGCGGCCCCTCCTGAGCATGCAAAGTTGAAACAGAATCAAGTACTCCAAATTGAATTGAGGGCAGCAATAATGCAACCGACAAAGCTCTGAATCCATTCTTCATTGGCGTCTTCCTAAGACAAAATACAATCCAAGTTCTCTCCGCAACATTCCGTGTTTTGGCAACGCGGTGAAGCATTTGGTAGCGAAACTCGTCAAGAGTTTCGAGCGATGCAGGCGATGCAGCCGAAAGTCTCGACGACTTTCGCTACAAAAAGGCCTCTTTCCAGCATCGCAATACGTTTCACAGCATTGGTGTTTTGGGTTCTTGCGTTCATCGAATACATGCAGTCGCACAAGCTACAGAATTGTGGAAAGCACTTCTAAATTAAAAAGGGATGAACTGGTTGTAAGGCACATGAGGAAGAAAGGGAGCATCGAAGAAGAGGCAAAATGACACCAGTAACGACCATGCCACCCTACAGGGGTGTATCGCATTTCGCACTTGAAGCGCAACAAGACGCACAATCGTTACCGATTGAAATTCAAAAGATTTCTTAGCGTCAAGATTTCCCGTTTTTCCGGCCTTTGCCACAACTTGAGGCTAACTTTCTTCGTTGATTTTTTCGGCTCGCCGTGAGCCTGTAGTTTGTCAGTCTAAGCTTCGGTTCCGAAGAGATAAAAAAGCCATGAAGTCACTGTCAGTAAAGTTTAAACTCTGTTCCCTTGTTGGCGTATTTCTCGTAGGCTTTGCGACTTTTGCCGCGATGTCCTATGTCACATTCAATGAACTTCGGATTCTCGGCCCTAAGTACTCTGAAATCAAGCTCTTCCAGAACTTCCTGGCTGACGTTATTCCACCGGATCTCTTCCTTCAGACGGCCTATCTTGAATGCCATGAATTGGAAGATGTTGAAGAGTCGAACGGTCAAGAAAAGCTGATCCAAACAATCAAAGGTGTTCAGCAAAAGTTTGAACGATGCAAAAACGAATGGACAGCATCGCTGGGCCAAAACTCGCTTCAAGACATGTTGCAAAAACGCCTTATCCCCCCCTCGGATAAATTTTTCGAAATTGCAGAAACCGAGCTCTTTCCAGCCGTTCGCGAAAAGCGATTTGAGGACTGCGAGCCGATCATGGCCAAACTCCGTCAGTGCTACCTCGATTGCGCAGCCGCTGCAGCCGAACTCGGCACTGCTGCAAAAGACCATTGTGCAAAAGTAGAAACCGCTTCGAGCCTGTTGGTTGCATCGCGAATGAACTACATGATGGGAATTGGAATTGCAGTCTGCATTTTTGTGACACTTGTTTCCTTCATCACTAGCGCTGCGATCCTCAATCCATTGCGAGAAACCGTGAAGGTGCTTGACCGTGTTAGCGAAGGTGATCTTCGTACACGAGTTCAGATTCGATCGCGAGATGAAATTGGACAAATTGGACGAGCTCTCAATCGCGCCATCGAGAACATGAGCAACATGCTTCGAGCCATCGCAGTCAATGCCGTGAACTTGAATGAGTCGTCCACGCAAATGAGCTCGGTCAGTCAATCGCTCGGACTCAACGCAACTGAAACATCGGATAAAGCAAACGCTGTCTCCAAGGTGAGCACCGAAATCAACCGCGACATCAACACCGTTGCCACCGCGGTTGACCAAATGAGCACCAGCATTGTCGAAATTTCACGAAATGCTGGCGAAGCGACACGCGTTGCTGCCGAAGCCGTTCAAGTTGCTGAGCAAACCAATCGAATTGTTCGCAAACTAGGCGATAGCAGCACCGACATCGGAAACGTAGTGAAAGTGATTACCACAATTGCTCAACAAACAAACCTTCTTGCACTCAATGCAACCATCGAAGCCGCACGAGCTGGCGAAGCAGGTAAAGGATTTGCTGTTGTGGCAAACGAAGTCAAGGAATTGGCAAAAGCAACCGCGAAAGCGACCGAAGAAATCGGACAAAAAGTGGAAGCGATCCAATCGGATACTCAAGGTGCTGTCGGTGCGATCACTCAAATCAGCACCATCATCGATCACATGAACGACATCTTCAATACCATCGCAAGTGCGGTTGAAGAGCAGACTGCCACAGCGAACGAAATCAGCCGTAGCGTTGGTAACGCTGCACAGGGAAGCACAGGTATCACCACGAATATTAGCGGAGTAGCCGAAGCAGCTCGACGCACATCTGATTTCGCCGACGGTACCAAATCAAGCTCCAATGACCTTGAACAAATGGCCCGCCAGCTCCGACTCATCCTTGACAAGTTCCAGTTCGTCCAAGAAGCCGTAACTCGTCAAACCGATGATGAGTTCGCGGATGATGAAGTAACGCTCAGTGCTTAACCGACAGTTCTAGTTAAACAAACCATCGACAAGCGATCGCCGAAAAGCCGATCGCTTGTTGCATTGATGGATTCAGTTTTAGTACACATCAAGATGTGATTTACCATTTATTACCAAATTAGCCGATGGGCGCTAGCCCCGGTTTCCTGGCGTGCTCAACATTCGTCGAGAGCCGCGGCCAATGCCCCATGGCAAGCGCTTTGCTCAGCCCGCGCTATCCGGGTCGGGCTCGCCCCGACCGGACGCCGCTTTGGTGCTCTAGCGCGCAAACTGATTCTTTAGATCCTATCAGCGCTGCGTCGGTCAATTCTAGAACGCCAAAGCTTCGGACGGTGGGGCGAGCCCCAGCCGTCCTACTAGGCACGACAACCATATCGAACAGGCGAACCTTATAATCGCAGCTAGCGCCCGCGGCTCAATAATTCTTAGCTAGCGCACCAGATCCATCGTCGCCCATATTTTGCTGATACAACCGACAGACTTTACGTAATCTGCGAAGTTTTTCAAACAAAAGAGTACGTTTGGCTACTAATCGGATGTTATCTTTCTGGACCGATATTTGGCTTGAAGTGCATCGCACGTTTCTTTGCCATTGCTAAAGCATCCACCCTTTCCGATTCGTCATTTATCCACGGCTCGCACTGATATGATTGAACTTGATGAACTTGTACATGACTTCCTCATCGAAAGTTGCGAAAATCTTGACCGAATCGACCGTGACTTAGTCGTCCTCGAAAAGACGCCCGAGGATCTGTCTATCGTTGCCGGCGTTTTTCGGTCGATTCATAGTATCAAGGGTGCTTGCGGATTCTTGGGTTTCACTAGACTCGAATCGGTATCCCACGTCGGCGAAAACCTTTTGTCCAAGCTTCGCGATGGCGAACTCAGTGTGACCGAAGAGATCACCAGCAGCTTGCTCTCACTCGTTGATGCGGTTCGCTCCATGTTGGGCGACATCGAAAAAACGGGCAAGGATGGTAACAATGAATACGCAGAACTCGTTGCCGAGTTGTCGCGATTGCAAGCGTTGGAAGTGGAGCACCAAGCCGAAACATTCCCAGAGTTTGTTGCAGTAACCCCAGTAACTCCTGTCACTCCACAACCAACGGCTGCAACTGCGACCGTTGTGACGGAGCCAGTTGTGACGGAGCCAGTTGTGACGAACGAAGTGAAACCGACTGCTTTAAGCGCTCCGGTTGCCGAAAAAGCTCCCAAAAGCGAAGCGCCCGCTGAAATTAAGAAAACGCCTGCCGCGGCACCGGCCACACCATCGAACCAGTCAGGCGGCGAATCGAAGGCACCTAGTGCCGCGGACAACAATATCCGCGTTGACGTTGGTCTGCTCGATAGGTTGATGAACTTGGTAGGCGAATTGGTGCTTGCTCGAAATCAAATCTTGCAAGTCTCTGCGACACTTGAAAATCCCACCTTAATTGCGACCACCCAGCGACTCAATCTGATCACGACCGAACTGCAGGAAGGGGTAATGAAAACCCGCATGCAACCGATCGGAAACATCTGGAGCAAACTGCCTCGCGTCGTCCGCGACTTAGCGCTCAGCTGCAGCAAACAAGTTCGCGTCGAAATGGAAGGAGCTGAGACGGAGCTCGACAAAACAATCATTGAGGCCATCAAAGACCCCCTCACGCACATCGTTCGCAACTCAGTCGACCACGGAATCGAAACTCCAGAAGTACGCGTCGCGCGGGGCAAACCGGCGGAGGGACGACTGTCACTCCGAGCGTATCACGAAAGCGGCCAAGTTATTCTTGAAATCAATGACGATGGAAACGGAATTGATGGTAAGCGTGTCAAGGCAAAAGCCGTGGAGCGAGGACTTCTTACGCAAGAGCAAGCAGACAAACTTCCAGATCGAGAAGCCATTTACCTGATCTTTCTTCCAGGCTTCTCAACAGCGGAAAAAATTACGAACGTCTCGGGCCGCGGCGTCGGAATGGACGTCGTCAAAACCAACATCGAACGTATCGGCGGGCTCGTGGATATCCAAAGCAACCTTGGATTTGGCTCGACGATTCGAATTCGCATTCCACTTACGCTTGCAATCATTCCAGCTCTGATGGTCAGTTGTGAAGGAAATCGCTTTGCAATTCCGCAAGTAAGCCTGCTGGAACTGCTCCGAGTAGAACCTGAGGAAACATCGACCAAGATCGAATGGGTCAACGGAACACCTGTCATTCGTCTCCGCGGAAATTTGCTTCCTCTGGTGAGTCTTGGCCAAGAGCTTAGGCTATGCTCTCGAGATAAAGCATTCCAATCTGGAATCAATGTCGTTGTTTTGCAGGCAGATGATCGACAGTTTGGCTTGGTCATCGATGAAATCCAAGACACCGGTGAAATCGTGGTCAAGCCATTGAGCAAGCGACTCAAGTCGATTCCCGTCTACGCTGGCGCTACTATTTTGGGGGACGGGCAAGTTGCACTTATCCTGGACGTCATGCAGTTGGCTCAGCGTGCCAATATTGTTTCTGAGTCGCGAAATGCAAACACCTCCGACACTGATCCCCTGCTAGAAAACGGTGAGCATTCAGTGAAGACACAGTCGCTATTGGTCTTCGAATCCAGCGACGGACAAGCGTGTGCCGTACAGCTTTCCACGTTGACACGACTGGAAGAAGTGAAACGATCAAGCTTGGAAACCTCAGGTGGCCAAACAGTGATCCAATATCGCGACCAGATTATGCCGCTCATCGATATGAGTTTAGCCCTAGGCGGCAGCGCGATCGAAGCTATCGAAGCAACTGAAAATGAGCAGACAACTCAAGTGCTCGTTTACGGTAGCGAGGGCAAGGCGATCGGGCTCATGGTACATCGAATTTCTGACATCGTACACGAAGAGCTCAAGATTGTTTCGTCGTCGACGCGGCCCGGTATCGCTTACACGGCCGTCGTACAAGGGCGGGTCACCGAGATCATCGATGTTTGTGAATTGGTCCAACATTATGCTCCAGAGTTTTCGGACAACGCATGCAGCCTGACCTCGCGTATCACTCCAGTCGATCCGATGGAAAGCAATTCCCCAGAACAACTTACTCCAGCAGAGGCCGTTTAACGTCATGAGTACACCAATCAAAAGAAAGCAATATTGTACTTTTCAGTTGGGTAACCTCGACTTTGGCGTGGAAGTCCTCAACGTTCAAGAGGTGATGCTGCAACCAACCATCACGTCGGTACCTTTAGCACCGCCCGTGGTACGAGGACTCATGAATTTGCGAGGTCAGATTGTGCCGTCGATCGATCTTCGCGAACGTCTAGAGCTCCCAACAGACTCCGAGCGATTGCCGATGTGCGTCGTCTTGACCTCAGACGATGGTCCCGTCAGTCTGCTAGTGGATCAAATTGGCGACGTCGTCGAAATCGGCGAAGAGGCGTTCGAGCCAACGCCTGCTACCGTACAAGGAGAGACGCGCAAAATCGTTGCTGGCGTATACAAATTAGAAAAGAGGCTGTTGCTGGTCTTGGATGTTGAACGCGCATTGACTTTTGAGTTGGAAACAAGCGGGGCAGCGTAACCTGATGCCGAAGCAACTCAACAAACCATGGAAACCCGAAGTCATTGCAATTGGGAGCTCAACGGGCGGCCCAGAAGCATTGATGCAAATCGTTTCGGCGCTCGATCGGTCCATTCGTGCTCCGATTTTGATTGCCCAACACATGCCAGCCAACTTTACTGAAAAACTGGCGAACCGACTTTCATCCCAGAGTACACTCGTGGCGTTGCAGGCGGAAAATGACACCATCCTAGATTGCGGAAAAATCTACATCGCACCTGGAGATTTTCATTTGGAAATCAAGAGAACAGGAATGCATCTCAAGACGGTTCTACACCAAGGACCAAAGGAAAACTCCTGCCGTCCGGCTGTCGATGTCCTATTTCGTTCCGTTGCAAAGACCTGTGGAAATAGAGCATTGGCTATTGTCTTGACTGGAATGGGTAGAGATGGCGTCATTGGCGCACAGCGAATCCGAGACTGTGGCGGACAAGTTTGGATACAAGACGAAGCGACTTGTGTTATCTGGGGAATGCCAGCCGCCGTGGCGGAAGCCGGAATAGCAAACCAAGTTTTGCCGCTGCCGAAAATTGCTCCCGAGATCAACTTGTTTTTTCCATCCAACCACTCGAATACAGTTTTACATTAACATAAATTATTAAAAGAGATCGCCCATTATGCCACTTCAAGATGCCGATTTTGAATTTATCCGAGGCCTAGTCCATCGCGAATCTGGAATCGCGTTGGGCGAGGAGAAAGGGTATTTGGTCAAATCGCGACTCGCCCCATTGATCGCAGAGAAATTCCAAACATTTCGCTCACTTGTTCAGCACATGCGAAACAAGCCAAACGATCCGATCAAGCATCAGATTATTGATCTCATGACCACCAATGAGTCATGGTTCTTTCGGGATCTTTGGCCCTTCGAATGCATGCGAGACTTTGTTTTCCCTCAACTTGCCATTAAGAAAGGGGCAGATCACAACATCAATATTTGGTCTGCAGCCTGCTCAACTGGGCAAGAACCGTATAGTTTAGCGATGACCGTCCGAGAATCTGCGAACTCAATCGGTGGCTGGAACACCAAGATCTTAGCAACGGACATTTCGCCAACCGTACTTGAACAAGCCAAAATCGGCAAATTCACGAAAGCCGATACGTTCCGTGGTTTGACGGCAGCCCAGCAAACTCGCTTCTTTACACCTGAAGGTAACAACCTGGTAGCGAGCGAAGACATTCGAAGCCTTATCGAATTCAAGCAAGTCAATCTGTCAAAGACTTGGCCACGCATCCCTCAGCTCGATGTTGTCTTCCTGAGAAACGTGCTGATCTATTTTGATATGCCAACCAAGGAAGAGATCATTCGCAAAGCCGTGCGATTGATGAATCCAGGCGCGTTCCTGTTTTTGGGTGGTGGCGAGTCGATGGTGAACATTCAAACGGATCTTGTCCCTGTTAGCTACAAACAGAACCAGTTCTATCAACGCGCCGTTTGAACTTCGCGACAATCGTTTGCAAAGTCTCGGGATTTGTTCAAATTGAAGCCCGATGGCAATTACTTTGGCATTTATCGCAGGCAAATTACTGAGCCGCGGGCTAGCTGGACAGTGCGACAAATCGCAATTTGGAAGTTTCTTTTTTGTGCGCGTTTTGTTCGTGATGATGGTGACCTGCTCGAAGCCTGAAAGGCTGTCACATCCTCTGCCGGTGGTGATAACCACCGGATATAGCTCCAGAAAAGAACTCAAAAGCCTGAAAGCCTGACGCTTCAATTTGGCCATACCAAAGTTGTTGTATCGGCCCTCCAGGCCTTTGAGATTCGGATCCAACTGGTACAGGGGCCGGACGGCACCCGGCAGCGGATGTGCCAGCCCTTCGGGCTTTCGTTGAGTGATGGAACGAAAACAGCTAGTATATGGGTATCGAAAAGTGAAAACCAAAGCTGCCGACTCACTACATTCAATAAAGGCAAATCAAAGTCTTTATATCTTGAGAAACTTTGCGTGACTTTGCAGCATGACTGAAATGCTCAATCTATCCTTCGCTGGCAGCTCCGAGCTTAACCGGAGCGTCCCCAAACAAGTGCTCCTAGTACATAGATTTTGTCTATCATGCCTGAAACCAAAAGCCCTAGTTCACACTCCATCCAATCCATTGCATTTGGCGTCGATCAAATAGCATCTTCGGTGCAAAAAATTGCGACCGAAACTCGCGAATCCACCACGCTGGTTAGCGAAACAGTAGACCGATTCGGAAAATCCGAAGAGCAGGTGCGATCTCTTTTCTCCGCTTCGCAGTCGATTGGAAAAGTTGTTGCAACGATCGATGCGGTCGCCGCCAAAATCAATATGCTTGCGCTGAACGCAACCATCGAAGCGGCTCGGGCTGGCGAAGCAGGCAAAGGGTTTGCTGTTGTTGCGGAAGAGGTGAAAACGCTTGCAAAGCAAACGTCAGAAGCTACGAAATCAATCCGCTCAACCGTTACAAGTGTGCAGACAACCAGCGAAAATGTACTCTCTGGATTGCAAGATCTTTCCGCCCTAGTGGAACGCGTCGACACGAGTTGTAAATCGATTGCTCATGCTACCGATGACCAAACCTGCCTACTGTCCGAGATGGCACTGAGGGCTAACGATGCATCACGAGAGATCGAAAGTCGCGACAGAATACGTTTGGTCGAAATGGCTCAGACGCTCGTTCAACTCATCGTTCGCAACTTGTATGAACGAACAGCCGATGTGCGTTGGTGGGCAACCGACAAGGCGTTCCATCAATATCTTGAGCTTTTAGCGAAACCCAAAGCATCCGTAGCCAAGTCGAACGAAACAAAAAGAAGGAACGTTCTCCAAAACTGGTTCGACCGACTCAATCGGTCCCGAAAACAATCCAAGACATCCACTCTCTCGGGAGGTATGTTATCTGCCGATCCCAGAAATGCTGGCGAGCGACTGGCAACCATCAACAAATTTTACAGCGTGTACATCGACTTGTTGTTGGTAGGCGCCGACGGTTTGGTTGTATCCAATGCTCAACCCAAGCGTTTCCCCGATGTCCAAAAGACAAATGTTGGTAAAGCAAACTGGTTTCAAAAGGCAATTCGTTCTGCGGATGGTTCAGAGTACTTTGCAGAAGACATTTTCATCGACCCTTGCCATCAAAATCGATCGGTAGCTGTTTATTCTACGGCTGTTCGAAAAGGTGGCGATATGCATGGCGAGCCATTGGGGGTACTGGGGGTTTTTTTCGATTGGCAAGAACAAGCCCGAGTCATTGTACAGGACGAACCAAGCCTTTCGGAAATTGAGTGGTCTACCAGCAGGGTGTTGCTGCTGGACCAAAACCTACGCATCATTGCCGACTCCAAGGATTTGGATTTTCTGAAGCCATTCGACCTACAGCACAATGGCAAATCCAATGGCAGTTACATTGCTTCCGACGGTTCGGTTGTCGCTTTTGCAAAGACAATCGGATACCAGGAATTTGATGGACTAGGTTGGTTCGGTGTCATTATTTCTTCTGCCGCCGTTTCGTCCTCGTCTATTCACGACTAAACGCGATGCGGTTCTTGGATCTTGAGAGCGGCCTCGTTTGACGCATGCAATCAAATCGCCGTGTGTCATTTTGTCCGGCTCGGGCTTGTCCCGAATCGCACCGCCAAAGGCGAGTGTAAAACGATTGTCCTCAATCGTTTCGGAAGTGCAGACCACAATCGCAGTCCAATTGCACCTTCAAGTCATGGCTTCTTTGTTCTGCGGGATGGGGGCCTAAAGTGCCCGCCGAGCGATTGAGACAATCGCTCTACACTGTGCAACGAATCCGGAGGCGCGCGGACGGTCGGAGTGAATCTAGAACTCCAAAGCTGCGAACGGAGGGGCAAGCCCCAGCCGTCCAGAAATGCTTCACAGCGTTGCCTAAAAGAAGCGAGGGGAGCAAAGTCAAGAAGATTTGGGTAATGACAAGGCTAACGCCACGCAGCTAATTTGTTTATTTGCACCAAAGAGTTGTATCGACGCGCATGGATCGCCGAAAGCTCAGAATTCGTTTGCGATTCACGATCGCCTACGATGATAGCCGGAACGGCCACTTACTCCTCAGCCGACATCTTAGCCACCGATGCGCGAACCGCGTCTAACAATCGTCCGAGGTCTTCGAGCTGCTTGCGCGATAAGCCTGCGAGTTGTTCGCGATGTTGTTGCAGGACAGGCTCCTTAAGTTTGCGAAGCATCGCTCTCCCGCTGGATGTCACTCGCACAAGACTCTTTCGTGCGTCTTCGGTGCACGTATTTCGTTCGGCAAAACCGAGATTGACCAAACGATCGACGAGTCGAGAAGTGTCCGGTTGTCGGCAAACCAAACGCTGTTTAATGACACCAACAGGGACTCCCCATTTGTGAGTCTCGCTCTCGCCCGCGATGATTCGCAACGTGTTGTAAAGTTTTTCAGAGAAACCTTGTTCCTCGAACAATCGATTGAAGCCCGCGGTCAGCATATCGGATGTTCGCAGCAAGCCGACGAAAACTTCTTCTTCAAGCAACTCAAAAGGATTCCGTTTGCCCAACTCCTGAGCGATTGGGCTAAGTTTAGATGGAGAGCGATTATCTGTAGGCATCGTAGCCACTGCTGGTCAAGGAAGAATCCAATGCAAATTGCCGCAAATTCATGTTGCAACATCTAATTGACACGAATACTATATGGCATCCAAATGCATGTTGCAACATGGATTTGCAAGTATTGCGGTTTCGATTTGTTTCCGTTCCTTGACAGCTAAAGAAGAAAGCAGCAAACATGACCAAGATCGCCATCGTTTATTTCTCCGCCACGGGCCACACTGAACAAGTTGCAGAAGCGGTAGCAGAGGGCTCCAAATCCGTTCCTGGCACCGAAGCAACATTATTGAGAATAGTTGGCGAAGATATCCATCAAGGCCGCTGGAAGAATGACGAAATCCTTAAAACACTGAATGCTGCTGACGCAATTGTATTTGGAACGCCAACGTACATGGGTGGCTATGCCGGTCAGTTCAAGGCGTTTATCGACGCTTGCGGAGGGATTTGGTACCAGCAACTTTGGAAGGACAAGATTGGGGCTGCCTTTTCGCATTCGCAGGGGCTCTCGGGCGACAAGCTGAATACGCTCAGTGGACTGATGATCAATGGGATGCAGCACAGCATGATTTGGATCGGGACTGGCATGATGCCGGAGGGGGCATTACCGGAAAACACCAATCGATTGTCGAGCTACTCGGGTGCTATGGCGCAATCGAATATGGATCAGCCCAACATTGGCCCTGGCGACCGTCAAACGGCTGTCTTGTTGGGAAAACGCGTCGCCGAAGCAGCGAAGCGATGGAATGGCTGAGCGCACCCCGCAAGTGTCTTCCATTTCGATTAGCCTTTTGGACCTGTCCATTTCCTGGTAAGCGACAATCGCTTTGTTTCTTAGCCGCGATAGCGGCGACACTTGGTAGCTGTGGGGCTCGCCCCACGGTCTCTAGGCAAGCTGAATACACGAGCCGGAGCCTCAAGGGCAGTGCGTTCCAAGGCAGAGACTTGGAACGAGGGGCGTAATCGTACTCG
>CANHVO010000136.1 GCA_947463915.1 Planctomycetaceae bacterium
TTCGTCGGGGCTTGTCAAACGGCTATTCCAATGGTCATGGTTGATTGCATTGTGCGCAAACACACCCGACTCTTGAACAGCAGCACGAGCTTGATCGACCGTAAAGGCACCGGCTTCGTCAAAATCAACACCATCGAACCCCGCTTCACCCGCCATCTTTAAACGCTCGACTAAGCTTAATTTTTTACCCGATTCCTCATTGGCGATCATCGATAGTTTGCAGGAAATTAGAATGCGCTTACCCACTGGCGGAACCACCAATTTTGGCAACTCGGTTGCAGCAGTTGCAGAAGTCGAAGACACCACCGAAATGGCTGCGGCGGCAACAGCGCCTGCTCCCAAAAAACCTCGACGAGTAGTAGTGTGATTCATGGGAGATGGTCCAGAAGGCATTGGAAAAGGTCCTTATTGAGGTGGGGCAATGGCAGGGGAAACAAAGATGAAACCGCAAAACGGTGACTACATTATAATCAAGAGAAGCACGCTTTACGACGCCCCGGCGGCGGGCTCCGATATACTTAGCGCGACGCGCAAGCTAGTGAATTAGCACGAAACGCAAGCTGGTGAATTAGCACGAAACGCAAGGTTTGAAGTTGCACTATCTTGTTTTAGGGCAAAGCCCCGGTTGTTTACCTAGCCCAGCCTGAAGGGCTGGGTCAAAACAAGCACAGGACTTGATAGGGCCAACGGCCAGGCAGTTTGCTTCCGTTAGAGACGTTAACCAACAAACGGTCGGACCTTTGGCCCTTAAGATCAATTGCATCGCATACCCAGCCCGTTGGGCTGGGCTATGTAAATTACTGGGCCGTTGGCCCGGAAGCACAGAAACCGTTCAACTTCAAAACGCGCAACCTAGTGGATATTGCATCCACTCACTAGCTTGCGCGTTGTGCTAAATTGTCTTCATGCTGCCGCTCGCGTTATTTCGCCAACGAAGCGCGGACGAGCTGTCTATCATTTCGAGCGAATACGCTTTTTTCCGCATATGCCGGATGGGACCAACAGACGCCGCCACGTTGCCCTAACTGCACCTTCGTCGGTTCGATCAATTGGCATCGGTCGATGATGCTCAATCCCTGTCGCGATAACTTGGCAATTAACAACTCCCCCCGTTCATTGAACATCCAAACTCGATCGGCCTGTCGGACCATATGGATTGTCGCCCATCGCGCTTTAGGGACTGCGCTTAAGTCCTCCCAAATGCGTTCTCCTGTTCCAGCATCGATACAACGCAGTTCACCATAACTATCCGCTCCGTATACAAGCCCATCCTGCATCATGCAAGTTCCAATCATGGCATGCAGCGCTTGTGTGTGCTGTTCGTCCTTGCCAACTTCCTTCCAAATCACCGCCGATGTCAATTTATCCTTCGGGACGCTCACCATAAGTGACCCATCGTAGAACGAAGACACAAAAAGTTTCTCACCATCGATGATCGGGTCGCCAACCCCTATCGGCATGTTCTTGGGTGGAAACGGATGCCCCCAATAGACTTTTCCAGTCAGAGGGTCGAGCCCAGACAGACTATCACCCGTCCAGCAGACAAGAACATCTTTGCCCGCCTGCTTGATCACGATCGGGGACGCATATCCGGCTCGATCCGAAAGCGATCGCCAAACCTCTTTGCCGTCCAATCGATTAAATGCGACCATACATGCCCCTTCGCCCGATACTTGCTGTATGACCAAGTCACCGTAGATTAAGGGAGAGCCAGCGATCCCCCATATGGGCATTTTGATCTTGAATTCGGATTGCAAATCGCGGCTCCAAAGCACAGCCCCAGATTTGGCCTCTAAGCAGTGAAAATGTCCCATTGCCCCCACAGCATAAGCTCTGCCGTCATGAATCGTGACGCTTCCCCGCGGGCCAGCGGTATAACTGATTCGATAATCCGCTGGATAAGTATGGTTCCAGATCAGGTTTCCATTAGCAGAATCAAAGCACAGAATTCTCTCGTTCGCAACTTGGCCGTCGGCTTGACGATCCATTACGTAAACCCGGCCGTTCGCCACCGTCGGTCCAGAATAACCCGGACCAATTTCGACAGACCACTCAAGCGGTAATTGGCCTTTTGGAAGATCGTCTCGAATCCCGGATTCTTTCCAACAGCCATCCCGATTCGTCCCTCGCCACTGAGTCCAATCGTCACCCAAGCAGCTACCGGAGACCATCAAGGGAATAGAAACGACAACAGAAATCGCATGTCGCAAAATGAACCGCATCCGCAAACTCCACAGTATGTTACTATTCGAAAATGAAGCAACGTAACGTTCAGTCGCTCGCATTCCGATTGTACTGGGAAAACAGGATTAGCGAAGATTAGTTCCAATTAGTGCTCCCCTTTTAGCTCTGAGCACTACCTGTTGACCATGCTTCGATGTTGCCGCTGTTTGTTAGGACAATTTATCGACGAATCGTTGCCGGTTTTTCCTCTGCAAGATTCTCTTGCGGAAGATACCCAATAAAGCAAAGCAAGTCTCGAATTTCGGACGGTGTCAACGTATCCATCAGGCCAGCTGGCATCGCAGAAACTTTGCTCGGAAGGACCTCATCAATTTCTTCTTTCGGAACCCGGATTTCCTTGTTCTCCTGCGTCCGAATCGTCAGTCCTTGCTTTGTCTTGACTGTGATGCCCGTGAATACTTGTCCGTTCGTCGTAAGAACTCGTTTCGATGCATACTGATCGCTGATGACGTGCGATGGAAACAACACGGACTCAAGAAATTCCGACCTGGTAAATCGTCGCGTGACGCTCGTAAGATCAGGTCCAAAGCCATTTCCCACTGAGTCCATTTTGTGGCAAGAACTACATTGCGCCTTGCTGAACATCCTGGCCCCGTTTGAAATCTCGCCATATTTCCCCTGATCGCCGGACAAAAACTGCTCCAAAAAGCCAAGCGACCAACGCGGCTGCTCCATGGCTGTCGCTAGAACAGCCGGCGGAAGATCCGGAAATCGCACTTCATACCATTTTTGCCATGCCGCCATCGGTGACTGTTTATTGTCGATCGGTTTTTCCATCGTTTCACCCGTCCAGTATTCCATGAGTTGGATGGTTGGCTTGGGATCCTGACCTGCTTCGAAAAGCTTGCAACCTTGCAAAATGGTCTGCCGCAAGGCTTCCGGATCCTCAGTTGCAACATCGATCTTTCGCAAGCAGTCACATACATCGGCAACCGCAAACGAATCAAGCAACGCGATGGAACGAACCAAATAATCCCAATTGGCTTCGTCAGGCCGCTGCGCAAAAGCTAATGCTATGGTCGCTCTTCGGTCAGGACTCTTTCTCCAACGCTCACGAAGGTGTTCCATTGCAGAATCATCATGTTGATTGGCCAAAATGGCTGTGATCCCAGTTTTAAGTCGCTTGAAAACGTCTTCTTCCAATCCGCCTTTGTCGATTGCATTGTCCAATCGCACAAGGATTTGGATCTGATCCGCGGACATTTGCTCTGGCGCTTTAAAAAGTGCCGTCAAAGCAGCGTTTGGATACTGCTCGCCCAGTTCTAGAATACGAATTGCTTCCGACTCGGTTAAGAACCCTGCAAGAGATTGCGAAGTCTTCATGACGTAGAGTTGATACGAACTACCACTCTTGGCTTTCTGAGCCGTTTCCAAGAACTGCAAAACTGTCATTCGCTCGACCGATGTCCAGTCATGACGTATCAAAGGCAAGTGCATCGAAATCAACATGCGTTCCGGCATAGCGACATCCGACTGCAAAAACTTGATCGCTTGTGGAACGATGTCGCATTGCAGATAGGCTCCAAGCCGAACGAGTTCGCAGTTGATAGCAGAATTTCCAGCTGGAAACTCTTTTTCAACCATGGCTTTGAGGGTAGGCAAGCTCGATGGCTCAATAGCGTTCAGGTGAAGTGATATCTGAAGCACTCTTAGAAGATCAACAAAGTCTGCATCGCTAACAAAGCCCTGAGACAAACGCATGAGGTTTTCGATGACAAGTTCTGCGTTGGAAAGGTTTGGCTCGGTAGCAATCAGCGTTAAACCAGCGTTGATAACCAATCGGTTCGAAGTGTCGCTCAAAAAGCTATCGCGCCAATCACTGAAAGGAATCAATGCAAGTGCTCGCCTTGCTGCGAATCGTTCTTCACGCGAGTTACCTTGCAGAAGCGCCTTGAGCTCCGACGGCTCGCAGACAACTCCAAGCCGCAATATCGATTCGCATGCAGCGATGCGAACAGCAAGATCTTCATCTCTCAGCAACTTCCGCAACTGCACACCAGCTTCTTTGTCGTCTCCATGCAATGCAAGCATCCGAGCGCATTTCATTTGCACCAGCTCGCTCGAACTGTTGCTAAGCTCGACAAGCATTTCGGTGGTTGGAACCGGCCCCAATAATTGCATCAAGTCGAGGGCCTGCATTCGATACCGAGCAGGATTTTCGTTGCTGTAGGCCACACCCGCGATTTGCTCAGCCCATTCCGAGCCAAGCTCTTTCTTAAGGACCGCCGCCGCCTGGCGACCGTAGGCTGAATAAATCTGAGGCTGACGTATCACCTTCGCAATGCCGGTACCCATGTCGGTTGCTTGGGCAGGAATTTCACCAACCCAACGCACACGATAAATACCTCCGTCAGTTCCTCGACCGCCGGTGCTGAAGTAAAGCCAACCATCTGGCCCTACCTCAAGATCCGTAACATTCATTGGCGTACCAGAAACGAACTCCTCCATTTTATTGGCTTTGTCTGTCGATTCAACGTTCATCGACAAAATGCGACCCTCGGACCAATCCGCCATAAACAAATTGCGATGGTACTTGGCCGGGAACTTTACGTGAGAATAAACAGTCATCCCTGTTGGAGAACCACGGCCGGATGTCGCAAGCGATGGCAGTCGATCCAAATAGTACTCAGGCCAATTCGCCCAACCGCTTCGCCATCCGTATTCGCCGCCTTCTGCGATACGAAACAGCCCCGTAGCGCGGTGCCAAATCGCTCCGATATCCGCTTCCATGTCACTATCATGAACAAACAACGAACCATTTGGATGGAACGCCAAGTCATATGCGTTGCGAAGCCCGCCCGCGACGACTTGAACTTTCTTGGTCGCCAGCTCTAACCTCACAACGGTTCCGCCAGGAGCCTTGACCCCTTCAGCGTGCCCACCTGGATCTTCGAAACGAGGCTGAACGAGATCCCCCTCATAAGTCAAACGGTACGAGCTGCTTTCGTCGATCGGCGTATTGAGCCGCGAATGATTACCAACCACCACGTAGATGCAACCATCCGGCCCAAAAGCGATTTGGTGCGGCCCATGCTCACCAGGAACTCCCTGGAATTTAAGGAGCAGCTCAGATGCCTCGAGTTCCCCGTTTCGGTCCTCATCCACTAACTTATAGAGCCCAGAACCTTCAGGACCATCGCCAGTAACATAGACGTCGCCATTGAGCGGCAATATCCCCTGAATATTCTTAATCAACTCGCAATAGATTCTTGACTTTTCAGGTGTGCCGTCTTTATCAGCATCATAGATGAGCAGTAAAGGCCCGCCCTCCTGCGAAGCTACGATATGCCCAAACTCATTGAACGCCATCGCAACCACAGAGCCAATCGATGCATGATCGATGACTTCGTCGACAACAAAGCCCGGCTTTGTCTTAAATCGCTCTGGCGGCGGTCCCTCTTTTTCAGAGTCATAATCGCCCAGCGACACGACAACGGGAGTCGTTTTCGGCTTGGCAGTTTCCGTTTTCACCACCGCCCGGTTGTCTTTATCGATCGAGATTGCCGGCGTCCACTTCGTGTCGTCAAATCGAAGCAACTGCCAGTTTTGCTGCGCGGTCTTGCTCGAAATCCATTCAGAATCGCTGACTACGATTCGCCACTTCGCGTCTTTGGGCTTGAACATAAACCCTATCTTCAGCCCCGCCCCGTCACTTTGACGATTGCTAGCTCGGACCGCAATCACGTTCTTCCCAGGCCGAACAGCAGTCGAAACATCCACGCGTTCAACGGTACGTGGCGCCTTGCTTGTCCCAACCCTACGCCCATTGATGAAGACTTCACACGTTTCATCCGCTTCGAATTCAATGAACGCTTTTTCCGTCTCCGGCAGATCCATTACCCTCCGAAAGAACGCGTCGCCACTTCGTGATTCGTCTTGAGAACCTGCAAACCAAATCCATTCACGATCCGTTTTTGCTGTTGGCGACGGAGGAACTGCCGTCTTAATGCTGTTTTTGGCCTGCGCTCGAACTTCAACTGGAGCACATAGCATCGCAGCAGAAAGGATCGGCAGAACCAGCCAGCGATGGACGAACGGGATGCCTGTTGCGAAGTTGTTTTTTGCTTCATTCTGGTTCATTATCGTTTTCCATCCTTGGAAAATGAGCGATATTCGGATGATCGAACACGCATGTATTGGCTTTTCGGCAGAGTGAATTCTGCGCGCGAACTCCGCCTCGACGCAGAATAGTAGGGGATAGCCACAAAACGCAATAGCAACTATCGAAGAATAGCAGCAAAATCACCCACACGAATAGGGGGGCCTTCGCTGGCAACCCTGTGGAGCCGTGGAGTATGCTGTAGCGAAACTCGTCAAGAGTTTCGGTCGATTGGAAGATGAAGCCGAATGTCTTGACGACTTTCGCTGCACCTAGAGTCCACTCCCGTTCGCAATCAATCCGGCCATGTACCCACCCTTAAAGCCTGAATCGATGTTGACGACCGCGACGTTGGACGCACAGCAGTTTAGCATGCTAAGCAGCGCGGAGAGGCCCGCAAAGTTCGCTCCGTACCCGACACTGGTCGGTACAGCAATCACAGGACAACGAACGTGACCAGCCAAGACGCTCGGCAGCGCCCCCTCCATCCCTGCCACGCAAACGATAGCGTTCATGGACTGCAACAGCGGCACCTGTGACATCAATCGATACGGCCCAGCGACTCCAACATCCTGGACAAGTCGTGTAGGCACCCCCATCCATGCTAGCGTTTCCAAGGCCTCGAGCGCGATGGGCTCATCGGTCGTGCCGGCGCTAACCACCGCAACACTCCGTGTCTTTCCATCCGTTGTTTGCATGACTTGCTCAGGAGCGATTGGAGTGGCTTGCTGGCCGATGCGAAGCGTCCGCCCAACATGGTTCCATCGCGTATGCACGAACATTTCGGTGAGCGTCCGAACTTGCTCAGGTGTAACGCGGGTCACGAGCACTTCCGCACTTTCGGCAAGCAATGCGTTTGCTACCGTTCGAATAGAGTCGGGAGATTTGCCCGGACCATAAATGACCTCCGGATATCCACAACGTCGCTTCCGATCTAGGTCAGGGGTCGTTGAGCCTTGCGACTGAACCGCGGATTCAAGAATTCGCTGCCCCAATTCAATGGCAGAAAGTTGGCCGTCCTGAAAGGACGACCAAATACGATTCAGTTTTTCTTTATCAAGCATCGGTTAACTATTCTTTAAATGCTTTTTTGTCACCCGCGGCCATCAAGTAGGCCATGAGGTCCCTAAGTTCGGCTGGATTGAGTCCATCGATGAGGCCCTCCGGCATTTGTGAGGTCTTGGACGCCACAATGCTCTCGACGTCTGACTTCTTGACCACGATCGGTTTGGCGTCAGCATTGACAGTATAAACGTAGTACTCGTCCCCAATTTCAACCGCGCGTCCGACAAGCACTTTGCCCTCGCTAGTCAGCAACTGCTGAGAGCCATATTGGTCCGAAATAACTTTGCTTGGCTCGACAATCGCATTGAGCATGTCCTCTGCAGAGAACTTCTTGCCAGCCGTCGACAAATCAGGGCCGATCCCGCCCCCCTCGCCACCAAGCCTATGGCACTTGGAGCATGACGTTGCATTAAAGAGATTCTTGCCCGATTCGAAGTTTCGTTTCGCAGCGTCGCCCAATACCGTCAGGGCTTCTGCAGTTGTCCACTTGCGACCAGGCCCAGCAGGCGGCGTCGACTTGACCGGAGCTGCAATGAGCGATACTCCAGCCAGTGGCTCCAGCACAATCAGCTCGGCTGGCGTGCAACTAGCAAGCGAGTCTTCACGGAACTGCATCAAGAATTTTGCATAGCTATTCCCGCCTGGTTTCTTAGCTGCATCGATAAAGAACTGCAGATACTTTTCACGCTGGGGGATTGTCCACCCCGACTTGACGTTTCGCAACATAAAGGCAAAGTGAATGGCACGCGATGGCGGCATGTTCGCCAACATGCTTCCCACAGTCCCACCGTAACCTGCGTTTCGAGTTACCAAATATCCCCAATCTGGAATCGGTTCTGGCCCTAAGTTATCCATCAATGCGAGTGTTTTGGCTACGACATTAGGCGATCGCAAATAGACAAGCAATTGCACGAGCTCCGCATTCATCGGATACGATTTGCTTGGGTAAGCTGCGTCAAATTCCTTGACCAACTTTTCACGCCATTCTTCTGACGGCTCGCCATGCCGAGCGAAAGCGATTTGCAATGTACGAAGTCCAAATAGTTTTTCAGCTTCGTCCAGTCCATCCAGATTGAGCGTCGCTAACTTCTCGATGAGTGGTCCGATATCCTTGGCAGAGCCTTGATGAGCAACGGCCATCATGGCGTTGAGCACGGCTTTGTTACCTTTCGTCGCAAACGCCATGTCTCGCCAAGTAGCGAAAGGCTGGCTTTCCAGTGCTACACGTGCTGCATATCGAATGAATCGATCTTCGTGCCCTAAGTTTGCCAAGATCAGTTTCAAATCGCCATCGGTTTTTCCATGGAATGCTTCGAGCTTACGTCGCAAGGCTCGGGCCTCGGCCCCCTTGGTATCCACGCCGGTAACCGGCGCTGTCGACTCTTTGCCTTCGTAGCTGACACGGTAGAGAGCGGACTGAGTGCCGCGCCCCCCTGCTGTAAAGTAAAGAGAACCATCTTGCCCAACGACAGCATCCGTAACCGGCAGTGGAGAGCCAGTCACAAAATCCGATTTATTGCCGGAGTAGCTAGACCCCTCTGGAGTCAATTCAATCGAATAGATCGTGCTGTAAGTCCAATCGAGAATGAACAGCGCACGTTGGTACTTTGCTGGGAACTTCGCTCCTGTCCCAAAGACGATACCGGTCGGTGACCCCGGTCCAATATCTACCGCAGCGGGTAGGGAATCTTCGTAATAGCTCGGCCACTTTCCTGTGCCGCTCCGCCAACCGAATTCGCTACCGCTAGTCGCATGGCAAACACGCGTAGGGCGATACCATGGGGAACCAAAATCCCATTCCATATCCGCGTCATAAGTAAACAAATCTCCATCTGGATTGAACGCAATGTCATATTGATTGCGATAACCCATGCTGTAAACGTTCCACTCCTTACCAGACGGATCGACATTGCAAATCCAGCCACCGGGCGCAAGAATGCCCGCCGCGTGGCCGTTGGCGTCCCATCGACGAGGCAACAAATGATCTTCGTTCCAATTTTGAGGAATGCGACTGCCTGCAACTTTGCTAGGCAGCTTTGTGTGATTGCCCGCAATTACGAACAATGACTTTTTATCTGGACTCAGAATAACGGCATGCGGACCATGCTCTCCACCGCCTGGCAAAGGCATGCAAAACTCATCGCTATCGACAAGCCCATCGCCGTTGGTGTCGCGCAGTCGGTGCAAGCCTGAACCGGGACCATTGACCACCGCATACAACGAATCAAAGGCCCACAAAAGTCCCTGTGCTCCGCTAATTGCAACCGGAAGCTTCTCAATTTTAGTTGGGCTCGCAGAGTCGCCAGGAGTGATTTTGAAAATGCCCGCTCCTTCTTGATCGCTTGCGAAGAGACAACCATTAGGACCTGCCGTCAACGATACCCACGACCCTTGAGAACGGGGAACTTGATAGACCTTTTCGATTTTGAATCCAGCCGGAACGGTCGCATCCTTTGCTGCCACAGGATAGAACTCCCCACCCGAATTGGTCCCAAAAGCCGTCGTAACTGAGTCCTTGGAAATACTGCTCGTCCACGGCAACTTACTGTCACCAATCTCTCCAATCGCCGACACCACAGTCCAGGCCGAATCGTCAAATGCCGCCTTTTGCCAAGCCTCCCCGCCCGTATCTTTGCTTCCCTTCCATGTCGTGTCGGACACAATCTCCATCGACTTATTGCCCACCCGCACGTAAAGGGCGGCCAAAACTCCCGCTGGTCCGCCATCGTTCTTCGCTTTGATACTGATTACGTTCTTGCCCGAAACGAGCAGCGAAGTAACGTCGGTACCTTCGAGTTGAGACCACTCATCCGAACTCGACGCTTTTTTATCATTGATAAAGACTTCGCAATGATTGTCGGCTGTTGCCGCAACCATCGCCTTGTCGACTTTTCCGTCCAATGTAAACGTTTTACGCAAAACGATTTTTGCCTCGTCGCTCGAGTTGCCAACCCAAACCCATACCGGCTTGGCTTGAAAATCGATCTGCCGTTTTGCTGGTTGTTGTGCACTAGCAGTGCGGCCAATTAGAACTGCTAGAAAAAGAACGCCAATGAATTGAACGGCGAGAAATGGGTTTAGCACGAAAGATTCCTTTGAGGTGGGACAGGTTTGTAGGTGGGTAGGTCTTTGAGGGCTCTCGAAAAGGCGGTACTACTTGATCGACTTGATCCGGATATTCTTAAACTCGGCCCACATGGGCTTACCGGCATGCAGTTGCAATGCCATCACTCCATCTGATAGGGCACGGTTCGGTTCATTGTCGGTAAAATCGAGTACCAATCGATTGTTCAAGTAGTGCTGGATGTTGGCTCCTTTGCCGATAATCACGACGTCATTCCAGTCATCCACTTTCATCAATTTCGAAAAGGCATCTTGATCGATGAGCGTATTGGAGTCCACCTTTTTGCCATCTGTGGACCAAGATGCCTTTTCCCCGACGAGGCACAGACGATTGCGTGTGCCTCCTTCGTCGTAGATAAAACCAGATACATTTGGAAAAGCTACTTCATTTCGCAGTTCGTGCTGGTACCCTCGAACGACCCACGCGTTTTTAACCGAGCCGTCGGTAATGTGTTTGGAGCGATACTGAATTCCGGAATTGTTCGTCGCGTTACAACGAAAGGACAAACGCAACTCAAAGTCCTTGGTGGTTCCTTTTTTCCAGATCAAAAAAGTATTGCCATTGGCAACATTTTCAGAAGTCGTTTCGCCATGAATCACTCCATCGCGAACGCTCCAAAGCTTGGAATCACCATCCCATCCGTCCAAATCCTTGCCATTGAAAATCGGCTGCATGCCCGATTCGGCAGGTGCCGTCACCGGTCCGTCCGCTGCAAATGCAAATGTCGAAATCGCGATCACAAGCAGAGAGGTAAACCAACGCATCAGGCAAGACTCCAAGTGAAAAAGTGGGGGGACCGTAACGGCAATTATGATCATCTAGCGGATCGCTGCAAACCTCTGATCGATCCTAGAGCCAAAAAAGTCGTCCATAGTTGGCATTTTCGGGCTGCAGGATGTCACTTGGGGCTTGCGGTTCGTGATCGCACCAAATTTCCGGCCGTGTTTCCTTCCCATGCTGTGTGAGAACATAGGCCAAAGTAGATTACCTCGTGAACTCAGTTTCGTTTTTGGTATGATGCGAATTCGCAATCCTCTTTTTAAGAACCTCCATTCCCATTTTTGCTCCATGATTCTGAAAACAATTGCTTTTTCCCTGTTAGTCCTTACCCCTGGACTCCTTTTCGCCCAATCCGATGAGACTTCCTACAGGAAGACCGCTGAGGTTGAGGGGATCTCGGAATATCTTTTGCCCAACAATTGCCGAGTACTACTTGTTCCCGACGAATCCTCCAACAGCATTACAGTAAACATGACCGTCCTGGTCGGATCGCGTCACGAGGGATACGGCGAAGCTGGGATGGCACACTTGTTAGAGCACATGCTGTTTAAAGGAACACCAACTCACGGCGACCTCGACAAGGAACTCAAAGAGCGAGGGGTGCTCGATATGAACGGCACCACCGATTACGACCGAACCAACTATTACGAAACACTGCCAGCGTCAGATGAGAATCTAGACTGGACAATCGCAATGGAAGCCGATCGGTTGAGCAATTGCTTCATTCGAGGCGAGGATCTATTTTCGGAAATGACCGTCGTACGAAATGAGTTCGAATCGGGAGAAGATTCCCCCAACTCTATCCTTTTGCAACGCATTATGGCCAATGCATACGAATGGCATAATTATGGAAAAAGCGTAATCGGCAATCGCGTCGACATCGAACGGGTTCCCGTGAATCGGCTTCGCGCTTTTTACAAAAAATACTATCGCGTTGACAATGTTGTTCTAATCGTCGCAGGAAAGTTCGAGACCGAAAAAGCCTTGTCGTCCGCAATGAAGCACTTTGGCTCAATCGAAAAAGTCAGTACTCCTCTCGAACAAACCTATACGGTGGAACCCACTCAGGATGGCGAACGAATCGTTTACCTCAATCGGGTTGGCGATGTCGGATTGGTCGGCGTTGGCTATCACGTTCCTGCGATAGCGCACGCAGACTCGGCCCCCCTAAAGGTGCTCGAACACATCTTGGGAACTGAGCCAAGCGGTCGACTCTACCAAAGCCTCGTTAAGACCCGACAAGCATCCGCTGTGACGTCCATGCATCAAACAGGTTATGACCCAGGCATGTTTGGCTGTTTGATTCAAGTCAATCGAGAGGTTCAAGTCGAAGCGGTGCGTGTATCGCTAAGCAAGATTTTTCAGAGCATTGTCAAAGACGGAATTACTGAAGAAGAATTAACGCGTGCGATTCGGGAATTGGTCAACCAAAAAGAAAATGCTCAAACCAATACAGGTACCTTCGCTTATGAATTGAGCAATTGGGTGGCTTATGGCGATTGGCGATTGTTCTTTTTGGACCGCGATCGCATCGAAACGGTTAAGACAGAGGATGTCAAACGCGTCGCCGAAATCTACTTTAAGGACAGCAATCGAACGACAGGCATGTTCGTTCCAACGCCAGAACCAGATCGTTCTGTCATCGGCCAACGCCCAAAAATCGATTCGCTCGTTTCCGGCTATACAGGTCGCGATTCGGTATCCAAGGGAGAGGTGTTTGCACCGACCGCTGAAAATATCAAGTCCCGCACCTTCCGCGGAAAATTGGAATCCGGTCTTAAGTATGCATTGCTACCAAAACAAGTGCGTGGGGATCGGTTCTACTTGAAGTTGACACTGAGGTTCGGCAACGAAAAGACCCTTGGTACGGATAAGAATCTTCAAGCCGCAAAGTTGCTCGGAGACGCGTGGTTGATGGGTACCGAAAAGTACACCGAGGCTACCTTGAAAGACAAATTGGACGAACTTCAAGCTGAATGCACAGCGAGCAGCGAAACAGGAGCGGTTACTTTTCAAGTCACAGGTCGAAAGAAGAAGTTTTCTGAAACGATGGAGCTCTTGTCGGAAATTCTCCGACACCCGACTTTCCCCAACGATGAATTTGGATTGCTCATCACTAAGAAATGCTCCGAGATAGAATCTGCCCAAACAGATCCGAATTACCTAGCTCAAGTTGCATTGTCTCGCAAACTAGCGCCGGTTCCTGAGAGTAGCATCCACTATGTCCCAACCACCGAGGAAAGCCTCAAGCGTTTGGAAGCAGTTCAAGTTACCAACCTGCGGGAACTCTACAAGCGTTTTCTTTCCGGAGCCAATGGCGAGATTACGGTGCTAGGAGCGTTCGAGAAAGAACTCGCACTGAAACAACTCAACGCAATGATGGCTGGGTGGAAATCATCGGAAACATACACTCGAATCGCCAAGCCCTATCTCAATGTTCAGCCAGAGACGATCTCGATCGAGACACCCGACAAAGAAAACGCAGTCTTGATGGCCGCGACCAATTTGGAAATTCGCTCTGACGATCCAGACTGGGAGGCTCTGTATATTGCGAATGACATTTTGGGTGGCGGATCGCTAGCCAGTCGATTGGGAGAACGAGTTCGTGAGAAGGAAGGCCTGTCGTATGGCGTCGGCAGCCAGTTCATGGCTAAACCTTTGGATCGCTCCGCCATCTTCATGACCTTTGCCATTACGAATCCGACCAACCGCGACAAGCTGGTAAAAACGATCGACGAAGTTTTCGATGATTTCATGAAGAACGGGGTCACCCAAGAGGAAATCGAATCAGCGAGGACAAGCTACTTGAAGCAGCTAGAAGAAATGCTCAGCAACGATTCGCAGTTGCTGTCAACGCTCCATCAGTATCAAGAGGCAAATCGAGACGAAGCGTTTATCACACGTCGACAGGAAAACGTAAAGGCACTGACCAAGGTGTCTGTCGATGCTGTTCTGAAGAAACTACTTAATCAAAAGAAACTCGTCGTGGTCACTGCTGGCGATTTCAAAGGAGGTAGCGAACCCAAGTAGCAAGAGAATATCCGTATGCTAGCTATCGCCGCAGGGGCTTTTCCGATTATGTAGGTGACGTAACTCACCGCCCCTAAGACTAGATGATTAGAAGCAAATCAGCCGAAAGATAGAAAAGGCCAATTGGCTAAAAGGCAAGTACTCCTTCTTTCGATTGCGTTTTATCGTGCAGTTCGATTTACTGGATTTGTTGATCCCCCCTCACGTCCGACACTGGATCGCCATAGCATTTGTTTGCGCTGCTTTCGTCGGCTGCAAGGTAGGCCCACAGTACGTCGTTCCACACGCCGATGTGAAACAAGATTGGACCATGCAGAGTCACCCGCGGTTGATGGGTGAGCCTGCGAATCCAATTGCGTGGTGGACCCATTTTCAATCCCCAGTTTTGAATGAGCTGGTGGCAACAACCCTCCAGCAGAATTTAACGCTGCGCGAAGCTGGCCAACGCATCGAGGAAGCGACAGCTCGGCGTGGAGTTGTAGTCGGAAATCTCTATCCACAATCGCAAGCTGTTACCGGTGGCTTTAGCAAGTCTCGGCTAAGTTCGCGAACAGCGAACTTCTTTTCGTTCCCAGGGGTATTTGAACCCGACCTCAATCCCGAAAACTGGTCGATTGGACTAGCTGCTTCTTGGGAACTGGATTTTTGGGGCCGATACCGGCGAGCCATCGAGACTGCTGATGCCAGTTTAGACGCGACGATCGCAGCCTATGATGATGTGGCGGTCATCTTAATTGCCGAGGTGGCATCGGCCTATGTCGAGATGTGCACCGCCGAACGGAGATATCGTTTGGCATCGCAAAATCTTGATATTCAAAGGCGAACGTTCGATATTGCCACCCAGAAACAAGACGCCGGTATCGTCTCAGGACTCGATGCGGCGCAGGCCGAGACGAATGTCGGTCAAACAGCCGCGATTTTGCCAACGCTGGAGATCCAACGCAGACAAGCCAGCAATCGATTGTGCGTCCTCTTGGGGCGACCACCCGTCGACTTGTCGAGCGAACTAGGTGTATCAAGCCAGATTCCAATTTCGCCCTCGAGTTTAGCCTTTGGCGTACCTGCCGACCTACTTCGAAGGCGACCAGACGTTCGTCGGGCCGAACGAGAACTGGCAGCTCAGTCGGCACGGATTGGAGTCGCGGAATCCGATTTTTATCCCCATGTCAGCTTGGCCGGCAACATCGGTTATTCGGCAGAGGACCTTGGCAAACTAAGTAGTTCCAAAAGTTCCTCGGGGGTGATCTCACCTCAGTTCGCATGGAATATTCTGAACTATGGCCGAATCAAGCGAAACGTCGAAGCGGAAACGGCTGCATTTCACCGACTCGCATACGCTTATCAAGCCTCCGTCTTGAATGCGCAGCGCGAGGCTGAGGACGCACAGATTTCTTTCGCTTATGGCTTTGACCGCGCCGCGGCGCTTGGAACCGCTGTGAACGGTGCGACGAAAGCTGTGGAGAAGCTGGATCAATCCTATCAAGCCGGAACGATCGACTTTGGGCAAGTCTATGTCATGCAAGCGGAGTTGGTCCGCCAACAAGACCAACTCGCACAAGCCGAATCAAGCATCGCAATGAGCTTGATCGCGATGTTCAAAGCGCTCGGAGGAGGCTGGGACTTTCAATTTGGATGTGGAGAGCAAACCATTATTCACACGGCGTCCAAATAGGTCTTTCAGCATTCAATAGGTAGACGCCAGCGTCCAGTGTAAAACGATTGTCTTCAATCGTTTCGGTACTGCCAAACCACAATCGACCTACCCATATTTGAAACCCGTTCCAAACCGAAATTGGATTCAAAGCCACTCGGCTAAGACCTGCCTAAAGTGCCCGCCAAGCGATTGAGACAATCGCTCTACTCTTTTGGCTCCAATACAGTGTATTACGTTTGTCCTCAATCGTTTCGGAACTGCCAAACCACAATCGACCTACCCATATTCGAAACCCGTTCCAA
>CANHVO010000137.1 GCA_947463915.1 Planctomycetaceae bacterium
GATAAGCATCACGAAATGTTGCTGGCCGCCGCAGAAGCAAGCTGCCATGTGTACATGGAAAAGCCGTTTTGCCGAACCCTAGCCGAATGCGATGAAGTGATTCATCAGTTTCAGATGCGTCACTTGAGTTTGGGAATCGCACATATTTCCCAATACTCACCCGTCCTCGACACCGTTGTCCAGCTAGTGAAAGCTGGCGAAATTGGCGATCTGCTTGAGCTCCGAGCACGTGGCAAAGAAGACCATCGCGGAGGCGGCGAAGACCTGTGGGTCCTGGGATCGCACGTTTTTGGCTTGATGCGCAGTTTCGCCGGTGGCAATCCAACCCATTGCACGGCAACCGTCATGCAAAATGGCCGGAGGATTCAGCGAAGCGATGTGCGGGACGGCGCAGAAGGGATCGGCCCGCTCGCTGGCGACCATGTTCAAGCGAGCTTTCAATTCCCAGGTGGGGTGGTTGGCCATTTCGCTTCGCGGCGTGGAATGGCAAGCACTCCATCTCGGTTCGCGATCCAAGTTTTCGGTTCAAAGGGAATCATTGAATTAGAAAGTGGCTACTTGGTTCCAGCCCACGTCTTACGGGACGGCAGCTGGTCGCCCGGGCGCTCGGGCAAATCCTGGGAAACGATAACATCTGCAGGAATCGGCAAACCAGAACCTCGAACTGATGGCACCTACGAGAGCGGTCACATCGCTGCCATCAAAGACTTGATATTGAGCATTGAACAGCAACAGCCAACACGATGCGGCGCCGAAGACGCGCGAGACATCATCGAAATGATAGCGTCGGTTTTTGAAAGCCATCGGCTGAACCGACCCGTCGAAATGCCGCTCAGGACGCGCGTCAATCCATTAACGTTGCTCGAGTGACGACACTTTTGCATGCTTGCTCCCACCGCTCAACAAAACCCAAGAAAAGCCGCCAAAGTCACCTCTCCCAGCAAAGCAGGGGGAGGTCGGAGCGAGCGTAGCAAGCTCCGGGAGGGGGTGCCGCTTCGAGCGGAGTTCGGCTTCAATCTCGCATCAAGATGACAGCTACAGTATACACGCCCCCTCCCGAATGTCGCTGAAGGCTTCATTCGACCTCCCCCAACTCCGTCGGGAGAGGTGACATCCATTTTGTTTTTTTGCGTTGCTCCTCAGGCAGCCGAAAGTGGTGGCTGACCTGGCCCACGAACTCTCAATACAATTATGCCCCCGCGTTCTCTTCCTGTCCGAGCCCCCTGGGAGCGAGCGTTCCCGAATTGACACTTTTCAGGGGTAAGTTAGACTGACATCCAGTTTGTGGTGATCCGATTTCGCAGTTGCGATCTTTGGGTGAACAGGGAACTCCGGTGAAATTCCGGGACGGTCCGGCCGCTGTATGCTGCTTTGCAACCTTGCGTTGCGTCTGACGCTTGACTCATGAACCATTGTCCCATCGGTGGACGAGAAGGTTGAAAGCGTTAGAAAAAGCGGTGAGTCAGAAGACCTACCATAAATTGGATGATAAGTGCCTTCCTGGGTTGAGGCGGTCATTGCGGACACAGGTTCTTCGCACCATACGTTTGATTCTCTGTCCGGTAGTCCTTTTGGCTGTTTTTACGCTTATCGCGAACCCAAGCTCAACACATCCGGTTTTCGTGGACTTGCGGCAATCTAGGCTCGTCCACCATTCGGATGCAACGCACCATATTTATGGAGCAAGTGGGCTTGGGGTCCCCACATCGACAAGCAACCGGATCACCGACATGCGCCATTGGAGCTTGAACCAGCTAAAGAAGGGGATGCTTGCAAGCAGCATCGTCTTGATGCTGTGCGCTGGTTGCGGTCCGACGGAATCGATCGTTCCTGAAGAAATGACGAGCGATTCAGCGTACACGCCCCCTGTCGCAATCACAAAACGGCCGCCTGTATCAATTGTCGATCGCACGAGGCGGTCAGTCACTTTTGAAAGCGTCCCGCAACGTATCATTTCGCTTTCGCCCTCGTCAACAGAGTTGCTGTTTGCGATTGGAGCAGGCTCTACGGTCGTTGGAGCAACAAACCACTGCAATTACCCAGCTGACGCTTTGAAGGTGGCTCGCGTTGGCAGCGGTATCATGGAAGGCACTAGCCGCGAGACGATTCTTGCTCTCAAGCCAGATCTCGTTCTTTGCAAATGGGATACGCACGAACCCTTGTTGGAACTGTTCGAACGAATCGGAATCCAAGCGGTCAACATTGGCCCTGAAACTCTCGAGGAACTCTTTGATGAAGCGAGGTTGCTGGGGCAAATCACCGGCCATGAACAAGGAGCGGAATCGCTGATATCCCAAATGACGGAGCGTCGTGATGGATTGGCGCAACGCGTTGCTTCGCTTTCGCCCAACCAACAACGCACTGTGTTCTACGAAGTCTGGGACGATCCCTTGATGACGGCTGGCCCTAAGTCGTTTATTGGCGAGTTACTAAGGATGGGCAAGATGAAGAATGTTTTCGAAGACACCGATGCAAGTTACCCTTGCATTAGCTCCGAAGTGGTCGTCGACCGCAATCCCGATGTTATCCTCACACCGACCAATCACTTGAAACAAGTCGAGTTTGAGCGTGTGGCCACACGGCCTGGCTGGGCAAACATCCGAGCAATCACTGACAAGCGGGTATTTATCATCAATGGCGATGAGGTTTCTCGTTGTGGACCGCGAATGCTCAATGCACTCGAGCAAATGATCGATGCGGTTTACCCCGAAACCACACTCAAGGAACGACGACAACCTTGAGTAAGCCTGTGTATCTTGTCTTGATCGCCGGGCTTATTCTGGCCTTCACTTCTGTTGCAAGCCTATTCGTTGGCGCAATCGCGATTTCACCATGGGATGCGATGGAGTTCTTGCTCCGTGATGCAAGTGGCCTGACGAGCACCGAGCGTACGATCTTGTTCGAATTGCGGCTGCCGAGAATGATCACCGCAATCCTTGTCGGGAGTTCGCTCGGTATTGCTGGAGTTGGCTTTCAAGCGCTGTTTCGCAACCCACTGGCCGACCCCTACATCATCGGTGCATCCAGTGGAGCGGCACTTGGCGTTACCATTGCCATCATGGTCGGCTGGCAAGCTGCACTTTTCGGCCTGAGGACGACCGCCGTTGCGGCACTGTTGGGTTCATTACTCATTGTTGCAATCGTGATGTTCATTGGTTCACTCAGCGGGCGTTCGAATTCACTGTCCTTGTTGTTGGCAGGCGTCGCACTCAGCAGCATGATCAATTCCATAGTCTCGCTACTGATGTTTTGGAGCGAAGAGAAGATCATGGTAATCTTCGCTTGGTTGATGGGATCACTTGCAAACAACGGCTGGCCTTCGATCGCTTCGACTTCGCTGATTGCTCTCATCGGATTGGTAATACTTTGGGGTTTGTCGCGGCCTTTGGATTCCTATTTGTTAGGTGACGTTGCATCGCAATCGTTGGGATTGAACCTAGCCTGGTTTCGACTCCTGCTGGTTGCAGGCGCGAGCATTGCAACTGGCGCTGCGGTTTCGTCGGCGGGAATCATCGGCTTTGTCGGACTGATCGCTCCGCATATGGCTCGCTGGACCGTGGGCCCAAAACATGTTTGGCAGATTCCGATGAGCGCTTGCTATGGCGCAATGATTTTGATCTCTGCCGATGCGATTGCTAGAACGATTGTGGCGCCAACGGAATTGCCGGTGGGTAGCATTACCGCCTTGATGGGATGCCCGTTCTTTCTCGGACTGTTGCTATTTCGCTCGCGAAGCAGCACCGTTTTAGGAGATGCTTCGTGACGCATCTGGTAGTCGACCAACTTAAGTTCGGGTACACCGAGCGAATGATCATCGATGGCGTATCGCTCGAACTGCGAGCCGGCGAAGTCCTGGTGCTATTAGGAGCGAATGGAGCAGGCAAAACAACGCTCCTCAGGTTGATCGCTCGGCAGCTAAAGCTTGAATCGGGAAAAATGCTCCTAGACGAAAGCGACATAACCAAGCTATCGCGGCGCAATCTAGCTCAACAAATTGCATTGATGCCACAGCATGAGAATCAAACGTCGACGTTAACCGTCCATGACGTCGTTTCTCTCGGGCGAATGCCTCATTGCGGCTGGTGGGCTCCTTTGTCGAATGCAGATCAAAGTCGAGTAGAAGATGCCATCACGGCGACTGGGCTATCTTCGTTCCGCAATCGCTCAATCCTGGAGCTCTCAGGAGGGGAATGGCGGCGAATGATCCTCGCACGCGCCATCGCTCAAGATGCCTCGGTGCTACTACTGGACGAGCCAATCGCGGGCTTGGACTTGAAATATCAATACGAAGTACTCGATCAAGTGCGGCAATTGACCAAACAGAATCGGCTGGTCAGCGTGGTAACACTCCACGATATGAACATGGCGGCCATGTTCGCTGATCGAGTTGCGATTTTGCATGACGGCAAGTTGCTTGCCATCGGCAAAGCAGAGGAAGTGATAACCAGCGCTCTCATTCGCGAAGCCTTCGATGTCGAGGTCAGCGTGATGAGACATCCGACACTAGGAACCCCGTTAGTCGTTCCGCTTCACAATTTTTCAAAGACGCGAAGCCAAACTGGCGGCGAATCTTCGTACTCAAATGCGGAATTCTGAGTTCATCGACCGGGAGCGCTCATGAACGCTGCGAGTTTGCTCATCGATGTAGTGCAATAGAACGCGCTGGTTGAATCGATGTAGATGTATGGCAGTACAAGGTCACTCTCGGCAAGAGTGACACACCGTGGGGCACACCTCTGCCGGGTGTGCCCTGAATTGAAACCGATTACCGTACTAGACGTTTGCCCACTGACGGTTCTTGGCGCTCGATAGTACCGCGTCGCATACCTTTTGCGTCTCCAATGCATCGCGGAAAGACGGGTGAGCTTGCTCGCCGGTTTCCAGGCTCTTGAGGAAGTCCGCAACTTGGTGGATGAACGAGTGTTCGTATCCGATCTGCAAGCCAGGCACCCACCAATTGCCCATGTAGGGCTGATTGCCATCCGAAACATGAATGCTTCGCCAGCCACGTACGGTCGACTCGTCTGCGTAATCGAAGTACTTGAGTCGGTGCAAATCGTGTAGATCCCACGCGATACTGGCATGCTCGCCGTTGATCTCGAGCGTGTACAAAGCCTTGTGACCGCGAGCGTAACGAGTTGACTCGAATAGTCCCAGCGAACCGTTGTCGAAGTGACAGAAGAACGAACAAGCATCATCGATACCAACCGGTTGCTTCGTGCCGGTCTCGGAGTGCATTCGCTCTTTCACAAACGTTTCAGTAACTGCAGAAACGTCTTTGATGGAGCCGTTGAGCCATAGTGCGGTGTCGATACAGTGGGCCAGCAGGTCGCCCGTGACTCCGCTGCCTGCGGCTTCGACGTCCAACCGCCAAGTTCCTGCGCCACCTTGTGGTACGTCAGCGTTGATGGTCCAGTCTTGAAGGAAATTGGCACGATAATGGAAGATTCGACCGAGCTTGCCGGAGTCGATAATCTGCTTGGCTAGCGTGACTGCGGGGACACGGCGGTAGTTGTACCAAACCATGTTGGCAACTCCGGCCTTTTCGACCGCTTCACACATTTCTTCCCCTTCGGCCGTGTTCATAGCGAGAGGCTTTTCGCAAAGAATCATCTTGCCCGCTTTTGCAGCGGCAATTGCGATTTCTTTGTGGATGTTGTTCGGTGTGCAAATATCGACGGCATCGATATCCGATCGTTCCAACAGCTTTCGCCAATCGGTTTCAATCGATTCATAGCCCCAAGTCGCTGCGAAGGTTTTTGCTTTGTCTGCGTTGCGAGCGCACAAAGCCTTCATGACCGGTTTGTATTCCGAAGGGAAAAAGTGATTCGCTTGAGCGTAAGCATTCGAGTGTGCTTTGCCCATGAACCCATAACCGATCATGCCAATGCGTAGTTCTTTCATCTGCTTCTATTCTGGTTTGAGAGTGAGTGATTGAGTTAGTGCTGATTTCGTGTGGCGTAAGCTTCCAGCTTGGTTTCATGGCCTCGCAATAGAAGCTTATGCCACTTTACCCATCGAATTATGCTTACCAACCGTGCGCATCGCGGACGCGAATCATGGTGTCCAAAATGGAATTCCACGTGGCTGGCTTTTCTAGCGTCGCATTGGGGAACATGCATCCGTCCCAGCAAATATGCTGAATGCCACGCGACTGAGCATCTTTGAGCCAGTATCCTGCGCATCGAACAATGTCCAGCTTGCCATTCGGATCGTCGGCTGGGCAGTGTTTGCCGGTCTTGTCGTGCGAGCCGGCGCCGTGAACGTTACCGTCGTTCTGGGCCACGTGGAAATCGATGGTCCAAGGCCGAAGCTTGTCGGTCATCGTTTCATAAGCGGCATAGAACTCCGCCTCCGTGTATTCGCTCTTGAGCAACGCATGCTCCGGAGCGTTGTAACCCATCAAGTAGAGATAGGTGTGGGCCAAGTCGGCTTGGAAGCCCAAGGCCTCAGGCATTCCGACTCCCTCGAGTACGTCGAGCATGTCCTTCCAACTGTGCATACCAGCCCAACAAATCTCGCCTTCCGCAGCCAATCGCTGGCCGTGATCTTTGGCAATTTGTGCCGCTTCCTTAAAGGTATCAACGATCTTCTGAGTGTTTGCTTTTTTGTCCTGCCGCCATTTTTCGATCCCAAACTCAGCGCTGTCGATTCGAATGACACCGTGCTTGCGAACGCCATGCTTTTCGAAGATGCCTGCGATACGACAAGCCATTCGGACTGCCGAGAGGAACTTTTCTTTGGCTGCAGCGTCCCCCATTGCGGAGTCACCTACTGTGCCTGGCCAAACCGGTGCCACGAGCGATCCAACGCTAAAGCCATGGCTCGCGATCAAGTCCGCTATCCGATTCAGTTCTACATCGCTTGCGTTGGGGTCTGTATGTGGAAAGAACAGAAAGTAATCGATGCCATCGAACTTCTGGCCGTTGACTGAAGCGGCGGCGGTCAGTTCCAGCATTCGCTCGAGACTGATCGGTGGCTCCTGGCCTTCTCCGTCCCCCTTTCCAACCAAACCCGGCCACATAGCGTTGTGAATTTTTGGAGAGGACTTAGTAGGCATACAAACTCCGGTGTCTCTTAAAGTTAGTTGAAGGTGGGATTGGTTGTTAGGTAGGGAAGTGATGGGCGAGGGGGGCGGTTTTGATTCGTAGCGAAAGTCGTCAAGGCTTTCGGTAAATTACGAATAATCCGAAACTCTTGTCGAGTTTCGCTACCCCGACATCAAATTGCATTAAAGCAAAATCAATGGTATTGAATCGCTACGATTGTGTTTTCCATGCGCCGTTGAGCGGCATGTTGGCATGAGCGTCTGGGCCGAAGTAACGCAGCCCCACGAGTGGTTCGCTACCAGTGTTTTCGATCTCGACACCACGCGATGCGGCATCGTGGCTGATAAACACTTCGTCTTCGGTGTTTTGTCCGAATCGAATCATGGCTGGTGTTTGCAGCGCCAGCTTGCCCATTCGGCCCTTGCCCTGCACAGTGATCCAACCGCTCGCCGCATTTTCTTTGAGGATGCAGCGTGCGCCCGGCTCAACGGTCAGCTCTTTCGCACTGAACAATTGCTCTTTGTCGATGTGACCGTAGACAATCCACTTGTCGGTGTAACCATCGCCGCTCATTTGCTTGTCCGTTACAGGCTCAATGTAGTTGCTATCCTTGAAGTGGGTATCGACGTTCTTTTCCCAATCCAATTGACCGATGATGAAGTCGAGATCTTGATGTTTTTCTGGTGGCATATCTTTGACCAAGAGCGACCAAGGAACATAGCGTCCCTCAACAATCGACTGGTACATGCCGAAGACATCGCTGCCCCATTGAGGCTCGTACGTGCAGAGGGAACCTGGAGCATGCAAAACGCCAGGCGGAATTAGCCAGCCGGTTCCTCGCTTGAGGCGATACGCTCGCGAGAGATCGAGGATGCCGTTATCACCCTTGTTCCAGTTCTCCAAGCAACGGCGCAGGTCTTGTTTGGTTGTGCCGGGCTCTAGTCCCATAAACGTGTAGGAGAAATTATTGTCGACGTTGTTGTATTGAGGTGGGAAGTAATAGCTTTCAGGCTTACCTTCTTGACCAACCAACTTGGCATCCTTTTGAGATTGATGCATGTGGTGAGGGATGGGGCCCATGTTGTCGAAGAATTTCGAGTAGACCGGCCATCGCGAGTACTTTTTGAAAATCGATTCACCGACTAGCTTGTTGCCTTGTTCAGCAACCGCATCTTTTAGCAGAAACTTCTTGCCTTCGAACAAGCAGAAGCTGAGACCTTCGTGCCAAACACGGCCTTCGTTGGCTGCTTCGGTGGTGCTAGAGAACCAACGCTCATCGATCCCGCCGCGGTTTGCTCCGAAAGCGTAAAGATCGCCAGGAAACAATTTGATGCGGCGTCCTGGGTGCAAGAAACTTCGCGGGACCCAAGTGGGGGTCAGTCGAAGCAGACCATCGCCAGCGTCCAACGCTTGGCCGAGGATTTTCGCCACATTGTCCGCGGAGACCAAACCGTCATCCAAACCTGTTCCAGCCATGAAGCCACTCTTATTTCATTAATCGGGAAATTGATGTTGTTCGAGGAAAGTAGGCGTGTTCCGCCGTTCGGGGGACGACAGCACCACAATCCGAGATTTAAGGCCCAGTTGTATTCCGAAAAGTCCGCATTTTCAAGATCCCATCTGGTAGAGTAAAGCGATTGTCCCAATCGCTTGGCGGGCCCTTTAGGCTTTTTGGGGTAGCAGCCCTACGGCGGACTGAACGTTGAGCAGTTTGGAATTGCCGATTCTCAGTTCAGAAACGATTGTGGTCAATCGTTTTACACTGTTACTTGGCAGAAACGATTGAGGACAATCGTTTTACACTCTTACTTGGAAATTTCGGAAAACCATGACAAACGTCAATCTCGAACAACTGCTGGACTCGCTCCGCCAGAATCTTGCTGACAATTCGGCAATTGACGAGCAAGTCGCTGAAAAAATGCGATTGCTGGTGGAGGATATCCAAAATGTGCTCACGCGATCTGCAGCCACGTCGGAGCCAGAGTCCAACAATCCGTTGCTGGCTGGTCGAGTTCAGGAATTCATCGACGACTTCCAAGCCCACCATCCCCGGCTTACGACCAACCTGTCGATGATCGCTGAACGATTAGCAGACATGGGGATCTAGAGTAAAGCGATTGTCTCAATCGCTTGGTAGGCACTTTAGGCGGTTTTGGAATCAACGGCCATGAAGCGGCGTGAAGCGGACTGTGCGTTAACTAATTTGGATTTGCCAATTCTCAGTTCAGAAACGATTGAGGACAATCGTTTTACACTTTGAGCAGGTCGACCGCTTCTTGGTAGCCTGCGGCTTGCTTGCCGTATTCGCTGGCCGTGACACGGGCCAACGAGATCACGAATTCCCAGCGGTGTTCTATGGCCGCTGCCTCGAACTCCTCTCGAACTGTGCGATAGTATTTCTCTGCATGCAGCGCTCCGTCTTCGCTGACCGCGTACTTGAGCAAACAATCGAAGGCCCCTTTCGGATCGTGACCTAGTTGCCCATACCTGGCAACGAGAGACGCGGATTGCGATTGGAGATTGTTCTTGATGGCATCGTCGAGCTGTTGCAACAACGCTACAGGCTCCTTTTCCGAAATTCTATCCAGCGATTGACTCAGCGGCATCGCGTCCCAATGCAAGAAATCCCCGCCTCGCGATACGCGATCGTACGCAACTTGGTACGCTCCCAAGATCAAGCATGCGACTCGGTTTTTTGCATCGGATTGCTTGGCTAGATTCCGCCAAGCGTTGGCAGAGTCGGTTGCGTGGACTCCGATCGAATCGCCGTGAACGCTGCCAATCGGCTTGCCTATTTGCTCTTCACGCGGTGATCGACCGCGATCTTTCAGTACGAGTTGATTGGCTGCCAAAGTAATAGCCCGACCGATCGCATCGGACTCGATGCCATCAGCAATCGCGGCGGCTGTAGCTTCGGCTGATTGGCTGGCCGTCGACTTGAAAATCGTTTCCGAAAATTGACGTATCCAAGCGCTGTCGACTTTTTTGTTCGACTTGCTTTCGCTTTCCAAATGGAACTGATCGTACAATCGGGGCAAGATGGTCGACGGAGATTCGTTGTCGGCTCCGTGCGACATTTGCCCTGCCTTGACGCAATAGCGAATGGATTGTCGCAGCATCGTATGCGCATGCTCCATCCCTACGATACTGAGTAGATCCCATGCTCGATAAGGCAATGCGACTCGATGGACCTCGGTCTCATCTTCAACGCAGACCAAAGCGTTGTTGAGAGCTAAGGAGGTAGGGTCTGCTCCGTGAACCAGCGAAGCGAAGAGTCGCTCCGCCCTGGCCACATCGCGATTTCGTACGGCTTCGCGGAGCGCTTCAGAGCTGACGATCCCATTGCTACTTGTTGATGAGATATCTTGAGTCGGGATTGAGCGCAGGACTTCCCGTTCGCGACCGCCGAATTCTTGGATGCGATTGGTGTTGCGGTACAGCACCTTCAGTACTGGAAGCGCTTGACGTTCCGATGGAAGTTCGGAGGACATGCGAAAGGCAGGTGCGAGCGCCATCATGGTGTGAAACCCGATGTAGTCTTCGCCGCCAAAAGTTCGAGCGTTGGCCAAGGCGGCGGCAGACACAAGCGACTTGAGAGGAAGCCCGGCCTGCAATCGGGGTACCAATTCTCGCATTAGCTTCGATGGTTCTGTTTCTTGCAGCAATACAACTAGCGGCTCGAGGTGACCGAAATTGAGCCGCGTCTCGGTTAAGTCAGTGGGGGCTGCAAACCCCATCTCATCCATCAAACTCGCGCCGACGCTTGCCGCCAACATGCCATAGCCAACGTCGCCAATGAAGCGTCGACGTGTCTTTTGATTTTGAATTGTGTCGTATTGCATCGTTGATCTCCCGCGCCTTGGAACTCGAACGTATCGCCAAGCCTCAACATAGCAGGCTTGCGATGTCGGCTGTAACGGATGTCGGCTTTAACGCCGGAATTTTAAAACGGACGAAATTCCACTCTCTATCTCTCGACCTATGTCCTCGTTGATCTAATGTCGTATTCCAATCCACTGAACGGCAAATTACTTTCGATTGTGTCTTTGTAGCGGCAGGGCGGCGGCCCGCCGGTTTCACGGCGTTACTGGCCACTCTCCGGACGGATTGCGGCTTGTTGATTTGGTCGTTTCACGGTCAGCCGTAGGCGTACCGAATTCTTTGGGAAGTACGCCTACGGCTGACTGTTAAACGAAGTCCGGTCACCGGACGGCTTGCGCCGTTCCGCTAACAAAGTGAGTGCCAATATTGCCATTTGGCTAACGCCCCACTGGCTAATTAACCGGTAATATACATGGCGTTGTGTCCAGGACTCGATTTAAGGCAGGGTAGGTTTCTCGTTGTATGTCGAAAATCATCGAAGTGAAAGTGAAGCCCAACTCGAAGCAGTCCAAAGTTGAGACCAACGAGGAAGGGACCTTGATCGCATTCGTGAAGGCTCAGCCGATCGACGGAAAAGCCAACGCCGAGCTCATCTCCCTGATCGCAAGTCACTTTGGGCTTCACAAGCGACAAGTCTCGATCAAGACTGGCGCCTCGGGGCGAATGAAGAGAATTGAATTGGATATCGACTAATTTTCGCTCTGCGATTCAAGCTCAGCGAGTCGAGCTTTCAATTGTTGTTTTTCTTGCTCAATCGACAGTGTCTCGGTTGCCGAGTTGGCTGAGCTAAGTTCGTTGCTTCGCATACGGTTGGGAATGTCACTCGACGTTGGATCAAACGTCGCGGTGGCGATTGCAGAACCGGTCAATCCACCGATGATTCCCAATACCCCTGCTCCAACGATCATGGCAAGAAACTGTGCGATTTGTTCAAGCGTTTGAAAGCCCCAGCTGATTGGATCTTTGGCGTTATTGACATGTACTGGAAGCAACAGCCATGGGATTAGAACACCTAAGAGTATCCCTGCGAATGCACCTGCAAAGCCGCCCTGCAACGAATGGAATACACTTGTTGCCTTGGTGTTGTTTGTTGGCGGCATCGGGATCGCTAACGGACTCGTGTTTACGGGGCATCGTCGTTGCACGTTTCGATACATTTTACTCTATTCGCTCGGCGGTTGTTTCTCGAAACCGTGCGATTCAGTCAATAGAGATTCCGGGATTCTCGGGTTTCGATAAAATCGACGTTCGCAAATGATGGACACCTTGCACCCAAATGCCTTGGACTTAAGATGAACTCGCTTCCTGTCAACGAAAAGATTCTAGAGTGGTTGGGCTCGTTGCCAAAAACGCTTCCACTCCGAGCTGTCGACTCCGGAGTACGATCGGTAGAAGGGAAACAATTGTCTGGCTTGATCGCGGACAGTGAATTGGCCTCGGATTCGTTGGTTATAGCGATGCTTTGGCTGCGGGTTGGGATCATCGAACCGGCTCATGAGATTGTTCAGGATGGAGCGACGCCGCTAGCGAGCTACTTGCATGGCGTGGTGCATCGATTGGAAGGAGACTATTGGAACGCGAAGTATTGGTTTCGGCAGGTTCATGACAAGCGATTGCTGCAATCGATTTCCATTGCAATGGTTGAGAGAATCGAGATGGAAGGGTTATTAGCTGTCGCGAAGAGTCTGAAGTTTGTTCAGGGGAGCCAGTTCTCGCCCGCAGAATTTGTGACGGCGCACGAGCAGATAAATGATCAAGCTAAGGCAACGGAGGAGCAAAAGCTCGCGATGGAGAGCATCGCTTGGTTCGAATGGGAAAATCTTTGGCAAGTCGTCACGAACACGACGTTGCTTCCGCCCGGATAAACCGAAGACTACCAAAGTGGCATAGGCTTCCAGCTCACTGCTTTCAACATGTTCTATTCGACTTCACGCAAGCAATTTGTTACTCGTGGGGAAGGCCACCGCTGTAAACATGTTTCCAGCGAGTTCACCTAAGCAATTCATTGCTCGGGAGAGTGAGGCTCCTGCCGAACCTTTGCACCGTTGGCTCGGCAGGAGCCTCGCCCTCTCATTGGTTTTTAATGGAGCGGGCACAACATAGATGTTGGAAGCCGTGATAGATGTTGGAAGCCGTGGGGGCTAACCCGGGCCTGAAGGTTTTCACAGGCTCGAATCGCTGGAAGCCTTTGCCACAGGTCGCTCTAAATTTGTCCTACTCAGCCAGCCAGCAGTGGCCTAGAACGGCTGCCGTTGAGGCTGCTGTTTCTACGCGTTGAATGCGATCGCCAAGGGACAGGATGCGAGCTCCTTGCTGCACTGCCTCGGTCACTTCCGCATCGGTGAAGCCACCTTCGGGTCCAATCAAAAAGAGCAGGCTTTGGTTCGGTGCGGCTATCGCGTTCGCAGCATGAATACTGTACGCCGACTGGCCATCGATCTTAGGATGCAAGATCCAAATCTGGATAGGCGCAGAGGTATCCTGCGTAGTGAGCGAGTTAACATAGTTTTGAATGTCACCGATGCGCAGGGTCGGGCGAATCGACATGAGGCGATTGCGACCACACTGTTTGCATGCTTCTTCGGTATAGCGGACTAGGCGATCCGAGTTGGCATCATTCACGACGGCCACGGATCGAGCCGTCTCGAGTGGGATCAGTGTGTCGACACCGAGCTCGACGAGCTTTTCGATCGTGTTGCGTTGCCGATCCCCCTTGGGCATGGCGATGGCAAAATGCAACCGGCCTGAGTGATCTCTGGGGGCAAAAACAAAGGAGGCAATCGTCGCCGTGACCGATCGCTTGTCGAGCGAAAGAATCGTCGCCATGGCTTCATTTCCAATGCCATCGAAAAGGACGATGGAGTCTCCTGGTGAGCAGCGGAGGACGCGACTGGCGTGGTGAGCTTCATCGGCAGGCAATTCGACGGTGCCTTGGTTCGGAAGCTGCGGGACTAAGAATCTGGGAATAGACATCGAGGGATAATACGAGCCGCGGGAGATGGCCGCGTGAATTGAATTGGATAGGGAAAAACACTATGCGAATGATGTGCAAATGAATTCTGCCGAGTTCCTCGCTTACGCGTCGGGTTAACAAGGCTATTTCGCCATTTCAGCAAGTCGGGTACGATCGAGCAGGATTTTCGCTTGACCTCATGTCGTAAACGATACACTCACTCCAACGATGCCACAAACCGACAAGCCGAATTACTTGGGTGTGTTCGTCACCTTTGCCCGGAACAGCCTCATTCGGGACATGACCTTTCGCAGCAATTTTTTGCTCGATTGTGTTTCCAGTCTGTCGTGGTTGCTCATGAATTTAGGGTTTTATTTGATTGTCTTTCACTACGTCAAATCGATTGGTGTGGCGACAGGTTGGGGGCAAAATGAGTTCTACGTATTTCTCGCAACGACGTGGCTGATCAATTCACTGGTTCAAGCATTTTTGATGCCCAACGCACAGGAGTTTAGCGAACTGATCCGTACGGGAGGTTTGGACTTCGCGTTGCTCAAGCCGATCGATACTCAGTTTTTGATCTCGTTTCGCAAAGTGGAATGGTCTTCGCTTAGCAATTTCTTTCTCGGCCTAATCATTTTGGCTTATGCGGTATTTCAGTTGAGTTATCGCACCGAGCCAGCGTGGAGCATTGGCCCTGGGATCGTGCTTTTGTATTTTGCTTATATCGCTTGCGGGATTGTGTTGCTCTATTGCTTTATGATTTGTTTGGCGGCGACTAGTATTTGGTTGGGGCGAAATCAGAGCCTTTACGACTTCTGGTTTTACATCACCAACTTCTCACGGTATCCGATGGACATTTACGAAGCGGGTTGGGGGCTCCCGCTTTGGTATGGCTTTACGTTCGCGTTACCAGTCCTTGTGGTGGTCAATATCCCGGCGCGAATTTTGGCACAGCCGCTTGTGCCCAAGCAGCCTTGGGAATGGGGGCTAATGATATTCACCCCCATTGCCACTGTCGTTTGGCTCCTATTTAGTCGATGGGTTTTCCAGCGGGCGTTGAAGAGCTACACGAGCGCCAGCAGCTAAGATACCCGCATAGACTTCCAGCCGCGGGACGTTATCTTGTAGAAGTTTCGACGTAGACCATCCCAAGCGAACATCCAAGATAGACATCCAACATGCCAAAACTCTTCGTGAGCGAAATCCAACCGCAAATGCAGGTCGACTCTGCTTTCCGAATTGCGGACCGACAGTTGAGGGCAAATCGGCAGGGAAATTTGTATTTGCTGATGCAATTGCAAGATCGCACCGGAATCATCTCTGGGATGCGATGGAATGCGGACGAAAAATTGGCGGAGCGATTCACGAAGGGTTCGTACGTCCAAGTGCAAGGAGCATCGCAGTTACACAACGGGATTCTGCAGTTGATCGTCAATCAGATCAACTTGGTTGATGAGAAGACATTGGATCCGGCGGATTTTGATTCCGGGAATCGTGTCGATGTCGAGCAGCTCTGGACCAAACTTGGTGAACTCATTGCGACAATTTCGAACGAAACCGTTCGCAAGATTGCCGAGAGTTTTTACAACGACCCAGCGATCGCAAAATCATTTTGTCTTGCACCCGCGGGAATTAAAACTCACCATGCATACCCAGGTGGACTGCTGGAGCATGTTGTATCGTTGATGGGTTTGGCGGATCGCGTTTCGTCGCACTACTCTGTGCTCAATCGCGATCTCATGTTGGCTGGCGCGATGTTGCATGACATTGGCAAACTGGAGGAGTTGCTGTTTGAAGGCGAATTGAGTTACAGCGATGCTGGCCAGTTATTAGGACACCTAGTTCAAGGTGTTCAGATGTTGGACTCAAAGGTCCGTGAATTGAGTGTCTCTGGGTTTGTCGTCGATCAAGCGCTCGTGTTGCGTCTGCAGCACATTATTGTGAGCCATCATGGTTACTTGGAGCATGGTAGCCCGAAGGTGCCAATGACAGTCGAGGCTCTGGCGTTTCATTATCTAGACGAAATGGACGCGAAGTTGAACGCGGCCTTGGCACTTGTTGAAAGTGATCGGACTCGAGACGCTTGGACTACGTATAATCCGACGCTTGGTCGAAAGATCCTCAAGCCTTAAGCGTATAGACGGAAAGTCTAACCATGCTTCCATGAAATTCGTTTAACAGTCAGCCGTAGGCGTACCGGAACCATTTGAAGTACGCCTGCGGCTGACCGTTAAACGACTGGTACGCCTGCGGCTGACCGTTAAACGATTAGATCAATCGTTGAAGCTACTGGTTTGCCCCGAGCATTTGCAGTCCGGCTCGGGCTGGTTCCCAGTCTGGGTATATCCGAGCTGCCTCGCTA
>CANHVO010000138.1 GCA_947463915.1 Planctomycetaceae bacterium
AATGCCATAAGAAAACGTAAGCCATACGGCAAACGCCTCTCTGTGCATTTTCAGATAACGCCCAAAATCCGACACGTCTATCCTCCGTGAAATACCGCTGCTGGTAAATTCGTCCTTGAATCCCAATTGCAGAAGTACGGCTTTCCGTTCTATCGAATTCGAGAGCCGGCGTTGTTTAGTGGATAAACAATCGAAACGGATAAGAACAAACCCTCATGTGTATTGTCCTATCAGCAGCTAAAGCTGATGCCAATGGAAGAATCGATACAATCGGCTTTTTCGCTCGAAATCGCTAGTCTGCGATAGTACAGATTACCGAGGCTACCATCGTGACGATTAACTCTGCAATACCGATGCAATCGCTACAACCAAATTGGATTGCGCACTTAGACAAGTAAATTTGTGCAAGAGTGCATTCTTTGGCCTCTCACCTCAGGAAGTAAGCAAAAGTAACGTGGCTTGTACCCTCGGGGGTATAGGCATTGTCCCTTTACCATTCGGAATCCTTTTCATGCCTCGGCTGAAGATCACCTATAAAATGGCGATCATCCTTGCGACGATGTCGTTTGGACCGATGTTGGCTGGAGGAATCTCTGGAATGATCCCTTTTGAGAACAACCAAACTCAACGGGAGAGACAGGAAGTGAGTCGAGCACTAGCAGTGAGCTGCTCGACCTTTCTTTCCAACAAAGACAACAATGGTCTTCAAAAGTCCTGTCGCGCGGCATTGATCCAACATGCGGAACTGCAGAGTCTGAGCATCATCCGCCATGACGGAATGGTGCTTTATGCTAGTCCAGACCACAATCGACATTGGACGTTAAAACCGGAAGAACCGTCAAACATAAATCAAGTGCGTGTTCCATTGGACCGCGGAAACAAAACCTTCGCAGAACTCGAAATAGCGTTTGAACCAACGAAAGCGACCTTCGGCTCGGCTCTATTAAAGTGGCTCCTGCTCCTGCTCGTCGGTTTTGTTCTGAATTTCGGCAGCTTTTCCTTCTTCTTGTCGCGAGCGTTGAGCGTACTTGATCCCAAAAGTGCCGTTCCCAAACGGGTCCGTAACACGCTCGATACTATTGTCGGTGGGGTTGTGATCCTGGATTCGACTGGCAAGATGTTGCTCGTTAATGATTCGTTTTCGAAAAGCGTGGATCGTCGGACCGACGATTTGCTCGGCGAAAGTTTGAGCGAGTTGCCTTGGCGAAGAGACTCCAATGAAGAATGGCCCTGGGACTATGCGCTCAGAGAACACTCTCAAAAGACAGCCGTCAAAGTCCACCTTAAAATTGGCGACGAGAAAGAGCTTAGCTTCGTAGTGAATGCAACCCCGGTACTTGACGGGGATGAACGCGTTTCTGGAGCCTTGATTAGTTTTGAAGACATTACCGTCATGGAATCGCAGCGCAAAGACCTGTTGCAAGCGTTGACGGACCTTGAAGTGTCAAAGGAGCAGATTCGCCGCCAAAACGAAGTATTGCATGAGCTTGCTTCTCGGGATGGTTTGACTGGTGCTTTAAATCGTCGAGCCCTTTTTGAGAAAACGGAAGCTCTTTGGCCCCAACGCAATCAAGGTGACCGCGGCATCATTACCATTATGATGGACGTAGACCATTTCAAGAAATTGAATGATCAACACGGGCATGCTGCCGGCGATTCGGTGTTAAAGGACTTGGTTAAAACGGTTCAGATGCTCATAGGCAACAAAGCAACTCTCGCGCGATATGGCGGCGAAGAGTTTTGCGTCACGATGGATTCGGCGACCGTAGAAGAAGGCGTCGCAATGGCCGAGCGTATTCGAGCGGGCATTCAAGAACACTTAGCGAACCCATATAAGGTAACGGCTAGTATCGGCGTTTCAAGCAGTATCTTCGGTGCACCAAACCTACAAGCACAGATTGAGCAATCGGACAGAGGATTGTACGCGGCCAAACACGGAGGCAGAAATGCGGTGTGCTGCTGGAGTTTGCAAATGGAATTGGATGCAATCGAAGCGGAACGAAAAAAGGCAACGGCCATCTCGTCCATCGACATCGAGGAACACCCGATCTCCTATCACTCGGTTGTTACTCTCAATTCTGCAATGTCACATCGAGTCCCCGAAATCGCAGCGCACTCACACCGCGTCGCAGAAATGTCGGTCACACTCGCGCGTGGATTGATGACTGTCGGCCAACTTTACTCGCTTGAAATTGCAGCGATGCTCCACGATATCGGTATCGTAGGAACTGCGGACAACGAGTCGATCGCCCTACTGCATACCGGGAACCCAGAGCATCGATCGGTTATGGCCAATCACGTTCGACTCGGGACTGAAATTGCACGAACAGCCTTTCATTCGACGGATCTAATCGACATTTTACGATACCAGAATGCGCCTTACGCTGGTGGTGACGGAAGTGTCTCTGGCGGGGACTTACCACTTGGTTCGAGGATCATTGCGATCATCAACGCTTATGATTCAATGACGTCGGATTTAGCCTCTTCGCCATGCAGCCACGATGAAGCCGTGCAAGAATTGCGTAAGCACGCAGGGACACTCTACGATCCAACGCTCGTGGAAAAGTTTACCGACTCGCCAATGGGTTGGCGTCCGACTGGTCTAATGCCTGATGCGGACATGAATGACCAACACGCCATCATGATCGGCTATCAACTGGAGCGAGTGATTCACAGTTTCGATTCACGCAATCCTTTGGTGCTCAAGTCACGGTTGCAAACGCTGCATGACATCGCCAAGACGATCGATATGCCGCAAATTGCTGCGATCATCCATGAGCTTGCTAGTGAAGCCGACCGAAAAGCAGTCGCCGACTGGGATTCCTTGCTGCCGATGCTGCAAGACCTCATCGACCTCTGCTTGATGATTCAACGAGCGTACCTGCGAAGCGTCAAGCCCTCGGGCGCGTTAAGAAATGCCCCCGTCGAGAGATGAGCAAAATCCCCTCAACAGAACCGGTCGCGTACTCATCCACGGGAAACGCCCGATTAGGCTGGCTGCAGCTGTTGGTCTTCGCAGGCATCGCATGTAGTTATTTGCTTTTCGCACCAAACTACGCGTGGAATGCCGAAGAGACTGGAACAGCATATGGTGCCGACTTTCTACAGGAATGGGTCGGGGCACGCATGGTTCTGACCGGACACGTCTCCGAGCTCTACAACGTCGAGGTCTTTCGCGCCTGGCAATACGATCCAAACCTTGTCGGTTTTGCGTGGAAAACAGACCAGTATTTCCCTCCCGTCTATCCACCATCGCATTACGCTCTGTTTACTCCTTTCGCCATGATGAGCTATCGAATGGCCGTCGTAGCCTGGCTGCTGCTGCTGATCGGAGCAGCGTGGTTTTCCGCAAAGCTCATCGCCGATATTGCCAACCACAAACAGAACAGTGAGAACGGCAATTCGACCAGCGAAGTTGCAAACAAAGCTCGTTACTTGTGGTTGGGCTTGGTCCTTTTCCCATCCCTTTTATTTTCGATAACACTTGGCCAAAAAAGTGTTTGTTGGTTGTTTCTGATTTGCTTAAGTTGGAGATTGTTACAGTGCCACCGCGACTATGCCTCTGGTATGGTATTCGGCATCCTTTCCATCAAGCCAACTTTGTTCTTTTTGCTCCCACTGGTGATGCTTCGCAACGGCAAGTGGCGTTTCTTCGTCGGGGCAAGCGTCAGTGTTTGTGCCATTTGGGGCACAACAGCATGCCTTATCCCCATTGATACGTGGATGGCGTTTGCCAAAGTAGTCGGCACTACGGGGAACTACGCAGAGAATATTGGGTACCGTCTTGATTGGTCATGCAATTTGATGACGATGGCATACAGTCTGCCAACGGAACTAACGCAATGGTGCAAATGGGCCATATGTATTCCACTTTCGATCTACTTGCTTTACTGCGTTTTCGAAGACCGCCACTTCGCCATCGACTCACCTGAGAAGGGACTGATGATTCTCGGCTCAACCCTTTTGATTAGTCCGCATACCTATCACTATGATCTTTGTATCCTGCTTTTACCGATCCTTTGCCTAGTCACCACGGCTGGCCAACGAGCTTTTGCTTACTACGGGCTACTAGCAATTGGAGTCACCGTTGCAAGCGAATTCCAAGAGTTCTTTCATCTTCCAATCTTGCCAATTCTCTTGGTTGCAATGGTCTGCGAATTAAGACTGCAAGGAGTATTCTTGGACCGTCCGCGGTCCTTTCTCGTTCCGGCTGGGTTCAAAGGGTAAGCGTCTAGTCTAGGTAAGCCGAAAGCTCCCCTTTACTTCAACGCTGTGAAGCATCTTGTAGCGAAACTCGTCAAGAGTTTCGGTCATCTAGGCGATGCAGCCGAAAGTCTTAACGACTTTCGATACCCCCCCCATGTCTTCAGGAGCGAAAAATGCTTTACAGCGAGCCCTTACTTGAGCGAGTGAGACAATGAGTGACTTGAATCCGTACGAGTCTCCCAGCAGTTTGCCATTTGATAATGCCAACAATCAACTGCCACTGAATTTCCTTTTTTCAGCGTTAGTCGCATTGATCGCTGTACTTTTGACTTGCTTTCTTCTGTACGCAGGCGTTTTCTTTGGTTTCCAATGGCCCGGACGGATCAAGTCGGCGATTGCTTTCACCTTTCTTCTTGTCTGCCTTGCGTATGGAATCGTTCGCTGCAAACAAGATTTGTCACAGTTTCGCGAGTTAACCGGGAAAGAACGTCACATTGGAATTGTTCACCTCACGCTCATCGTTGCGTTTTGCTTCGCAGTTCGAGGATTCGCGCACTGGGTCACTTTGAACACACCTTTTTAGCCGAGCAGCAAGTTGAAAGACACCAAAATGACATCGGCTTCTAACGCTTCTAGCCTGCTTTTCCTGATAGGCTGGAAGCCAATGCAAATGGAGTCCATGTTGAAATTCGCTCCGTCCAAAAAAATTTGGCGGATGGCGGCGGCCTGATCGACTCTACAAATTAGGGGAACGTCAGCCCTACTGAATTAAACACGCTTATTGTAGAGCCAAAGCCATGAAAACCAAAAACACAAGAAACTCAAATCGAAGACTTTTTTCGGAAGCCCTGGAGCCTAGGGCCATGATGGCGGCCGACGTCGCTCACAATTTTCTGTTCCCGCATGATGTTGACGACGACGGTAGTGTGACTCCCTTAGATGCATTGGTCGTCATTAACAGAATAAATCATGGGAGCGACGACTCCGCTTCGACCGACCGGAAGTTTCACGATGTCGACGACGATTCGCAGGTAACTCCGCTCGACGCTTTGATTTTGATTAACGGCATCAATTCCAAGTCGGCCGCACCTGTAGGGAATGGTCTGCATGTCGCTCAATCCTCTGTTTTGACCACTTCCACCGCTCGAGTTCGGGTCGAGTTGGAGACCGAGGGGCCAGAGACGGAACTCAATATCCGAGTGGATAATGCCCCGGTTTCCAGCTCATTTGGGGTTTCGTTGAACGATATTGCTTTGGGGCAACTCGTAACGGACGCAAGAGGCCGCGGTAAGTTGGTCCTTAGCCAAGGCGACGACAATCGCGAACATTTGCCGCTTCCAAACGGACTGACGACGCTGTCACCCGACATGGAACTTGTCATTGGCGACATCGTCAAAGGGAAACTATCGCAAGTGACCAAAGTGGAAAACAATGGGACAACCACACCGGTCGGTACAGCAAACCAAGAACAGCAGTTTGCAGCTAGGTTTGACGTGGTCGGTGGTGTAGTTCGGTCTGCTGAGTTCGAGCAGGAGATTGAAGGCGGTGCTACCAAACGAAAATTCAAAGCTGAAATCGAAAAGGCCACACCAAATACAAGATTCGAAGTTACGGTCGGTGGGATATTGGTGGGAAGTTTCCAAACGGACTCAAAAGGCAAGGGCAGCTTAAAGTTAACAACGAAACCTAAGGACGTTGGCGACCAGATAATGCCAGCCACGTTCCCAGCGATTTCAGATGGGACAACCGTTAGAATCGGTACGGTCGAATCAACGCTGCGACGTAGGGCCTAGACGCCTCGAATGAAACCGCCTTTCGCTTTACCTAAAACCTTCGGACAGTCATACTTATCTGATCGATCACGCGTAGACCAACCTCTTCCTCCTTGTTCTTCGAAAGTGTGGTCACCCTCAATCATGACTGACGAACTTAAAAAAAATGGCAGCGATATTGCGTTGCTCAACCGGATTCGTTCCGGCGATCAAGATGCAGCTTTGCAGCTCTACTTTCGGTATGCCGACCGTCTGATTCGTTTGGCAAGCCAGAATACTCCCTCCGAGCTATCGCCGCGTTTTGACCCTGAGGACATCGTTCAATCTGTTTTCCGAACCTTCTTTCGACGAGCCGCCAAGGGGCAATACGAAGCGCCCGAGGGAGACGAACTTTGGAAATTGTTGCTGGTCATGGCGCTGAATAAAGTCCGCTCGCGCGGCGCCTACCATCGATCTGGCAAACGTGATATTCGAAAGACGCTGGCTCTTGAAACTGCCGTCGATCACGCAGACAGTCAAATCACGGAAGAAGCCAAAAGCATCCTATGCATGTCGGTCGAGGAGATAATCCAAAAGCAGCCAGAGAGTCACCGCGAAATCATTCGGCTTAGAATTGATGGCCTTGAGGTACAGGCCATTGCGGAGCGTGAAAATCGAAGCAAGCGCACGGTAGAACGCATTCTACAGTCCTTTCGTACGCAATTAATGGAATCTGCTTTGCTGAATGTGGGAGAGCAGAACCCATGCTGAATCTCGACGTCTATGTCGATGCACTTGAGGACGCGGTGGCGGCCAAAGGTGTACTTAACGTCGATTTGAAGCAGATGGCTCCAGAACAGAATGGGGCTGGAACTCGAGAACGTGCAGGAATTCTGATCGAGATGCTGCGAGTGTGGATGGAGCATCGCTGGCGGGCAGGTCACCCTGTTTCTGTTTTGGATTGCTTGGCCGAATTTCCAGAGGAATCGTTTTCCGACGACGAACTAGAGAGCCTTCGCTTTGAAGAGCAACGACTCCGCACGACAGGCGTTAAAACCGCTGGACCGGACCTCAAGGGATGGGCAATCGAATCACTGCCAAACACAGGCGAAATGTGGGGTGAGTTTGAGTTGCTCGGAGTTTTGGGGACTGGCGCATTCGCAAAAGTTTACTTGGCCAAGCAACATGGATTGGCGGGGCGCTTGGTCGCATTGAAACTGACCTTTCGCAAAACGCATGAGTCACATTGGTTGGCAACATTGCAGCATTCCGCCATCGTGCCGATCTATTCAACGCATTGTGCTGACAGAGTTTACGGAATATGCATGCCCTTTCTTGGCAATACGACGCTTGCTGACCTTTTGCACGAGACTCCCCGATCAGTAACCGTTCACAAGTCCAACTGGTGGTCCAAATCCAAGAGGAACAGTTTTGGAGGTGGCGGCGCGCTGCTAACAACCATCCAACAGCGGCAGGGACAAATCGACACAATTGTGAATACGGTTGGGAGCGCAGAGGAAAGCAATGCAGGGCAATCGGTCTCCACATCAAGCACGACAAATCGAATTGCAAACTCACCCGCTTCTCAAAATCTAAGTCGATGCGATTACGTCGATTCGATCTGTTGGATCGGTGCGCAATTGGCAGATGCTCTTTCTTATGCGCATCGAAGCGGCGTCGTCCATTCCGACATCAAGCCTGCTAACATATTAGTCGCGTTTGACGGTCAACCTCGCCTTTTGGATTTCAATGTATCTTACAAAGGCACAAGCGACGGAGTCGTCAGTACCGATCTTCCTTTGGGCGGTACGATTCCTTACATGTCGCCTGAACATCGGCAAGCGTTGAACAACTCGGCAGTTGTGGACGCGAGGAGCGATCTCTTTTCGCTTGGGGTCGTCCTATATGAAATGCTGACGGGCCATCTTCCCAAACAATCCAAATCGGAAACCGCGGATCCACGCAAATGGAATCCCTCCGTTTCTCCTGCAATGTCAGCAATCATTCGCAAGTGCCTAGAGCATGATGTTGGTGCCCGCTATCAATCTGCGGATGAACTGCGGGATGACTTGACTGCGCAGTTCCACCGAGAGCCGCTGGTACACCAGCCAGAGCCGAGCCATACAGAGCGTTTGATCAAATGGTGTTATCGACATCCTCGCGTTTCTTCATCTCTCTCGATCGCATCCTTGGCTACGCTCTTGATCGGATTTTTGTTATCTGGGTTAGTCGTTCGGCAATTCGCATTGAATCGGGCGAACTGGGTGCATCGAGTTGACCAACTGAAAGAGCGAATTCCAAACTCGATGGCCATGTTAACATCGCTCGAAGCGTTTCCTGAATTAGAACCTGATGTAGCAGCGGACTTGGAGAAAACGTTCGCTTTGGTCGCTTCGAGTTCGAATCCAAAGCAAATCGATCAAAGATGGAATACGCATGCGGAAGTTAGTGCCGAGGCACGCTCCGAGCTCAACATGCTTGCATGGCTTGCAAAGATTCGAACATGGAAAAAATCGCTAGATATTCCCGACGGGTTGATGGACGATATGAGCTCAAGCGATCCGTTGCAGCGGAATCAATTGATGGATCAGCCGTTGAAATTGATTCAGGCTCGGGAGTATGGTGCTGCAATTAGCTTTCTAAAGAAGAGCATCGAAGAAAACCCAAGAGGCTATGTCGGTTGGTGGCTTCTGGGCGACAGCTACAAGTTCAATGCAGACGCTTTGAATTCTCAGCAAGCATTCACCGTTTGCATTGCCTTGCAGCCAAAGTCCCCGATTGCCTATCTCAATCGGGCCGAAGCGCGCTTTTCAGCTTCCATGTTTTCGCTAGCTGCTGAGGATTTTGGAAAGGCCCTGACGCTTGCTCCGTCTTGGCATTGGTCCCGTTTGACTCGCGCTCTGGCTTTGCAAAAACAAGGGCTTCTGCGCGAAGCAATTGCGGAATTAGACAAAGCCATCGATGCGGGCTATTCTACCGTCAGTATCTTACGATTGCGTGGAGAACTTTTGACGCAAACGGGAGACCTAGAGAGCGCAAAAATGGACTTTGCTAAAGCCTTGGAATGCGAGCCTCAGACGGACAGACAATGGGTTGATCGAGGCCTGATTCGACTCGCCTCAAACCCTGCTGAAGCAGCAAAGGATTTCGAACAGGCATTAGCGATAAATCCTAATCATGTCGACGCGCATCAAAAGCTTGCATATGTCTATAACGAGTTGCTGAATAACCCCGAGAAGAGCCTTGAACATTCCGATCGGCTTGTCAAATTGGCCCCATCGCAGCCAACCCATTTGGCAGGACGAGCGGTATTGCATGCTCGAGCAGGCCGGCTCCAACCAGCAATCGATGACTTAAAGTCTCTAGAGAAAATGCACATTCAAGATCCTATCGAGATCTATCAAGTCGCATGCGGGTATAGCCTGCTGGCAGGCATTCCTGCAAAACTCGTTACCGAAAACACAGACTTTTCGAAAGCCGCTTTTCGATGGTTCACCAAAGCGGTTGGGGAGGACCCTGCTATTCTGGCCATCGCCATGACCGATCCCGACGTGCAATGGATGCGCCAGCAATCCCAATTTCAAGAAATCGCACGGGCTGTCACTACTCTCAAGCTGAACCTGCCATAGAATTTAGATCATGATCCAACGCACAAAACAACGAAAACGCAGCTTGCGTTTAGAGCAACTCGAGAAGCGTGACTTGTTTGCGCGCGACTCGATTGCATTTGCAGGTTATGGGAGTTTGACCTTTAGCATTGCGCCTGACGGTACGCATGTCGGAAATGAAATCAGCACCTTGCAAAGCGATTTCAACCGCGTCGCTCCGGCAGCACAATGGCAGCAAGCAATCGCTCGAGCCTTTCAGAAATGGAGCGTTAACGCAAATATCAACATCGGAAATGTAGCAGACAATGGCGCGGCATCTGGTGTCTACGGTCCAACGCGAGGAGACGAACGCTTTGGAGATATCCGAGTGACCGGCTTTGATTATGCGACCGATACTTTCGCAGAAGCCGTTTCAGAAAACGCACGTTCCGTGGGCACTTGGGCTGGCGACGTGTTCTTTAATACGGCGGTTGACTGGAAAGATCTCAACTCTATCGAGACGGCGGCTCTCCACGAAGTTGGGCATATCCTAGGGCTTGGGCATAGCGACGATCCAGCTTCGCCAATGCACATGCACGGTCCGAGCGGTGCCTTGGAATTGACACCCCAGGACATCGTCAACTTACAGGCTATTCATGGAACTCGACGTTTGGATCCAAACGAAGGCGGAAACGGCAACGACTCCATCGCACGAGCTTCGAGGATCAAAGGCGGGGAAGATGATAGCTCTGTTCTGGAGGGTTTTTCCGGGAATCAAGTCTGGATCCAATTCGGCGACCTTCACAACGCAAATGATCGGGACGTCTATGAAATAAGGACGGCACTCAACTATTCAGGTCCACTCTCCGTAGAGCTTCGGACGTCAGGCTTGAGCCTTGCCAAGCTCGGAGCCGAAATAACGGATAGGAACGGGAACATCCTTTCTCAAAGCCAAATGTCGGGTGATTTCGGCGGAGTATCAGTTTTGACGCTCAATCAGACAGCACCCGATGGCAAATACTACCTGCAAGTTCATGCAGGTTCCGATCGATCATGGGCGACAGGTGACTATAGCGTTACGATTGCAAACCCAACTCGACTGCAAGCGGAGGCGGGCGCAATAGCGGAGTGGACTCGAAATGCACACCGATGGTATTACGATAGCGATCGATCCAGGGATGGCTTCTCGTATCAATTGGTTCCGAGTTCAAGCAACGGCCCTGGTACGGACGACAAGCACATCGACGACACGATTGGAAGAAGCGTTGACATTCCGTTGGCGTTAACAACCGATACACGGATCGTGTATCAAACTGTTGGAACGATCAGCGATTTGGTGGACATCGACAATTACCGAGTTTTTGCGCCCAAAGTACTCAATGGCAAAAGCGAATTGGTAGTCGACCTGGAATCACTCAAGGTCGGTGGTCTGGTTCCGCAGGTTCAACTGTTTGATAGTCGCGGAGTTGCTATCAAAGCCGAGGTACGTGTTCAGGGATATGGCCAAACACAGTTGGTCCTGGAAAATGTCGTTCCTGAACAAGCGATCATCATCGAATTAAAGGCAAACTCGGTTGCGAATGAATTCAAAACCGGGAGTTTTTCGCTCAACGCAACGTTCTCGGCACCGTCCCCAAAACCCGAATTGTTGATATCAGGAAACGTGAGCACGAAGACGGGTACGATTGAACGAGAATGGTATGTGGCGAGACCGCAACTCTTTGGGCTGTCGCTTGAGGGACAAACGGAATCGCAGTCCATCGAAGGTAATGTTTGGGTCTCGGTCTTTGATGACCAACGGCACCTTGTTGCCGGACTCGTCGCTCCCCTGAACTCGCTCCGGTCGGCTCCAGGGTTGTTCTTGGACCCAGGTACTTATTACTTTCAAATCGCCGCTGAAACCAATTCACTCACGCCAACCGACGTAGCTATCCGATTCATGGCCGAAAGGCCTTCGAATCCGATTGGCCCGGTTCTTGGAGGGACAGGGGTTCAGCCCATGTTCCTTTGCCCTGGGTCAACGACGCAGTATTGCTATCCAGACAGCCCGACGCCCATTGCAACGACTCAGAGGGTCGGAATTCAACCAACAGTGCCGCTACCCACTCCCCCCAGAACTCCCGTTCAGCCTAGTCCAAGCTCATGGTATTGGTCCAACGACTTTTCGCCAACGAACCCGACCAACGCATTGGATGTGACCGGAAATGGAAGCATCGAGCCATTGGACGTATTAGTCATCGTCAATGCAATCAACTCGATTGGAATTGGACCGGTGCCAACACCGCCACAATTCTTGGGTTATCTCGACGTTAACGGAAATGGCTTGATCGATCCGTTAGATGCGTTGATCGTCATCAACTACCTCAATGCGAAATAGACGTCCCGAGGAGAAAGATCATGACCTCGATAGACGGACAGGCGTTTAGATTATCTTAGCGCGCCTCGCAAGACAGGCTTTTGTGTAGCGAAAGTCGTCAAGACTTTCGGCTGCAACGGCCAAACGACCGAAACTCTTGACGAGTTTCGCTAAAAAATGCTTCCCAGAGTTGCACTGCGGTGCTCGTATTATGGCTGACCAGCTAGAACAGCAGTTCCAGTTGTGAGCAGTTGGAACCGCACTGCACCAGCGTCGTACGGAGCCCGTTGTCGTACGCAAGGTGCAGCCGATCCTGGTCGGTAGTAACCAGTGCTGTATCGATCCTCGAGTGGGCGCTGCAAATAGGAATTGTATGGAAGCAATGCTACATTGCCAAAAAACCTTGCACCCGAAACGAGCGGCTGAGCACACGGGAAGCGTTCGTGGCCATGACGCTCCAACATAACATCCTCGAAGTAAAGCGGCTGATGGCAGAAGACGGGCGCTGTCCAGGTCTTGGTATCCAAAGCCCAAAAGCCGTAGCGATCGGCACCATAAGGCATGGGGATTACGGGCGGCAATCGCCCCCCAACAACATCTTCCGGAGTTGCTCCCGTTCCTACACCTTGGATTGACGTGTTCGGGACAGAGAGATTGGGTAGTACAATTGGCTCTCGATTCTTAGGTTTTGGCTCGCTCGCCTTGGACGATTCGTCTTTACTTTTGCTGGCTTTTCCAGACTCCAACGTCTGCGTGGCGTCCTCTTTTGATTTGGCTGCCGCAGCTTCGTCCGCAATCGTTTTTGGCGTTCCGGGAACAGGGACTGCAGTTACAGCGGGCAGTTGGATGGATGCCGGGCGAAATACGTTTTCCTGCGCTTGCAAACAACAACTGGAGAACGCGACACCAATGCCAGCAAAGCAGCTAGACCTTGTTAAGAAGGTACGGAATTGATTTCTTTTGGCCATCCTAGCGTTCATGAGTGACATCCTGCCACCTGCTTTTGAAAAGTGTATTAAAAGTCGACCTAGGGGTAGACCGGCAACAATGCACCGGTGGTCGACTTGCTGTGATTCTCGGCATAAAGCGTCAGACCAATTAAGGATTGCAACAGGAATTCAGGTTGTAAGCCGTTAAGTAGGGAGCCGCGCCGGTCGTAGCCGTTAATGTCTGCCAAGTCGCTACTCTCGCAACAGCCCTTTGGCTAAATCTTGCAATCATGATCATCGTTCGCTGCTGGGGCATTTGAAGTGAGGATTTAGGTCGCAAAGGACAATTCCCAATGTGACATGCAGCCAGGGTGTCGTCAGTGATGTAGCCGTCTGATAAAACACATCTATATCACGGCCCCCACATCCCTGAAGATTCCAATCCGCAGCGAGTTTCCGATGCGCAAGTTATTCATCGTTATTGTTTCGATTGTGCTTTTCCTGAGTTTCGTGGCCCTTTTCCTGATGCCTTCTCTACTGTGGGGTTGGATTGTCTTGGGCCCCGTTTTAGCTTTAGGGATTTATGATTTTGTTCAAGTCAAACACTCGATCCCACGCAACTTCCCTGTTCTTGGGCGAATGCGATATTTGTTTGAGTTGATTCGCCCCGAAATTTATCAGTACTTTGTTGAGAATGATACCGAAGGTGTTCCGTTCGATCGTGATCAACGTTCCTTGGTCTATCAACGTGCGAAAAAGGTCCGCGATACAATTCCATTTGGAACCAAGGAAGATGTTTATGCGGCAGGTTATGAATGGATCAATCATTCAATGGCACCTCTCCACCATAAACCTGAGGACATGCGAATCACGATTGGTGGACCGGATTGCCAGCAACCCTACTCCGCCAGCTTGCTCAATGTTTCAGCCATGAGCTACGGCTCCTTGAGCAAAAATGCAATCTTAGCTCTAAGCAAAGGGGCGAAAATCGGTGGCTTCGCTCACAACACCGGCGAGGGGGGCATCAGTCCATATCACTTCGAGGGTGGTGCGGACATCATTTGGCAAATAGGCACGGGATACTTCGGTTGCAGAAACGACGATGGAACTTTTTCCGAAGGACTCTTCGCAGAACAAGCTGCTCATCCGCAAATCAAAATGATAGAGCTCAAGTTATCTCAAGGAGCTAAACCTGGGCATGGCGGAATACTGCCCGCCGCCAAACTAACACCGGAAATAGCCGCCATTCGCAAAGTGCCAATGGGCAAAGATGTGCTGTCTCCTCCAGGCCACTCTGCCTTTTCCAATCCAATCGAATTATTGGAGTTCATCGGTAAGCTTCGCAGGTTTGGCAACGGCAAACCCATCGGCATCAAATTATGCGTCGGTAAACGCCGCGAGTTCTTAGCCGTGTGTAAAGCGATGGTGAAAACGGGTATCACGCCGGACTATATTGCAGTCGATGGAGGTGAGGGGGGAACCGGGGCAGCCCCCCTCGAGTTTTCCAACCATGTAGGCTCCCCCCTAATCGAAGGACTGATCTTCGTTCACAACGCATTGGTAGGATACTCACTCCGATCCAAAATCCGTGTGCTAGCAAGCGGAAAGGTTGCGTCTGGATTTTCACTGATGAAAAGACTTGCTTTGGGAGCTGACGCATGCTATTCCGCACGAGGAATGATGCTCTCGCTTGGTTGTATCCAAGCGTTGCAGTGCAATAGCAATCACTGCCCGGTTGGCGTTGCCACACAAAATCCATGGCTGAACGCTGGATTGGACCCGACCGAAAAGAGTGTTCGCGTTTCCAATTTCCATCGTGAGACGATCAAGAGTTTATGTGAGATGCTGGGTGCGATCGGCCTAGCAAGCCCAAGCGACCTTCGCCCATGGCACATCATGCATCGTGTCTCTCACACCGACACCAAGCATTACGGCGAACTTTACGATTTCCTCAAGGATGGCGAACTGCTTCGCGAACCGCTCCCGTTAGCGTATGAACGAGCTTGCAATGCAGCGTCACCAGAAACCTTCGCACATGCCAAGTAGAACTGTTTAGGACTACCGACCGACCGTTTGCCAGTAGAGCAATCACTCAGCGCTGTGAAGCATTTCTAACAACGAAAACAAAGGGCAACGTTTCAATCGTTGCGTCGGGGAAGCGCGAGTATTTGCTAGTTACTTTTGCCGACATTGACTTTTGATATTTGTCTTTTTGTCCGACTCGGGCTTGTCCCGTTCTAATGGTCCGCGTGATGAAAATGACACCTCCGGATTCGTCCCAACGCCAAGAGCGAGTGTAAAACGATTGTCGTCAATCGTTTCGGAAGTGCAGACCACAATCGCGTTCCAATTGCACCTTCAAGTCGTGGCTTCTTTGTTCTGCGGGATGTGGCCTAAAGTGCCCGCCGAGCGATTGAGACAATCGCTATACACTGTGCGACGAATCCGGAGGCATGCGATCGGGCGACGTGAATCTAGAACTCCAAAGCTGCGGACGGTGGGGCAAGCCCCAGCCGTCCTGAAATGCTTCACAGCGTTACCGCTTAGGAGAGAGATGAAGAAAATCGCATTGGTTTACCCCAAGACTTGCGACTATCTGTTTAGCTGCGTGGCGGCGCTGCTACGCTTGGACGTGCAACGGTGCCCCCGGGGAGTCTTCGTCGCACGGAGCTGAATACATGCTGAGCAGAATACGCCGTATCCGAGATGATCTCGTCAATTTTGTTGCGGAAGATGGCAAAGGCCGCTAGTGATGGAATCGCGATAACGAGGCCACAAACGGTTGTGACCAGGGCTGAGTAAATGCCGCTTGCCAGATCACCTGCCCCAGCTGTACCTTGCGATAAGGCCACTTCACGAAACGCCAAAATCATCCCTGTCACCGTTCCAAGCAGCCCGATCATCGGAGCGATATTCCCGATAACGGACAAATACTCCAATCGACGGTAAAGTCTGGCCGCTTGTTCTGCGGTTGAATCTTCGAGCGCCTTTTCAACGGCGGGCCAACCGTATTCGATTTCGGACATACCACTCACCAAAACGAACGAAAGGGGACACGGCCTTTTTCTACATACCTGATCCGCATCCTGAAGCTTACCTTGTGCTAAGAGTTGCCGAACTGTTTCGACAAGATCTGCAGGAACCAACTCCTTCTTTCGCAACGCCATCGCTTGGTCGACCACTAAGTACACTGAGAAAATCGACAACAGGATCAAAACGATCATGATTCCGATCCCCATGATCCCACCGCTAAAGATGACCGCCAGGAGCGATTCCTCAGCTGCCGCTTTGCTTTTTCCTTGTGCCGGAGGTGCAGTCGAGGTTGGAGTCGCAGGAGCTCCTGCAGCTGGGGTATTTCCTTGAGCAATCACGGTCTTGCTCAGGATACTTGGCAGACACAAGCAGAATGCGAT
>CANHVO010000139.1 GCA_947463915.1 Planctomycetaceae bacterium
CGCTCTAGGCAAAGCGGAAAACGAAAACTGGGTTTGGAAAGGTGCGAACCTTCTTCGTCCCGACTACAAACGAGCCCTTATCACTCTTTCGCGTGGTGGTGCGGACGCGGATGTCACGCGTGAATTCGACATGGACAAGAAGGAATTCATCAAGGATGGCTTTTCGCGACCAGAAGCCAAAGGAGGCATGAGCTGGATCGACAAGGACCATGTGTTTGTCATGACCGATTTTGGTCCGGGATCGATGACCGAGTCGGGCTACCCTCGCATTGCCAAGAAGTGGAAACGCGGCACACCGCTAGAATCAGCGGAAATTGTCTACGAAGGCAAGAGCGAAGACATGTCCATCTCCGCCATACACGACGATTCGCCCGGTTTCGAACGCAACTTCGTCAGCCGCAATCTTGCGTTTTACAACGATGAGTTGTACCTGCTCGACAACAATTCCAAACTCATCAAAATCGACGTTCCCAACAGTGCAAGCAAGTCGGTCTTTCACCAGTACTTATCCATCGAACTTCGCAAGCCCTGGGAAGTAGGCGGCAAGACTTATCCAGCCGGCGCTCTATTGATGGCGAATTTCGAAGCCTTTCTCAAAGGCGATCGCAATCTTGAAATGGTCTTCGAACCATCGGATACCACAGCGTTATCCAGCGCGGGGTTTACCAAAGACTTCGCTTACATCAATGTATTAGAAGATGTCAAGAATCGGATCTATGTCTTGAAGCCAACGGACAAGGGTTGGGTTCGCGAACCGCTCAAAGGAGCACCATCGCTGGGGACGGTCAACATTTCATCGGTTGACTCGGACGAGTCCAACGACTTCTTCATGACCTCGACCAACTACCTGAACCCAACCACGCTTTCCTTCGGAACCATCGGTTCAGAACCTTCGGTACTCAAGCAAATGCCAGCGTTTTTCGACGCCAAGGGGCTGTCGATTTCCCAGCACTTTGCAACAAGCAAGGACGGGACTCGCGTTCCCTACTTCTTGGTCGGTGCCGAGGGCTTGAAACTAGATGGTAATCACCCAACCCTGCTATACGGTTATGGCGGGTTCGAAATATCGATGCAGCCGGGTTACAGTCCTGCGGTCGGGCGAGCTTGGGTTAGCCAAGGAGGAGTTTATGTTGTTGCCAACATTCGAGGCGGTGGTGAGTATGGTCCTCGCTGGCACCAAGCAGCCTTAAAGGAGAATCGATTGCGATGCTACGAAGACTTTGCAGCCGTCGCTCAAGACCTTTACACGCGGAAAGTAACGAAGCCGGAAAAGCTTGGCATCCAAGGTGGCTCCAACGGCGGTCTTTTGGTCGGGAACATGGTTACGCTTTATCCAGGTTTGTTCAAAGCAGCAGTCTGCCAAGTGCCACTTTTGGATATGCAACGCTACAACAAACTGCTTGCAGGCGCTTCATGGATGGCGGAATACGGTAACCCTGATGATCCGGCTCAATGGTCGTTCATCAAGTCGTTTTCGCCGTACCACAACGTCAAGAGTGGCGTGAAATACGCGAACGTTCTTTTCACAACGTCAACTCGCGACGACCGTGTCCATCCTGGCCACGCCCGAAAGATGATGGCCAAGATGGAAGAACAAGGGCACTCGGTCCTTTACTACGAAAACATCGAGGGTGGTCACGGAGGAGCGGCAAACAATCGCCAATCCGCGTTCATGCAAGCGATTGCCTATACGTTTCTAAAGCAGCAGCTGTTCGGTGAAAACTGATCGCAGCTTCCGCCCGAAGGCGGTACACCAACCGCTGGTGTACCGGCTTCAGCCGGCTTCGCTAAAACTAGCGAACGAATCAACACAAAATCATTTCTTCCGGAGGCAACTGCAATGCCGGTCGATCCGAATACCATGTACCGCTGGCGTACGTGGACCACCGAGCAACGCCAGACAATCCTAACGGAACGAAAAAGCCGAAAGAATCCTTTCCACTCACCGCCTCACAAAGTTTCGGAAGAAACGTCTTTGTATTTGATTACCGCAGCCTGCTTTGAACATCGATCCATCATTGGCTTCTCTGAAAGTCGCCTTGAGCAGTTCTCGTCAAAGTTATGTGATCTATTAGCGGAGCGATGCACACAAGTCTTCGCGTGGGTCGTGCTGCCGAATCACTATCATTTTCTCGCTCAAGTGAGTGAGCTGAAGCTTCTCTTTTCAGAGATTGGGAAGCTGCATGGACGCAAGTCTTTTGAGTGGAACAACGAGGAATCCAAACGAGGGCGACAGGTATGGTGCAAAGCCGCTGAAACGGCCATGAAATCAGAAGGTCATTTTTTCGCATCACTCAATTATGTTATGAACAATCCTGTGCACCATGGCTATTGCTCTAAATGGCTCGATTGGCCATTCAGTAGTGCTGACGAGTATCTCGAGAAAATGGGGCGTGAAAAAGCTTTGTATTTTTGGCAAAGATATCCACTAAACAATTATGGACAATCCTGGGATCCGCCTGATTTGTAAGCCGCCTGAAGGCGGTACACCAGCTGTTGGCTTACAACTTCACCCCGTGTGTAATCTTCGCCCAGTACCTGTCGTATTCAAACTCGGGACTGTTTTCATGGTCATGGCATCGAACGCACTGCTCGCGTGACAAGTACGCGGTTTTGGTCTTTGGATTCAACACGTGGGCTTGTGAAGGGCCATGGCAACTTTCACAACCCACGTTGACCATTTGCGACGATTTTGCAACTTGAACAAAGCCGCCGCTGAGCCCATACCCCGTTGTGTGACACACTTGGCACGAGGGATCAACGTTGGATCTTTTGTCGATTAGAGTTTGCCATGCATGCGCGTGCTTGGAAGCGTGCCATGACGAATTGTCCTCATTGTGACACTGCACGCAAGAATCGGAACCTGCAATACGATAGTCCGCTTGATTGGCGCCGGTCGCTGATGGGCTTGCGACAAGTCCTGTTTCTTCTGCCGAAAAATCGAACTTGCCTAGTGTTGTTAGGTAGTCGTCGAGATTTTTGGACTGGGCTGGTTCGAGCGGCAAAGTACTCTTCACTTCCAATGCACCGCGATTGACCGCCTTCCAAACTTTGTCCTGCTTTTGCAGTTCGATCCTAGCCAGAAATTTCCCTTTATTGGTAGCCGACATGATCTCCACTGGTCCAACTCGTGTTGGTGAAAGCGTCTGACCTGTTGGACCACCGACGATGAAGTCGACTTCGGGTAGTGATTCGGCCAAGGCTTTTAAGCCAGGTTCGTCCATGTAAGCCAAAACGATCTTGATATCCGCCTTTTCTTTTTGGAGCACTTGCAGCACACTAGATGACGCATCGCGAGTTTTCCACATCGTGTTTTTGACTAGGTTTGGGTCAATGACACTCGTTACCAAAACACGAACGCCGCCTCTTTCGACGACTCGATACGCCGCCAAAGCCTCGGGCACGGAACCGTTCGCGTTTGCCGCTTGAAGGTTGGCGGAAAGCCATTGCGTTTTGGTTTCTTTGGCGATTTGAAACAGAGTTTCCGGAGCTAATTGCGTTTCGGGCGCACCGATGTTATGCAGTTCGAGCCCCATCAATTGATCGCCAAGAAGAATCGATTTCAGCTTGACCTGGTGATAAGCGGATTTGCCTGCTGCAGATCCACCGACGTCCATATAAACGATGCGGTCCGACGGCCCAAGCGATTTCAAAAGCGATGCCCGACGTTCCAGTCCACCGGATTGATTGGCTGTGCAACCGCACGGGGTGATCCAACCTGCAGTGTCGCCGCTAACCACAATATGGAGACTGGTGGGTGGAGTTGGACGGCAGCTCAACAAGCAAACGCAGAAAGCGCAAATGAACGCAATTTTCCGCCAGGCAAAGCACTTCATTGAAGCAAGCTATAGATGAGGACGTTGACGTTGATTTGTTCTGCATTGGTAATTTCGTTGCCACCACAGCAACAGCAGCCCTGCGTGTTTGACGTGTCGTTGAGTCCATCTTGCGAGTAGAGCACACCAAGGCGAGTTCCAAAATGCAGACCCTCGAGCTGCTGTGGCGTACCATGTTTGGCATTCAGGCCAGCAATATCGTAGACCGTATGGAAAACGAGATGGTCCAAACCGATGGTCTTTAGGGATTGCTCGGGAAACACCGTGGCCATCTCGCGGCGAAAAGATTGATTCCATTCTTTGGAGGAGCAACCCGCCGAGGCAAGCAAGAAGCCGCCGCGTTGAATGAAGCGACGAAGATTTTCGCGTTCTTGGGCAAGCAACGTAAATTCCCCTTCACCATTCATGATGATCATTGGAAAGTTGTAGACTTCGTCGCTCGCGAGCTTGACGCTATGAAGACGGCGGCTCGTGCTGATCGAGGAGGACTCTTCGGCTCGCCGTAGGAAGTGATCGGAAAAGCACTCACTGGTTTTGGTACCAGCATACACCAAGTTCGCGACCTTGATCACGGAGCTCGATTCACCACCCACCAAAGCCGGGTCCGCAATCGTTCCGTTGGGTTTGGTGGCATCGTCGGACTTCTTCGTTTTTGCCGAATCGTTTTTCGCCGAATCGTTTTTTACCGAATCATCTCCAAACGATGGCGTTGTCATCGAGACCACTAGGGCAAGCCAAAGCAAGAGAGCAAGCGTTCGGTTGAGATTTATCATGCGATAGTAACCTGTTTCGAAAATCAATTTTGATCGGACGATTATTGTAGCATTAAGACGAGCGACAGGCTGAAACTTACGTGCCATGGGTTCCAATGGTAGCGCGAGGCCATCGCTGCAAACATTTTTTCTTGGAGTTTACCTAAGCAAATCATGGCTTGGGAGGGTGAGGCTCCTGCCGAACCTTTTCACCGATGGCTCGGCAGGAGCCTCGCCCTCCCTAAGGTCTGAACTGGACTTGGCAGAGTCACTCGATCAGGCTTTGAAGTCACCCGTTTTGATTTTGGGGTTAAGCCGGGGTAAAGTTTGGCCGTTTTCAGAGCAGTGGTTTTCGGCGCACGATTTGCATTCAAGGCATTTTCGGAATCACCACTGCCAATCACGGAGAAGAACAATGACTTTTCGCATGGACAAACTGACGATCAAGGGCCAAGAAGCCGTAGTCGAGGCACAATCGCTGGCCACTTCGGTTGGAAATCCCGAAATCGAAGGGCTGCACTTGCTCACGGCCTTGCTCAAGGATAATGAGGGGGTAGTTGTCCCATTGCTCAAGAAAATGGGGGCTCCACTGGACAAAATCCGGTCGTCTTGCGAAAGCGAAATGCAGCGATTGCCACGAAGTTCAGGAGGGCGTCAAGCTTCGGTTGGCCCCACGCTGCAGAAATCCTTGGAGGCTGCGGCATCTGCGGCGGAAGCCATGAAGGATGAGTTTGTAAGCACGGAACATTTGTTATTGGGACTTTGCCGGACCGAAAACAAAGCCAGCAGCCTGCTGAAACTCCTCGGTGTAACCGAACCCGATATTCTCAATGCGCTTCAAAGTGTGCGTGGGAGCGCACGTGTGACCGACCAGAATCCTGAAGGCAAATTTCAAGCTTTGGAAAAATATGGAATCGATTTGGTCGCGTTAGCCAGCAAGAACAAGCTCGACCCGGTCATCGGTCGCGACAATGAAATCCGCAGAGTGATCCAAGTGCTCTCGCGACGCACCAAGAACAATCCCGTGTTGATTGGTGAGCCTGGCGTGGGGAAGACGGCCATTGCCGAAGGGCTGGCACAACGGATCGTCCAGGGGGACGTGCCGCAGAGCTTAAAGAATCGTCGCGTCATTTCTTTGGATATGGGGTCCCTGATCGCTGGCACCAAGTTTCGAGGTGAGTTTGAGGAGCGGCTCAAGGCGGTCTTGCGTGAGGTGAAGGATGCGGATGGCGATGTCATTCTCTTTATCGATGAACTCCATACCGTAATCGGTGCGGGAGCCGCAGAAGGATCGAGCGATGCGGCCAATTTGCTCAAGCCAGAACTCGCTCGCGGCCAACTTCGTTGCATCGGCGCAACGACTCTTGATGAATATCGAAAGCACATCGAAAAGGACGCTGCGCTCGAACGCCGCTTCCAACCTGTTTACGTCGGCGAGCCTAGCGTAGAGGACACAATCACAATCCTTCGAGGCCTAAAAGCAAAGTACGAGGCCCACCACGGGGTCAAGATTCGGGACGCGGCCTTGGTTGAAGCTGCAAAACTCTCGCATCGCTACATCACAGACCGCTTTCTACCAGATAAAGCTATCGACTTGATCGATGAAGCGTCCGCGAGGCTCGCGATGGAACGAGACAGCGTGCCGACCGAGATCGATACGCTTCAACGAAGACTGCGACAATTGGAACTGGCACAGCGTCAGCTGAACGAAGAATCAGACACCAGTACTGACGATGCGTTGGAGGCAATCGAACAAGAGATGGAAAAGGTTCGAAGGGAACTCGCCAGCCTCCGCGAGCAATGGGAATCTGAGAAACTAGGTTTCTCGGGCGTTGGTTCTGTCCGTCGATCGCTAGAACAAACCGAAGGGGAGTTTCGTCAACTAGATTCACGCATTAAGGAGCAGCAATCTTCTGGCGCAGGTGTTTCCGAAGCAGATTATCAAAAGCTGTTTGAACTCGATCAACAACTGCGCAAACTTCGAGAGCAGATCGCAAAAGAAGAAGTCCAAGAGACAAAGGAAACTAAGGAAACGGATAAACGTCGCTTGCTTCGAACCGAAGTTACAGCCGACGAGATCGCCATGGTGGTTAGCTCCTGGACGGGCGTCCCTGTAACCCGCATGCTCGAGACCGAGCGCGCAAAACTTTTAGTAATGGAAGAGCGTTTGCATCAGCGGGTGATCGGTCAAAACAAGGCGGTCGAAGCGATCAGCAACGCCGTTCGACGAAGTCGAAGTGGATTGCAGGATGCGAACAGACCGATCGGCTCGTTCTTGTTCCTCGGACCAACCGGTGTAGGCAAGACAGAACTTTGCAAGGCGTTGGCCGAAGTCATGTTCGATGATGAAACGGCCATGGTGCGCATCGACATGAGCGAATTCATGGAACGCCATACCGTCAGTCGACTGGTGGGTGCCCCTCCAGGTTATGTCGGCTATGAGGAAGGTGGCCAATTAACCGAAGCGGTTCGACGGCGGCCGTACAGCGTTATTCTTCTCGATGAAATCGAAAAGGCACATACAGATGTCTTCAATATACTTTTGCAACTTCTGGACGATGGTCGACTGACTGACGGTCAAAATCGAACCGTCGACTTCACCAATACGATCGTGGTAATGACGAGCAACATCGGTAGTCAGATGATCCAACGCGTGGCCGAAGAAGGCGGAAGTGAAGAGGAGATGCAACAAGCTGTTCAAGATTCCCTCAAGACCAAATTCCTACCCGAGTTTTTGAATCGCATCGACGAAACGATCATTTTCGAACCTCTACGAAAAGAGCAGATTCGAAAGATCGTCGTTCTGCAAATTGAAAAGTTGGAAAAACAATTGGCGGAAAGCCATTACCGACTCAACGTTTCGGAACGTGCGATCGATGCGATTAGCAACGAAGGGTACGATCCCGTCTATGGAGCGAGACCACTGAAGCGAGTGATACAGAGAAGACTGCAAAACAAGATCGCAACGGAACTCCTTCGCCACGAAGTGAACGATGGTGGCAGTATCCATGTCGACTTTGTCGATGGCGAATTTGCGATCAAGTCGTTGCCGTAATAAATGACAGCCCTTCGGGCTTATGGAAGTCTTCTCACTTTTGGACCTTCCGATTTCCTGGTAAGTGATGAGAGCTTTGTTTCTTAGCCGCGATAGCGGCGACAGTTTGTATCCAAGGGGATTGCCCCGCAGCTACGAACTTGCGACAGTAACCGATGAGCTCAAAACTGCTATAATCTCCCTCGCACCAACCCCATCGCTAAACAAAATACTCGGAAAGACTGCCATGAAGAGAAACATCGGAAAACAAATTGCTCTAGCTTTTGCCTCATTGTCGTTGGCGTCAAGCGTTGCAATGGCTGACGACTGGGGGCAGTGGCGAGGCCCGCAGCGAGATGGCAAGTCGGCCGAAAAGGGGTTGCTCGCTAAGTGGCCAGAAGGTGGGCCGAAGCTAGTTTGGCAAGCCAAGGATATCGGCGACGGCTATTCAACTCCATCGGTCGTTGGTGAACAGCTGTTTGTGATTTCCAATCGAGGAAACGAAAAGGAAGAGGTCTTGGCCCTTTCGACAGCAACCGGCAATAAAGTCTGGTCGGCTCCGATCGGAAAGGTCGGGAAGAACCAGGGACCTCAGTATCCAGGCACACGCGCTACCCCTACCGTTGCAGGCGATTCAGTTTATGCGCTCGGGTCCGATGGTGATCTTGTTTGCCTCGATATCAAATCTGGACAGAAGAAGTGGGCCAAAAATTTGCGTAGTGACTTCGGCGGCTTAGCTGGCATGTGGGCTTATACCGAATCTCCGCTAATCGATGGCGATCTGCTCATTTGCACACCAGGTGGTGCAACCGCAACGGTCATCGCATTGAAAAAAGCGACCGGCGAAGTCGTGTGGAAGTCACCGTTGCCTGAAGCTGATGCGGCAAGCTACTCGTCGCCGGTGATCGCAACGATCGATGGCGTGAAGCAGTACATTGTCTACCTTGGAAAAGGAATCGTCGGACTTAAAGCCGATACAGGTGACTTGCTTTGGCGATACACCAAGACATCGGATGCTCAGGCCAATATTGCAACTCCGATCGCTAGCGGTAACTATGTCTATTCCGCTGCAAGTCGTGTCGGTGGTGGACTGGTGCAAGTGACCGGGACAAAGAGCGAACCGAAGGAACTTTACTTCGCGAAGTCGCTACCCGCAGGAATGGGTGGAAGCGTTTTGATCGACGGCAATCTTTATGGCTCCATCGGCGAAACGATGGCTTGCGTCGATTTCATGACTGGGACCATCAAGTGGCAGGATCGTGGAGTCGGATCAGCATCGGTTTGTTTTGCAGATGGGCGACTGTATTTGCATAACCTCAAAAACCAGTTGGCAATGATCGAAGCGTCCGCTGACGGATTCAAATTGTTGGGAACCGTGACTCCGCCTGGCACGACCGAACATGGCACAGCTAAGCCATGGACCCATCCTGTGATTTCAAATGGCAAACTTTATGTTCGCGATCAAGGGGACGTTTGGTGCTATGACATCAAGGGTTAAGCACCGCAAAAGTCTTGTCCGGTTCGGGCTTGTCCGGTTCGGGATTGTCCCGACCGGTCACCGCTTTGGTGTTCTAATGTGTAGCGTGACCAAAATGACGCCTCCTTACTCGTCGCACCGCCAAGGGCGGTGCGACGAGTAAAGAGGCACGCAAGCAGGCGACACGAATGTAGAACACCAAAGCTGCGGACGGAGGGGCAAGCCCCAACCGTCCTGAATTGCTTCACCGCTTTGCCGAAAAGAGGCGAGGGGAACAAGTCATGGGCAGTGACAAGCGGCGTTAGCCACGGTTTTCTGGGAATGTCGAGCCCCCCTGGCAAATCGATCGAGCTTGTTATTGCAATTGCGTCAAGGACTCGATACCGAGCTTCTTCATTTTTTTGTATAGGGTTGTTCGGTTGATACCCAGCTGGTCTGCCGTTATGTTTCGATTCCAATCGTTGGCTTTGAGAACATTCAAAATGATCTGACGTTCAGGAGCTTCGAGGGCTTCGCTTAATGTTTGAGGCACTTCTGTCGCGTGTTTTGGGGGCGTTTGCACAGGGGTCAGCGTGTCTATTTCACGAACGCTTGGTTGGGAAAGATTGGTCGCTCCACCGAGTATGGACTTGGGCAACGATTCGCAGTCGATATTTCGCGACTTGGTCAATAGTACGGCGCGTTGGATTACGTTTTCAAGTTCTCGGATATTGCCCGGCCAGCGGTGAGCCTGCATCGCGTTCATGGCATCGATGGTGATACCATCCACTTCCCGTCCGAACTCCTTGGCCGCGCTTCGAAGAAAGTGTTCTGCGAGCAAAGGAATGTCGTCTGGCCGCTCGCGAAGCGATGGCAATTCGATATGGATCACGTTGACGCGGTAGAACAAGTCCTGCCGAAATCGCCCTTCCGCAACGGCGGTATCGAGGTTCTCATTCGTTGCCAAAATCGTTCGAGTGTCGACGGAAATCGTCTCGGTCCCACCAAGAGGTTCGAATTGCAGTTCCTGTAAAACTCGCAGCAACTTTACTTGTAGCGCCTGGCTTGCTGTCCCGATTTCGTCTAGGAAAATCGTGCCGCGATCCGATTGCTGAAACTTGCCAACTTTATTGTGCGTTGCGCCGGTGAAGGCACCGGCCATGTGGCCAAACAATTCGCTTTCGAGCAACGTATCAGGCAAGGCTCCGCAAGCAACTTCCACAAAGGGTGCTTTGCGTCGCGACGATTTCTTATGGATGGCGCGAGCGATCATGCTTTTACCGGTACCATTCTCACCGGTAATCAGAATCGAGGCTCGCGAATCGGCGACGTTATCGATCATCTCAAAAATCTTGAGCATTCTCAGATCGTGACTGACGATACTCTCAAGCCCAAATCGGCGGTCTAGCGCTTCTTTGAGGCGTTCGTTTTCTTCGGTGATATTCTTTTGTTGCAGAGCGCGTGTGATGGCGGTTTGGAGTTCGTCATCGATAATTGGCTTCGTCAAGAGTTCGAAGGCTCCAGCCGCAATCGACTCGCGGGCGGCATCTGGACCAGCGTAACCAGTCATCATTAGGACCGGCAATTGAGGAAAACGCTTGCGAACTTTCCGAAGCAAAGCAATTCCATCTCCATCGTCGAAACGGACATCGCACAAAAGCAAATCGAAGGTCTCTTTGGCCAGTGCCTTTGTTGTTTGCTCGATGCTATTGGCCGTTTGCACCGCGTAGCCTTCGCCGGAAAGCCACTCTGCCATGGACTGCAAGAGCCATTGATCGTCATCCGCGATGAGTAGTCGAGCCTTTTGCTCATTCTTTGCGTTGTGGTTTGCCATAACAGAAATCGTGACTGGAAGAGTCTGAGGATAGATAAAGGTGTGTCCTTTGCTACACTTCGGAAACATAGGTTGACTTTTCGCAACATGCTGCGCAAACGCCACGATTATTGAAACAGCGCCCTTTCTTTGCCGAAAGCAGATCGAATCGACGGTAAAATCGTTAAAATCAGCCCTGAATAACAAGACGGTGCGGGCTCTTGGGAATATCCTGGAGTAGTCCCGTTTGACGCGTTTAGGAGAAGTTTCATTTTGCACTCACGAGTTTGGCAGCGTTTGGTCCGGCAAATCAAGATGCCTGAGCACCAATGGGCGGTTTGGATTTTTGGTACACTCGCTGGAGTCCTCATTCCAATCCTGCTAGTTTTAGGCGGTTGGCTGATTCAATTGTTGCTAGCAGGTCAGGTATCGATGCCCCAAGGCAAGTCTGTCTCAAACTTGCCTGAACAGCTATCCGTCGGAAGATTCTTCACTCTGAACTCCTCTTGGCTCAATGCGGGAGGGAGCATTCTGCGAGGCGTTTTAGGCATTGTCGTTTTGCTCGTTATTGTGATTGCGTTGGAGTGCATCGCACTGCTCACGTCCTATCGAGCCGCATTGCACACCTCACTCGAGATCACCGTTGAACTGCAGCGAAAGCTCTTTGGTAAATCCGGTGCACTCGCCATGGAACAAGGGCTATCTGGCCAACAGGACGCAATGCAGGAAATGCTTTTCGTGCACGTGCCAACGATTCGAGAATCGATGAGTCAGTGGTTTCGTGTTCTCCCAAGGCATATAATTCAGGCGATTTTGCTATTATTGTTGGCGGCTTCGATCCATCTTTGGATTACGCTTCTCGCGCTGATCTGCACTGTGTTCGTTTGGGTGCTGTTTTCTAGCTTGGAGTCGACTCGGAGAAAGAGGCGACCAGTACTTTTTGAACGAGCTCGAGCAGCCAGTGAACAACTCTCCTATCTGTGCAACACGGCTCCATTGTTGGCGTTTGTACATGATCAAGAAGATACGAAATTGAGCTACGAAGCTCATCTGAATTCGTATAGGACAGCCCAGTTGCAATTGGCCGATGGAGGAACATGGAAATCACCAGTCATGTTGTCGACCTCCGCTGCGCTGTGCGCGTTCTTGATGATTGTTGTTTCCATTCGTTTTCTTGACGAATCGTCTAGCCTGCATTTTGGCGAGATTTTGGTGCTGTGCAGTTCGATCACGCTCGCGGTCGCCAGCGTACAGCGTTTTCACCGAGCATACCGGCGTTACAAAACGGCGGAGCCAGCCGCCGAACGTATCGCGTCCTACCTTGAGCAAGCCACGCCGGACGTAAGCCAAGAAAACCGAATTGTCCCAACGAAGATTTCGCAAAGTATTGTTTTAGATCACGTGACAATTAAGAACAGTTCCGGTCAAAAACTACTTGAAGACATTTCGACATCCATTAGACCTGGGCAATTGACAGCAGTCGTCGCTAGCCAAAGCGTTCAAGCCAGCGCGTTCGCGGAATTAATCTTTGGGTTTGGACGTCCAGCAAGCGGACGGATCTTGGTGGATGGAGTGGACTCGACCGACCTCGATCCCTCCGCCATTCGAAATCTTTCATTATGGGCGACGGCTCGCGGACCGTTAGTGCACGGAACAGTCGAAGACAACTTGTGGTCCGTTGGTTCACCCGACGCTACCGTGGATCTAATGAGTATTGCCAAACGCATGCATGTTTCCGACGCCATTTTGAACTTGCCCGATGGTCTTGCAACTTTGGTTACGCCAGACGAAGACCGCTTGCTTCCAGACGCGTTGTTCCGAATCGGACTCGCTAGGGCGTTAGTCAAGAAACGCAGTCTTATCGTTGCCCAGGAACCCAGCGTTCGAGTCAAGTCGACGACCGAATCCGAAACGCTGAATTCCATTCTGCAACTCAAATCGGAAAGCACGTTGTTGGTTGTGCTGACACAGCGTTTGTCAACGCTTCGAGCAGCCGATCAAATCATCGTTATCCATGAACACAAAGTGGCTGGTATCGGCAATCATGCGCAATTGCTGGAGCAAAGTGAAATTTACCGGCATCTAAACTACATGCAGTTCTCTCCGTTTCTCGAAAGCAAACAGTAGACCGCAGTTTCGTGAGGTGTGCCCGTGGGTCACTCTTGCCGAGAGTGACTCTCTTGGAGGCTATCTCCCTTTTGAACCTAGCAGAACATCTGAGGGCTCCTAATCCATTCGTTCGTTGCAATCGAGGACGAGCACCCAGGTGCAACCCAGATTCACTTTTCTTGGCGGTGCATTAGAAAAACCTCTGAATCCCCTTTCGGCGCCCCCCTCAAGTAGGTTTTCTAATTGCGAAAACCTACTTGAGTCATTTTGATTCTGTTAAGGTCTACGATCCGCGAGCTATTCTTGGCCTGAATGGCCGATTTCCAGGAACTGGCCCAGCTTGCCGTTCGTCTATTCCCACGTTCCAAGTTACTTCGCGACCCTCTTTCGAGTAAAACCATGTCGATTCTCAATCGTACGATTGGTCTCTGTTTATGTACGACCATCGTCAGCATTTCGAGCCCTACCATGGCATTCGCTCAGGAAATTGGATTCAGCGAGCGGTTCGCGCTCGCTGAGAATAGAGAAGCCGCTCTAGCAGAGCTCATCCCGGGGACGGACTCCTATTTTTATTACAACTGCTTGCATTCCCAAACAGTTGGGAAGATTGCCGAAGCTCGTGGGCATCTCGACGCTTGGATTGCCAAAGTCGGCTTGAACGAACAAACCCAGCGAATGCAAACTCGCCAATTCTTATTGGAGTATAGAACCAACCCACAAGCCACCTTCGACCATCTCCGATCGAATTTTGGAATCAACATCGACCATCCTGCCCCTCGAAAAGACGAAGCGGCCGAGCTCGCAACCAAACTCGATCCCAACATCCTCAACTGGAACGCGATCCTTAAGTCGTACGCGAGCAATCCAGGAGCCATTGAAAACGTCGCTCTGGCCAATATCGCTTCGAACCTTGAAGAGGCAAACAATCTTCGCAATTGGCTTCAGCGAATCGATCGCGTTGATGCTCCAGGGCTACTCGATCTAATTGTTCGCGAACTCAACATGCCAGACTCGCGAGGCTTCGGTTGGGCTCCGATCCATTTGCGTTTAACGACTCAGCAGATTTTGGACCTTCAAAAGCAAATTCCGAAATTGATCCAGTCGAATGCTTTCGTCCAAGCGCGATTGCGCCGAATTCGTCCCGATGACGACTCTTCGCTGGAGGATCGATCCATTCTTCGCAACCACCTTACTGCCCTCGAGACTTTCGTCTCGGGGCTACCCGAATCGCAAAACAGTCTCATCGCTTCCGTTCTCTACAATCGGCTTCAATTCGACGAGCAGGATGGAACCATGGATCGCGAGCGATTCCTTCGCTACATCAAGCTCCCGAGCAATCGCCCTTTCTTCAATCAAGAATTCATCGCTCGCCAAAATGCTCGGCCGCAAGTCAATTTCGGCGCAAACTACAAAGGCGAAACGCTGCTCGACGCGATTGGCGACGACTCCTCGCTAGTCCATCGGTATCTCGAATACTTTTTCAAAACCGACGCGAACGTCGATGCCTTCTCTGCGATTCTCGATCGAGACTATCTGCGCCGCGTGTTCGCTTCGACGAAGATTCTCTATGGTCTCGGCGACGCAAAGGCTTACTACACTCAGCTATCGCCTGACGAACAACGCGAATTGCAATCCCGAATCGAGCTTAAGTTTGCGCTGAGCAATCCAACTCATTACAAGCCCAGCGACACAGTCCGTCTGACACTGGATCTTAAAAATGTGCCCGAACTGCTGGTAAAGGTCTATCGGCTCAACGCACGCAATATCCTGATGCAGCAAAAGCAGCCAATCGGCACCAATCTCGATCTTGACGGACTAGTCGCCAATATCGAAAAACGCTTTTCCTACGCTCAAGCAGCCGATATTCGGCACCGTGAAGTGCTCGAGATGCCAGAGCTTGATGGTGGCGGAGTTTGGGTGGTGGATGTTCTAGCTAGCGGACAACGAAGCCGCACACTCATCCACAAAGGTCACTTAAATGCTATCCAACGCATGACCGACGCTGGCGACACGTTTCGTGTTTACGATGCGGATGGCAAGCATGTTCCCAAGGCCAAAGCACTCTTTGGAAATCGCGAATTTGAGGCGGACGATCAAGGGGACATCGTTATCCCTTTTGGACGAGAATTGCAAACCGATTCCGTCGTCTTCATCGATGGGCAAATCGCTTCGGTGCAACTATTTGTCCACAATACCGAAAGCTATCAGCTTCAAGCAGGATTTTTATTAGACCCACAATCGCTGTTAGCTGGCGCCAAGGCGAACGCGGTGGTTCGGCCGAATTTGCTCTGCAATGGCCAGTTGGTCTCGCTCTCGCAACTCGAAAAGCCCATGCTTACGATCACTTCCACCGATCTAGATGGCATCGCTGCGACTCAGACGTTTCCCAATCTTAAACTTGCCGACAACGGTGAACTGGTCCATTCGTTTCTCGTACCGCAACGGCTCGCAAATATTGCGATTACGTTGAGCGGACAAGTTCTGCAGCTGAGCAATGACTCGCGAGTCCCCGTTTCCGCGGCGCATGCAGTCACCATCAATGGGATGGCGAAGACGGCCCAAGTTCGCGATTTTTTTCTGACGCAATCGGACAAAGGGTACCAGCTTGAAGTTCGAGGTCGCAACGGAGAGCCCGCAGCGCGTGTCCCAGTCCAATTGGATTTTAAGCTCTTTGGTATTGTTCCAACCGTCAGTGTTCGACTTGCAACCGACGAAAACGGCTCAATCGACCTCGGCTCGCTGCCATCCGTAGAGCGGTTCAAGTCGACTGCAGATTCTATGATTCCTCGCGACTTTGTTCTTGCTAGCTCGCCGCCGTCATGGCCAGAGAAATACCATACGTTGAGTGGCGAGCAAATCGAATTGGTATGGCACAACATGGATGGTTCCCAACCGGGGCCACAGAAGCAAGGCCCCAACGACAAGCTGATTTCTCGCTTGAGCCTGATCGAGTTTCGGGGCGGCGTTGACGCCGCAAGCCACGTCGACAAAGTCTCGATCGAAAGTGGCCTCGTCAAAATTAAGGGGCTCGCACCAGGAACCTATCGTCTGACCGATCATTGGTCAGGTAGTTCGACACAGATTTCGGTCGTCAAAGGGGAACGACAAGGAAATGTGCTCATCGGCCAATCGAGAATTTTGGAAAC
>CANHVO010000140.1 GCA_947463915.1 Planctomycetaceae bacterium
AGATTGAAACGACAGGACTCGTTGAGGCGGCAAGGAAATCCGGTCTAAAAATCCATCCCTATACAGTGCGAAAGCATCAACAACCGAGGTGGTCGAACTCGCTTGACGAAACGCATAAAGTACTGGTCGAACAGCTCAAGGTGGACGGTTTCTTCACCGACTACCCTGACCTAGGGCGTGCGGCAGTGGATGCAGTGTCGGCTACTCAACGGTAAGCTTTCAGAGAACAACTCCCAAAAGGTTCTTTGGCAAGCTTTTGCGTAGCGAAATTGCGTAGCGAAAGTCGTCAAGACTTTCGGCTGAATTGCTTAAGCGACCGAAACTCTTGACGAGTTTCGCTACAGGATACTCAATAGCGTTGAAGAAGGAGGTGGGATATGGAGGTCTGCACCTCGCCTATCTGCGTCTCTCAAGCCTTCTTCTCGCCATTTCTGGATCCGACAGATCAAGCCGATCGCGAGCGTCTTTGTCCATCTTGTCATAAGCGTCTAAAGGTGTATCCGCCGGATAGAGCCACATGTTTAAAACAACACGCATTCGTTCGGACTTGTCTACCCCTTCGAGGATCTTTCTCGCGGCAGGAGAGAGATTAGCGAGGAGATCGTTGACGAGCGGCTCTAACTCCTGAATGAGATCAATTCGCCTTCGGAACAGGAGCTCCACCAGCAACTCACGTGTATTCAATTTCCGAGTTGATTCTTCGGTTCCGATGGGAAGCTCTGAAAGCATCGCCAATTGCAGTGCGGGTCGAAAGGTCTCGAGATCCCATTTTTCTAATGCCGCCTTGTCCGATGGCGGAATCAAATCCGCGTAATACTTGGCACACTTCTGATAGAGTTGTTCTCTCAAAAATTCGTACCGTTGTTCCGATTTCATGGAGTCCATTTCGTTGCGTCGCGAGCTACCGATTCCATCCAATACGAGACCGATGAGACTCACGGCTTCCTGGATTTGACGGTGGTCAGGGAGAAGCTCGATTTCATTTTCGATCGCAGCCAATCGGGTCCGCTCCTGGCGGCTCAGCTTGCCGATCTTTTCCCTGCCGTCGTCCAATCGCGAAACTTGCTTCTGAGTCAAGCTCTGGACCCATGACTTTCTCTGTTCAATAGAATCCGGTGGTGCTGGGACTAGTTTGTCTGCAAAATGCTGCTTCAAGACCGCCATAAGTTCTTTCTCTTGACTGAGCTTGACCGCGACACTAACTTCGTTGACGTCTTTTAATCCGTGGATGCCAGCGACCAGTCCTAGTTCCTGAAGTTGCCGGCGAGTTTCGATCGTGGCGACGACTGAGGCAATCACTGCACCAGTGACAGCGCACACGACAATGAGCCCAAGGAGCGTTGGCCATGCTCGCTTGCTTGTTGGTTTGGCGAAGGGTTTGGGCGATACGGCGGTTTGGTTTGACTGAGGTTGCTTCGGCGTTACCGATAGATCCTTAATCACCAGTTCGAGCGTGCTCTTGGTAAAGCGTTGGTTGTGCGGAGTTTCTGGTACTTCGTCTAGCAAGTCATAAGCTTGTCGTAGTTCAGCCAACCGAATTCTCAGGCGCTCATCATCGACCAGACTCGTTTCCAGCGCAGCAGCCTCGGCTGGGGAAAGCTCGCCGTCGAGATAAGCGGTCAATTGCTCATCGATTTGTTCCATGTCTGGGAGATTCATTCCTCGGTTTCCCTCGCGTTGGAATTCGCTTCGTTGTCTCGGCCGGCTTCCGCGTTCGACCCAACGGAGTCAGGGGAAACGCCGGTGGCTATGTAGGGGTCCAACAAGTTCTTTAGGTTCACTCTGGCTCGGCTCAGGAGAGACTTGATCGCTTTCACGCTTAAGCCCATCGTATCGGCAATTTCCTGATAACTCATTCCTTCGAACTTACTCAGCATGATGGCCGTTCGCTGACGCTCCCCAAGTGCATGCAAGGCCAGGAGGACCACCTCGGATCTTTCCATCCGGTCGATTCGCTTCGATGGCTGGAAACCGCTAGGGGCAACTGCCATGCTCTCTAAAATGAGCTGCGAGGTCGAATCATTCTCGTTGGGGGAAAGCTGGTATTCTTTTCGGTGCGAGGAGTCGCGAATATGGTTAGAAGCAATATTGTTGGCAATTCGGTACAGCCAAGTGGTAAATTTAGCAGTAGGAACATAGGTTTTTCGAGCTTTGTAGACCCGCAAAAACACGTCTTGGGCCAAATCCTCAGACTGTTGAATGTTGCTGACCCACCCTTGCATGAAGCGCTGAATTTTGCCCTGGTGCCGATCGATCAACATCTCAAACGCGAATGCATCGTCGTCTCGAACGCGGAGCATGAGTGCCACGTCCGGGTCATTTGCTGCATTTTCTAAGGGATTGGATGGATTGGACAAAGTTCTAGGCGAAGCAAAAGTTAGGTGGCTGCTCAATTTAAACCCAAAACGCAGCCAAAAGTTTTGACGGGAGTTCGAATCTTTCCCGGCAATTCCCTATCATAACCTTTTCCGCTATCAGAAGACATTGAGCCAATTCGCTGGTTTTTTGCCGTGTTGGCATTCGCAGGCAAGTTGGCCGAGCCTTTACCCAGTGGAATCCCCAGCGTAATCTGTAATGTATTCACAAGCATTCGAACTTTTGCCTCGCCGTTTCGTTCAGCATTTCGCTCAATTCTCTGACTACAAAAGCTATGCCATCTGCACTGATTACTGGAATTACGGGCCAAGACGGCTCATACCTATGCGAACTGCTTTTGGAAAAAGGCTATACCGTCCATGGCATTGTTAGACGAAGTAGTTCCTTGGACAGGCCTCGCTTAATCGGCCAGTACAACGATCCCTCGATTTATGGTAAGCGACTATTTCTGCATTATGCTGATCTGTCCGACACAACGTCCATTCGACGAATATTGGCAAACACGCAACCATCCGAGTTTTATCATCTTGCGGGACAGTCGCACGTTGGCCTCAGTTTTGAAATCCCTGAGAGCACCTGCGAGTTGACCGCAATGGGGACTTTGCGAATCATGGAGATTCTCAGGGACCAGCCAAACCAACCCAAGTTTCTTCACGCAAGCAGTCGTGAGATTTTTGGAACTCCGAAGATTAGCCCGCAAGATGAATCTACTCCATTGAATCCAAATTCTCCGTACGGTTGCGCGAAGTCGTTTGCAACTCAAATGGTGCGAATTTACCGCGAATCCCACGGTCTATTCTTCTGTAATGCGATCTTATACAACCACGAAAGCCCGCGCCGAGCTGAGAATTTCGTAACCCGAAAAATCACGCTTGCGGCAGCCCGAATCAAGATGGGGCTGCAGTCCAAATTGATGTTAGGCTCCATCGATTCAGCCCGAGACTGGGGATTCGCAAAGGAATACGCTGAAGCGATGTGGCTCATTCTTCAGCATGACCAACCCGACGACTATCTGCTCGCGACAGGTACGAGCTACACTGTCCGCGAGTTTACCCAAGCAGCGTTTGAGCATGTGGGACTAGACTGGGAAAAACATGTAGAACTCGATCCACGTTTTGTTCGCCCGGCGGACCCTGAATGCTTATTGGGGGACGCCTCCAAAGCCGATCGAATCCTGGGTTGGAAAGCTGTTACGAAAATGCCGGAACTCGTCAAGATGATGGTTGACCACGACCTTAAGTCACTCGCTCAAGCAAACAAATAGGTGTGGATTGATCGAATTGCCGGTAATATCTACCACCAAGAATGCCCACGATCAAACGGCTTATTTGCCAAAGAGTGGTGCCATTCGACTTCGAGTTACCGGCATGACTTGCACTGGATGCGCAGCAGGTATTCAGCGCGCACTCGAAACGAGACCTGAGGTTACCGCTGCAAGCGTCAGTTTCGCTTCAGGCACCGCAGAAATCGAAGGGGACAATCTCAAGTCGGATGCGTTGATCGCGGCTGTTGAAGGACGCGGTTTCTCGGCAGAACTGATCGAGCCAGATAGCCAAGCAGATGCTCAAAGCGATATCGAAAAGCAGCAGGTCGCAAATGAAAAAACTTGGCGTTATCGCGCTATCGTCGGGATGAGTCTTTGGGCTCCGCTCGAATTGCTGCACTGGACGTCTACAGCCAATCATTGGCACGGAACTTGGATGCCATGGACCATGTTTCTTGGCTCAATGGTTATCATTCTCTTTGCTGGCTTCGAGTTCTATAAATCGGCTTGGCGAGCCGCCGTTCGTGGCACAACGAACATGGACACACTCATTTCCATTGGAGCAACAACGGCATTCGTCTACTCGACCATCGTGATGCTGGGTGGACTGGATTTGCCAATCTATTTTGCCGAAGCGTCCGGTCTTTTAGGAATTGTCAGCTTGGGCCATTGGTTTGAAGCTCGGGCGAGTGCCAATGCCAGTAGCTCCGTTCGCGAGCTTTTACGGATGCAGCCGGAAACCGCCGAAATTATTGAAACCGATGGCTCCACAAAAATCATCCCAAGCGCCGAGGTCCAGAACGGCTGGAAACTGGTTGTTCGACCGGGCGGACGTATCGCCGTCGACGGCGTTGTTCTAGAAGGTGAATCGGCCGTCGACCAATCGATTGTGACGGGCGAGTCGATTCCAGTAGATCGACGACCTGGCGACTTGGTGGTGGCTGGCTCGATGAACACAACTGGGCGGCTCATTGTCGAGACAACCTGCGACGGTCGACACACAACGGTTTCTAGGATCGCTCAACTCGTTCAAAAAGCACAGACTAGCCGCGCGCCTATCCAACGTCTTGCTGATCAAGTCTCCTCCTATTTTGTTCCAACCGTTTTACTCATCGCATTGCTGACGCTCTTGAGTTGGTGGCTCACGGGCGATTTCGCAAAGGGGATCATTGCAGCGGTCACCGTTTTGATTATCTCGTGTCCCTGTGCACTCGGGTTAGCCACGCCAATGGCGGTCATGGTCGGCACTGGATCAGCAAGTCAACGCGGAATCCTGATTCGCAACGCCGAATCACTGGAACGTATCGGAAGAGCTACGCAAATTGTATTTGATAAGACTGGTACACTCACAGTCGGAAGACCGGTGCTTACCGAGACCAAGTTATTAGCCAACTACACCGAAGAGTCTTTGTTGCAGCTCGCGGCATCGGTAGAGTCCCCCAGCGAGCACCCCATCGCCAAAGCCATCGTAAGCGAAGCCATAGCACGCGGACTCAGTTTATCGTCCGTCAGCAACTTCGTTGCCATCCCAGGCCGCGGCGTCCGAGGGGAAGTGGACGAAAAAACCGTTGTTGTAGATAGGGACCATCATGCGACATCACGCGTCGTCGTCGACGGAATCAGCGTCGGCACGTTGACGCTAAACGATCGATTGCGCGATGATGCCGTCGTGGCAATGCAGTCGTTAAAACGTATTGGGATTAAAGTCTCGATGCTATCCGGTGACAAACGATCATCAACTCAAGACATTGCCGAACGGCTCGGACTTGGCCTGGAAAACGTTATCTTTGAAGCGACACCGGAATCGAAAGCGGCTACGATTCGTTCGCTTGGCCGAGACGTCATCATGGTTGGGGACGGCTTAAATGACGCAGCCGCATTGGCTCAGTCGGGGCTTGGTGTGGCTCTCGCCTCGGGCACCAACGTGGCCATGGAAGCGGCCGCGGTTGTCATTCCTGGCGATCGCGTTTGTGCCGTACCAGAACTGATCCAATTGTCTCGCATGACGCTTCGAACGATCAAGCAGAGTCTGTTCTTTGCATTCTTCTACAATGCTTTGGCGATTCCCCTAGCTGCGTTTGGAATGCTCGGAGAAAGCGGCCCCTTGTGGGCTGCTTTCGCGATGGGAGCTAGCGACATCACGGTCGTTGGAAACGCCCTTTGGCTTAAGGCAAAACTGAGTTCGTCCAAGCCCTAGATCATACTGAGTTCACTCATGGCCAAGTCGACCAAGTTGGCTGCTAGGGGAGTTGATGACAGTTCGTTTGCCGCTTCAGTCTCTTGGGTGATCGTTTGCGAGTTATCGGAAGTGATATCGCTAGCTGTGTCAGCAGTTTCTGTGAACGAGCTCGCAAGGATGGCAAGAATCGGCTCAGCGGAATCCGTGTTCTCAACGGATGGATTTTCATCGAAGGTTACTTCTGTTTGCACTACGACGACTGTCGTCCAATTTCCTACGAAGGATTCGCTAAGCGAGTTCCTAACGTTGGCCAGGTTGATTGCGGTGGAGCCACTCGGATCCGTGACCGTAAACATGGAACAGTTCGACTGTAGTTGGGCCCATGTGAGTGGACCGGGGTGTGAGTTGCCCCAGGGATTGTATGCCGAAAACGTATCCGTGGTAGGGTTGTAACCCGTGACGATATAGGCATGGCCACCGTAGAATCCGTCCTTGGCTCCAGCCATAGTGCCAAGAGTGACCGACTTGCCCGAAGTGATAGCGCTCACCAGGGTCTGCTTTTGCACGGTTGCAAACGCGTAGTTTGTGGAACTGTAGCCTAGTACCTGCGCGTTGACGTAGGACATCCAACCGCCTTCAATCGCCGAGTAGCGATTGGTGCCATCCCGGCCTTCATTGCCTGTCTCGTTCCATTGGGCATAGGCCTTTTCAGCCAATGCGATCCAAAGTGTGGTTGCTGTGCTCGTGACACTTTGGCCGTACCCAGAGTACGCGAGTCGACCATTCGAGTAAGCAGGCAGGCGTCGATTGACGGTTACGTAGTCGGCTTTCATCGCGGCATCGTAGTAGCGCACCGAATAGGTCCCGTCACCATTGTCGATGAAAAGATTGCGTACTGCATCTGGATTTTTGTCTGCAATGGCTGCAACCGCTGCAATGAAGTAGCAATCTCCAAGCTGACCTTGCTTGGCGTCGCTTCGGGAAGGAGTTCCGTTAAAGAGATTGCCTACTACCGTTTGGTAGCTTAGGCCGGAACCTGTCAACGCAGGTTCGTCCGCTCCCAGGAACCACTTGTCCACGAGGTTGTTTAACAACGTGGATGTGCTTCCGACCGCTAAGTTCCCAGCCACCTGGCCCTTAAAGGCGCGGTTGGCTGGGTTGGAGTTGACAACATCTTTGGCTAACTCTCGCACGTAGACCGGCATTGCATAAACGGAAGTGCTCGACGAGATGTATCGCAGGTCTTCCAGCTCCGATTGATCGACAATACCATCGGTCCCTGCGCTACGAAGCACTTGGATTACTTCCGCCCGCGTCAATTGGTTATCTGCGTACAGAGTGCTGACTAGATTCGAGATCGCAGCGTTTCGAAGTTGGTTTTGAGGCGTGGGGTTTGGTGTAGGAGTTGGTGTCGGAGTTGGTGTCGGAGTAGGCGTAGGAGCAGGAACGGTCACTTCCACGCTGGCGACACCAATGACATTACCCACTCTTGCTGTTACTGTAAACGTGCCAGCACGGGTGCCAGCGTTCAGCACACCTAGGGCTGTAATGGTACCCCCGGTCGTGGTCCACGTGGCAGCTGGTTGGTTGACGAGGGAATCGCCAAATTGGTCAGCGACTTGATAGCGGAATTGTTGCACTGCGTTTGTTTTGAGAGTCGAGGTGCCTGGCGTCACGGTCAGGCTTGTTATCGTCTGAATCACATTGATAGAAATCGATTGCGAAACGGAACCACTGGATAGCCGGAAGGAGTAGCGTCCAGCGCGTTGTAAGGCAAACGCGGCGCTAGTCCCAGATGACGTCACTGAAGCCAAGGTTCCTGAAGAGCTAGAAACGCCATTCCATTCCAGGATTTGCTCTTTTGTCATGGGCAAGCCGAATTGATCAAAGCTGCGGGCGGTAAGCTTCAAGTCTCGGCCATAAACAGAAATGGTTGCGTTGGCACTTACCTGTTTGTTGTCCGCCGTAAAGGCTGCAACGCTGGTCAAGACACTTGAAACATCGAACGAGATGTTTTGCGTGATTTTGCCGATTTGCGCGCTGAGCACATAGTTCCCAGCTCGATTAAACGTTACTGTCGAGACGCCGGAGCTCAGCCCCACGTTTGCGCGGCCACTCGTCGGCGAGGAAACCGTAGACCAAGATACGCCGGGTAAGGTTGTTATGGAGTTGCCAAATTGATCGAAGCCTCGTACTGCGAATTTCTGCGAAGTGGTGGAGACGCTAACGGCTTTAGCCGGGTCAATTGCGACCCCCGAAGTCGTGGCAAAGTCCACAAAAGTAAGGCTTTGCATAACGTTGACAGAAAAGCTCATCCGGACCGAGCCTGACTGAGCTCGCAATGCGTAGGCACCGGCGCGATTGAAGGACACTGTCATTGCGCCAGAACCCTGGGTCATTGTCGCTGTGCCTTGAGACGGAGCACTTATCGTTTGCCAATTCACCTCGGGTTGCGTTTTCATAGCAAAACCGAATTGGTCCAACGCTTGTACATCAAACGTGCGTTTGAGGTCGATGGAGTTTAGCGTTCCGCCCGGCGCGATCGACTTTCCGTCTGTCGTTCTTACGACTAGGGTTGTAAGCGTTTGATCCACGTTGACATCGAGTCTCGAAGTCGACGCGAGCCCTTGAGTGTCGACGATTGCAACCACCAATTGATACGAACCCGACTTACTGAATGTGAGTGTGTTGGTTTTTGCCGCATTCGATCGATTCAAGGCAAATGTAACCGCACCTCCAGTTGGGGTACTCGCGACCGACCAAATGTACCTAAGCTGTTTTTCACCCGCGTTGTCGCTGCCTAGCACTGTGAGTGTTGCTGTTCTGCCAGCTACCGATGTGCCGCTTGTCAGTTTCAGAGGGCTTGCTACAGTCGGTGGAGTGTTTGTGTTCGATGTAGCTCCATTGGAAACGATTTGAGTTGCCCCGAACAAGCCAGGGGCGTTGAGAAGCTGGAGGCTAGACTCCAAGGTGTCGATCGAATTCATCAATCGCGATTCGAGCTGTTCTATCCCAAGTTTCGTAGTTTTGCGTTTGCAGTCTTTTGGATTGGAACGTTCGGATCGAATGGACATAGTTGGTCTAACCTCGCTGCAGCCTAGTCAATGGTGGTACATCGGGAAGCGTAGTTCGAAATCAGCACGTGGGCAAATTCGAGATTTTATTGCTCCGCAGAACTGCGTTTCACCTGCTCAAATGCGAGGCGTCTTTGCTACAACCGTCACAATCGGTCTATTTGGCTCCGTGGGTCGCATCTGCCGGATGCGACCTTTTGCGGTGAAGCACAATGCACGTCGACACGTGTTTGCCAGTCAATTAGCCATTGGGCGTTAGCCTTGTCATTACCCATAACTTTGCTCGTAACAGTCCAATTCCCCTGGTTTTTTCGTACTCGTACTCCGCCCGAAGGGCAGTACTCGCAATCGTACTCGACCAGGCGGTCAATCGAGTACGCCGTCGGCAGACTGTTAAACGATTACGGTCAACCAGCCCATTCGTGTCGGATGGGATAAAAGCAGAAGTCGCTAGTTCGAATTTCGCGCCGCACTTATTGCATCGATGAAAGCAGAACGACCACCAGCACGACAAAGACGATTAAGGTCAGTAGACCTACAACAACTCCCGTCAACTTCACGTAGGAAAACGGTGAAGTCCCAAAGACTTCACCTGTTTGACCATTGACCAATACACGGTAGGGTTGGTCTTTGTATTGGTAGACCAATATCCAAATGGGCAAAAGCAGCGGGACGCTCCGCATGTCTTGAATGCGAACGTTCGTGTTGAGATTTCGGATGCTACCAGGGATCGATTGTTGGGCGCGTTCGGCTTCATATTGTTCGACCAATGCAGAGGCTCGCATCCGAGCATCTCGTCGTGTAACTCGAAACTCTTCGACAATGACATTGTTCAAATCGATGGATTCCGGTTGCATCGCGCTCGAGATATCGAATGGGGCTATCTCTTGTACTTCGGCTGGCGTGAGAGTTCCGCTCGCGCCGACCAACACGTCGTCGTAAGTTCCAACACGAGTTCCAGACATGGGGCGCCAATTCCCTCTGGCACCTGGAGTGACTGAGGAACTATCGGCCGTCCAAGCGGTTTCAGTGGTCGCCGAGAAGACCCAAAAGGGGACAAAGACCTGTGTCACTTTGTTGAGAGTCGAGCGTTGCGAGGCGTCGCCAGGCTTCCAGAATCCTTCGCTTAGCCACGTTCTGAGCAACGATTCCGCCTGCGATTGTTCGATTTGAAACGGAACTACGCCGGAGGGCCGGAGGGTTCTCGCATCGCTTCGCGAGGACATCTTTTCGCTGCCGCAAAATGGACACCGCAACGTCTTTGCCGAAGCGTCGTAGCTCATTGAGGCGCCACACTGATCGCAACGAAAACTCAGGACGCTGGCTTGTTGCGCTGTCGTTGGGGCAGGGTCTATCCCTACCCCTTCGGAATCGATCCCTTTGGTATTCTCAGTCCCGCAGTTGCTGCAAAACAGATCTTCCGAATCGAGATACGTTCGGCATACCGTACAGCGAGTTTCGATGATCATTGACCGGCCCCCGATTGATTCAGTATGGCAACGAGGACAACTGCAACAACAAGGAACAAGACTGCGGCAATGATGACGATGGCGATACGCGAGCCTGACCATGGCTTTTCGCCGACCATTTTGCCAGTCTGGCCATTGACCAAGAACCGATAGACTTTGCCGCCATACCGATAGCTCAACACATGCACCGGCAACAAAACCAAATCCGAGCCACCAACGTCTAAGTCGGTCTGGACCGTCAAACCCGATTGGACATCACCCGGCAAAAAGCGGCTGATAGCATTACGTTCCCGATTGCGAAATTCTTGTTGGGTCGTCGCCAGCGCAATTTCGCGGCTTATCGAGTACTCCTCGGACAACCATCCGGCTAGATACATCGGGCGGTAACGCATCATGGTGTTGAGGCGATAAGGCTGGATAGCGAGCGATTCTTGTTGTGGCAAACCCTTGGATGCAGAGACCATATAGCCAGAGTAATACTTGCGATAGACTCCAGACAAAGGCCACCATTCGGTTTCCTGGATGGTGCGGGTTCGAGTCTCCGTTTTGCCATCCGCGTTCTTGACGGTATAGGTCTCAGTGCGATACCAATGTTCACCGATCTGCGCAGACCATTGGCTCATAGCGATCATCGAGAAATGCCAAAAGGGAATGTAAACTCCTTGCTGTTTCTCCGTGGCCGCTTTGCGAACTAAGTCGCCAGGCCGGAAGAAGCTGTTTTTGCCGATCCATTGAAAGAACAGTTCCTGCGCTTTTTCGCGAGACACTTCAAAGCCGATAATGAATTCCGGACGTTGACTCGTGCGTTGTTCGAGCGGCAGCTCTGCAACATAAGTCGAGTCGCAAAACGGACACCTGAGGCTGCGTTGATCGCGCGGTGCATCAACTTCGCTACCGCAACTCTCGCAGCGAAATGTACGAGTCGAACCATTGCTATCCACAGCATGATTTTCAACAGAAAGGCGCCCTCCATCGGTCGCCATTTCGGATGATTTCGGCAATGGAATGTTCGGGCTGATATTGGGCAGTTTGGTCTGAGCCGCGAAGCCTGGCTGAAGTGAGGGAACGGGCTGAAGTGTTGGACTAGCCGAACCCGGACGGCTGCCAAGACCGACTGGGTTTGGCGTTTCGAATGGGACGCCGCATGAGACGCAAAAACGTGAGCCGACTTGGCGGGGTGTTCCACAGGCCGAACAAGGCAACAGCGAGCTTGCAAGGGAACGATTGGGATCCTGGAGCGGATCGTAATCGATAACTTGAGCTTCAATGATTTCGGGCTCTTGCGTGGAACGCTTGGTCATTCTGGCCTTTGGGTAAGATTTTGGGGCAAAGATAACAATTCGGTTATCGGACTGATTTCTTGCGAACGAGCCTGAATTCCTGCAAAAGGACGACTACGGGACATCTTCATTTTCTGGTAAAACGATTGGCAAGGAAATTGCAAACTTAAAAAATCTCTCACAGACTGCGTAGCGATGCCTCAACCGGCCAACGGTGACCAAAATCCGGAAAAACATGGACCTTGGACAATCGTTCAACGAAACGAAGTATACCGCGATGCATGGCTGTCGGTTCGGATGGACCACGTTCTTAGGCCGGATGGACTCCCAGGAACTTACTCGACCGTACGGATCAAGCCCGGAGTCTGCGTCATTCCGGTGGCGAACGATGGCACCTGCTATATGACCAAGGAGTTTCACTACGCAGTGGGTCGAGACACGATCGAGGGTATCAGCGGCGGAATCGAGGATGGTGAAACGCCCGAACTGGCCGCGTCGCGTGAGCTTGAGGAAGAGGTCGGCATCGTGGCTGGCAAGCTCGTGGATTTGGGTGTCGTCGACCCGTTGACCGCTGCTCTTCGTTCTCCGACACAAATGTTCCTCGCGACCGATCTGAGATTCACCCAGTCCAATCCGGAAAGCACTGAGTGTATTGAACGCGTTGAATTTCCCTTTGCAAAAGTCTTGCGGATGGTCATTGAAAATGAGATCACGCACGCTCCATCGTGTGTCGCGATTTTGAAGGCCAATCTAATCCTAAATACATTGCGCTAGGCCTAACAACCTCGAATAAGAACATGGCACGAAAGCAATCGCGAAATCCAAAATCGCAAAATCAGCGAAGGCGTTTTCGGCCTGGCACGGCTCCGGGGTCGATGATTGTCGACCCAAACGCGAATCCGACCAGCATTCGTGTCATGGCTTTTGGCGGTACCGAGTTTCTCGAACGCGAGGTTCAAGACATCGCCGAGATCCGATCGATCATGGTCGCTTACCGAAGTGTTTGGATTGATGTCATTGGGCTTGGCAGTCAAGAAAGTCTTGCAGCGCTCGCACAGCTTTTGCAATTGCACCCCCTGGCCATGGAAGACGTCGTCAACGTTCATCAGCGAGCCAAAGTAGACGAATTTGAAGACTCCATTTTCGTGGTGTCGCGTATGGTCGACGGCGAGGACGCTCTTCAGACGGAGCAGCTTTCTTACTTCCTTACCAAGCGCGTGCTGTTATCCTTCCAAGAACGCCCTGGCGACTGCTGGGAGCCACTCAGGCAACGCATCCGAACACATCGCGGTAAGATTTGCGATTCAGGTGTCGACTACCTTCTCTATGCGTTGCTCGACGCAGTGATTGACAGCTACTTCCCTGTTATGGAACGCTTGGCGGAACAAGTGGATTCGATCGAGGCCGAGATTATCCAAGGTTTGCATCCCTCTCAAATGCACAAAATCCATCAATTGCGAGGGCAACTGCTGGCGCTCCGAAGAGCGATCCGCCCGCACCGCGAAATGATCAACGAACTGATTCGCGATACATTACCGCACATCAGTCCCGACACCCGAATTCACTTGCGAGATTGCTATGATCACGTAGTGCAAGTTGTGGATGCTGTGGACACCTACCGGGAACTTACCTCGGACATGCGAGACTTTTATCTGTCGAGCGTCAGCAACAGCATGAACGAGGTGATGAAGGTTCTGACAATAATTTCGACGATATTCATACCGCTCTCCTTTATCGCTGGCGTTTACGGAATGAATTTCGAGGGAACATCGCCGTTGAACATGCCCGAATTGAAATGGTACTACGGGTATCCGTTTTCGCTGGGCCTAATGGGGCTAGTTGCCTTTGGCTTGCTCACTTATTTCAGAGGCCGTCGCTGGCTGTAAGGCAATAGCGCCACACCGTTTTCAAACGTTGCAGGCAAATCACTTAGCCGCGGGCAGAAAACCACCGAAGCTGGATTCGCCAGAATTCAGAACCTACTGAATTCTGGCGAATCCAGCTACGACTCGCGAATCCAGCTACGACTCGCGAATCCAGCTACGACTCGCGAATCCAGCTACGACTCGCGAATCCAGCTACGAAGCGTGGCATGTTCTCACACGCCGCTAGCCCGACAGCACTTTCGCTCCCGCTTCCTTCGCGACGGACTTCGCAGGTACGCTCGTCAAGTTCGCAAACGGGTCGGCCCAATCGCCCCACTGGTCGAGATAGCTTCGATAAGCGGGATGCACGTCCGCTTGATTCTCAAGCATCTGTTTGGTCGCATCCGTCAAATTCCGTTCTTGCTCCAGCGTCAGTCGCCCCATCATGACTTGGACTCGCAAAAAGACAAAGTACGTATCGAGCACATCACAGCGACAGTACTCGCTGATCTCGGCGGTTTTGCCAGCGGCATAGAGATCCTGAACCATACTTCCTTGAACGTCCAGCTTGCCAGGCTTGTTGAGAAGACTTGCGGCTAGATTGAGTCCGCCACGGAACCAACTGCTTCCGAAGTTGGTCAAGATTTCATGCAAGTCGAAATGCGAGTGCACGTTGTAGCGATTGCGATATTGCTCGAAGGACTTGTCGTGGATATTGAACCACGAGGGGACGCTGATCCCATATCGAAAAGCAGACAGTTCCATGAGCGGCACGTCAAAGGATCTGCCATTGAACGTGACGAGAGTGGGTCGGGCGTAACGTTCCCAGCCCATCCAGAAATAGCGAGTGATGACCGCGGGGCGAAAATGAGGTTCATCGAGCGAAACGATCTCCATCAAGCTAAAGTCTTCGCGGATTTTGGCCGCCACGACGGCGATCGGAGTGTGGTAAGTGTAGGGAATAAAATCCCGGCCACTTTCGAAAATGAGATCCTGCCGAAAGGCATCGATCGCTTGTTTGGCAGAGTAGTTGCGATGGGAGTACCGAGTTTTGGCGATGGCTTCACCGTCAGCAACACTTTCGACATCAAAAAGTAGGTATTTGACTTCGTTGGTGGCGACAGACATAGAACGAGGCTCGGCGAGTAATAGCAGTTTTGGTAGTTACATGGATGTTTTACCAAAATTGCGATCGATTCGCATTGGGATCAGCCAGAATATGATTTTTGCGGGCCAATTAGCCTTCGGGCGATAGCCCCGGTTTTCTACGGTGCTCGACGTTCGACGAGCACCACGGCTAGCACCGCTTGTCATTACCTACATCTCGATTCAATCTAGAAATCTAATTCCCTTGAAATCAAACGAAAAAGATGCGATTTTCTCCCTCTCGCCCCGTCTCGGCCGTCTCGGCCGTCTCGGGGAGAGGGGGTCGGGGGGAGAGGGGAAGAATTGTCAGCAACAAATCTCCGGTTCAATGCCTTGTTTAGACATTTTAAGTAAGGCATGGCGTTGCGACCGAAACCAAAATCCCCAGCAAAACATATTTCCAACCCCCTCCCACCCAGCCCCCAACGCTGTGAAGCATTTCAGGACGGCCGGGGCTTGCCCCTCCGTCCGCAGCTTTGGAGTTCTAGATTCACGCCGCCCGACCGCGCGCTTCCGGATTCGTAGCACCGCCTGTGGCGGTGCTACGAATCCGGAGGTGTCATTTTCATCACGCGGCCCATTAGAACACCAAAGCGGAGTCCGGTCGGGACAAGCCGTCCGGTGAGTGATTTCGTTTAACGGTCAGCCGTAGGCGTACCTTGGCTTTTGACAGTACGCCTAAGGCTGACTGTTAAACGACTAAGACTACATGCCGCCAGTCGTCCGGTGAGTGGCCAGCAAATGCCGCGAAACAGGAGGGCTCGTGTCCAACCGCTACAAGAACGCAATCAAAAGCAAGTGCCGCAGAACTCGCACCCCGCTGCTACTAGACTCATCGGTCGCGAATCCTACAATGAAGTTTCCAAGTTGAATTTTGGTTGTAGTTTGGCCAGGATTGGGAGACAATGTAACACGTAGATCGGAACGGATTCCTTCCAATGAGCGGTGATTTGGGACTCCTCACCAATTTGTCGATCAGTCTCGTCCTGGCGTTAGTGCTCGGCTTGATCACGCAGAAACTGCGGCTTTCCCCGATCGTGGGATATCTTTTGGCTGGAATCGTTATAGGCCCACAAACACCTGGTTTTGTTGGCGATATCAAGATAGCGTCCGAGCTTGCCGAGATCGGCGTCATTCTTTTGATGTTTGGCGTTGGTCTCCATTTTGACATTAATGATTTGCTTGCGGTAAAACGGATCGCTTTGCCAGGTGCGATAGGTCAGATCCTGATCGCAACGATGCTGGGATTCTTGGTATCCTGGTTCGCTGGAATGGGAACCGTGACCGGCACCATCATCGGTTTTTCAGTTTCGGTAGCCAGTACCGTCGTTGTTGTTCGTGTGTTGATGGACAATGATATTCTGCATTCCACGCAAGGGCATATCGCTGTCGGATGGCTCATTGTTCAAGACATTTTCACGGTTCTTGTGCTCGTCGTAA
>CANHVO010000141.1 GCA_947463915.1 Planctomycetaceae bacterium
ACCATCTTAGTCTACGGCCCCCGGCTTGTGTGGAATTATTGATGCCTCCGACAATGGCGGGAGATTCGGCTCAGCGTGGTTCGGGCCTCAAAGTAGCAGGCACGCTCCGTCGTGCCGTCCGCTGGAGTGGATTGACAATGATCCCTGGTGAGCAAATGGTATGTGCCTGCTACTTTGGCTTTTGTCGGCGGTCTCTTGAATTCGGTATAATTCCAGCGTTCAGCCCCCGTCAATCAAGAATCCTCGCTTTAAACGGCCTATTCCTCATGCGTTTTCCTCTCCTTCGAGCGATTCCGATTTGCTTCGCCTCATGGTTTTTCCTGCTAAATGGCTCCCTTTCAGCCCAAGAAAGCCTGACACCGCTTCGATACAACCATCCGGGCCTGGTGGTCGATTTGGGGGTCGGGCTATGGGCATGGCCCGTCCCGTGTGACGCCGACGGGGATGGCGATTTTGATTTGCTGGTCTCCTGCCCGGACAAACCCTCCAATGGGGTGTGGCTGTTCGAAAACACCACGGGAGATACCTCTGAGCACACGATGCCAGTGTTCAAACCGGGGCGATTGCTCAGCAAAACGACGCACTATGTCATGCCAAGCTACTCCCATGGCGCTCTTCGGGTATTGTCGCCAGGTTTTGAGTATTCGAATTTTTCTAAGCTTGGAATTGAGGAAAAGCGATTACTGCCCATCGATCCTAAATTTCATAAGCCACAGGGCACGCAACCCAAAGGCCCCAAAGTAAGGCACAATCAGTGGCGCTATGTTGACTACGATGGCGACGAAAATCTTGACTTGATCGTCGCTGTGGAAGATTGGAGTTACTACGGTTGGGACGACGCTTGGAATGAAGTAGGCCAATGGCAAAACGGACCGTTGCACGGTTGGATTTACCTTTTTCGAAATCGCGGAACGACCCAACAACCCGACTACGCGGCTCCAGAATTTGTCGAAGCGGCTGGCAAACGATTGGATGTTTTCGGATGCCCATCGCCGAACTTCGAAGATTGGGACGGGGATGGCGATCTAGACCTGATCTGCGGCGAGTTCATTGATCAGTTCACTTACTTTGAAAATCTCGGAACCAGATTCGAACCGAAATACGGAGCAAGCCATCGTGTTGAGACAATCGATGGCGAGCCGTTGGCGATGGAACTTGAGATGATCGTCCCCATCGCGTTTGATTGGGATCGCGATGGTGACTCAGATCTCATTGTCGGAGATGAAGATGGTCGAGTAGCCTTCGTTGAGAATGTTGGGCTTCATTCCAAGAATGGAACGACTAGACCACAGTTTGCTAAGCCCAGATATTTTCAACAAGAAGCAGAGTTCCTCAAATGCGGTGCACTGGCGACTCCTGTCGGATGCGATTGGGACGGAGATGGGGACACCGATATTCTTTCGGGAAACACGGCAGGATACATCGAGCTCTTTGAGAACCTGAGCGGTCCCAAGGTCGAAGCACCGAAGTGGAACAAACCCTTTCGTTTGCAGGTCGAAGGACGCGACTTTCGAATCATGGCTGGGGCCAATGGTAGTATCCAAGGACCGGCTGAGGCGAAATGGGGCTACACGACGTTCAATGTAGGTGACTGGGACGGAGATGGGTTACCAGACATCATTTTCAATTCGATATTGGGACGCGTCGAGTGGCTTCGGAATATTGGCTCGCGAATAGCACCCAAGTTTTCTCCGCCTCAATCTATCGATGTCGAATGGGAGACAGAGCAGCCCAAGCTGGCATGGGGGTGGTTGCAACCGCGTGGCAAGGAGTTGCTTACGCAGTGGAGAACGACACCCGCGATATTCGACTTCAACGATGACGGATTGCTCGATCTCGCCATGCTGGATCATGAGGGATACTTGGCTTACTTTGAACGAGCTCAAATTGACCAACAACGGATTTTGAAAGCTCCGGTACGAAAGTTTGTGGATACCAACAAACAGCCGGTACGGTTAACTGCGGGTACCGCAGGCAAAAGCGGGCGACGAAAACTTTGCGTGACAGACTGGAACGGCGACGGAAGGTTCGATTTTTTATTGAACTCGACCAATGCCGATTTCCTCGAACAAGTTGAGTCGGTTGACGGTAAATGGGTAATGCGAAACGCAGGTACATTGGCATCGAAAAACATTGAGGGCCATGACGTCAGTCCTACCGTGGTCGACTTTGACGGCGACAAGATTCCAGATTTTCTTGGTGGTGCGGAAGATGGACGGCTTTACTATCTCAAGAACAAACGATAGCCGTAACTGGAATCGTAAGAATTCAGCTGGTCCTGAATTCGTTTAACAGTCAGCCGTAGGCGTACTTCCAACTGTGCCGAGTACGCCTACGGCTGACCGTTCAACGAGTCTTGGAACGGTATTTCTCGGAAACGCTGACAAATAAGTTTGAAAAGAAAGGCCAGGAAAACCGAAGGATGATTTTCTCGTTAATCAATCTTTCCAACGGCTTGCTAGTTGCCTATAGTTCACCCGAGCAAACCGGAAACTGTTTGCTCTATTGCCTCCGGTCGTTTTTCCGGCTGAGGGACCATCATTATGCGTTGGCCTAGATCGCAAAGGGCAGTGCAGTAGCACGCTTGATTTACGCCAGTCTCGCAGCGGCTCCGTGTCGTGCCGCCTGACGGTCGGAGGAAAAAACAATTGCTGGCCGGTGGTTTTACCATCGGCCAGCTTTGTTTTCATACACTTAGGCGAGCTGCAGAATGAAAACGAAGTGGGATAGGCTTCCAGCCTGTCGGTACTGCGGTTGACAGGCTGGAAGCCTATCCCACATCAATGAACTCAAGTTTTTTGATCAAGGTCAATGAGAGAAAACGGCACTAGCTTGCGCGTCGTGCTAGGAATGTCGTACCAAGAATTTAGTTCTAGGGGTATTGGAACCTGCCGCTAGCCTTGCCTTGCAATTGTGCCGGCAGGCTTAGAATCGAGTGGTGCGAAGGCACATGAATCCGAGGACAACCGACGTTGTACCCAGGATCCCCCATTGCATTACCGTCATGTGTTCGACGCTGTAAGTAATGCCACGAACTATTTCGGACCCGAATTTTGATAGTGTCTGCATGATCTGGATTTCAAATTCGATCGATTGGAGCTGGAAGAACAAGTGGACAAGCCTGACGATAGAAAATCGTAGGTTTCTCGTGAGGCAATGCAAATCCAAGGCTTTTGACTTCCGGCAAACACAGTTCAAGTCTGCCGGATTTATTGGTTTTTCCGAATAAACACGTTGGGTACCAAAATCGAAGGCTCGATTCGAGAGAAAATCGGCCTCACGAGACCAAGTACGCTTGCGGGGTACGGGACTAGGTATATAATCCCTCTCAAGCGATGGGGTCGTAGCTCAATTGGTTAGAGCACCGGACTGTCGATCCGGAGGTTGCGGGTTCGACCCCCGTCGACCTCGCTTACGAAAGCCCTGGTTTTCTCAATGAATTCCAGGGCTTTTTCGTTTCTTGTCCTTCATGCGAGTTGCAGTAACCTATCGGCGAGTAAGCGAGGAATTTCTGCCTCGGCAAGCCGCGATTCGTAGCTGGATTCGCCAGAATTCAGAACGTTCTGAATTCTGGCGAATCCAGCTACGGTAGTTTTCCGCTTGCCGCTCGCCTTAAACGAGTAAATCAACAAGCTCTTACGCATCGGGTTACAAATGGCTTCGCCGACGTCTCAAGCCGCTTCGCCGATTGCTCAAACTTCCTGATCGGAAAGCTTAAGCTCCTCAATCCAAACTCGAATATCATTGTCGTATTCGCTGGCCAAGTCGCTTAGGACCAGCTGGCGGTGAAAAGAGGCCGCCCCCTCTTGCAGCAACTCTGCTGCCTCGGCGCTTGGGAATCGCCTCGATGGATCTGGCGAGATCAGGCCTCGGCAGAAATTCATAAGCAAGCCATTGCAGGAAACTTCTTGAGGAAAAATTTCGTGCAAACGGTTAGGAAGCGATCGCTTTTGTTCCAGCAGGTCCCTCAACGAATCCGTTTCTGCAAAACATGGGCGGCCCGACAAAAGTTCGACCAAGACATATCCTAGAGAGGCGAGGTCGCTACGAGGTGAAACCGGTGCGTTCTCCAATACCTCTGGCGCGGCGTAGGCTGGCGTGCACGTAAAAACCTGCGGCTGATTGCCCATTTCAAACGCAGAACCGATGTCGATTAACTTCGCATGCCCCGTGCGTTTGATCATGATGTTCGACGTTTTGATGTCGCCGTGGACAATGTTCTCACGGTGCATCGCGGCCAATGCCGCCAAACAATCTCGAACAATCGCAACGGCCACCCCTGCCTTGAACCTCGCGTGAGCTGGCCCTGCCGTAACGATCACATTATTTATGTAATCCCAGCGACGTTGAGAAAGTCTGCCTCTGATTTTCGCCATGCGTTCTAGGCGAAGTAAGTCTCGTAGATCATAACCGTCGATCCACTCCATGATCATGATTCGAATACGATTGCGATCGATGAAGTCGTGCACGCTGAGAACGCCCTCGTGCTGAATGCGAGCCACGGACGAAGCGACTTGGCCAATCCTCGCCATCGCTTCGTCATAGCCAGCTTGGCTTCCAAAGCGTTCTGGCGAAAACACCTTCATTGCCACCGGCAACATAAAACCGTCTGACCCTTGCTTGGCCGAAAGAAAAACAATTCCTTGCCCACCACTCCCAAGGATCCGATTCAGCTTATGATACGTTACCCATTGGAGTTTTCGATCATCCAGCAACAATTGGTATCGAGACATCAATTCCGGATCGCAAACTCGACCGGCTTCGCCGCCCAGCGTTCGCGTTCGAAAGTCACCAGCGAAAGTAGTCGATTGCATGAGTTCGTCCGTGAGAGGAAAATGGTCATCTCTATCCTGATGAAAATTGCGGCATTACACAAGTCTATGCAAAAACAAAAATGGATGGCGTTTTCGTTTTTTGCTTGCCAAATCCTAGTCGTCTCCGCCACGGCGCAAGAGATCGACCCAACAAATCGAGCCAAAGTTTTTGCGATTGGCCAAGCCATTCAATTTGACCACCCGGACTCCAGTTTCATCGAGTCCCTCTTGAAAATAGGTCTTTACGATATCGCAATCGAAACGTGCCGTGACCGTGAGCGAATTGGCGATGGACTTTCGCCCGACGCCCTCGCGCAGTGGAATATCCTGGAAATGCACTCCATCGCCGCAAAAACGGCAGCGGAACCATCTATTGTCGAGTCTCCAGCTTCGGTCACCAAATTCCTAGAGCCAGTCAAACTGATGGTCGACAGGAATCAGGATTCAAGTCGCTACCTGTGGCTAAAACAGCAGCAGCAATGGTGCCGTTGGTTCGTCTTGCGTCGAATGCAAGCGGCCTATGTCGCAGTCCCGGCACGAATTCAAATCCGCGAATTTTCATTGACCACGATTCGCGAGTGCTTGGAGGAACTTGAATCGCTCCAAGCGCAAATCCAAAAGACGCCGGAACGAACCACCAAGTCCAACAACAAATCCGCTCCTACTCCCGAACAGTGGTCGAGCCTGATCAACGACACATTGCTGCTCCAAACCGATTTCCTACTCCTTCGTACGCTTTATTATCCACCCAAAAGTACCGATCGTATCGCTGCAGCTACGGAAATTGTAAACACCATCGACAAGGCATCGAATCGAATTGGTACTGACTGGCACGGTTATCCAAATATAGAACTCGCTCGCTGCACGGCACTCATCTATCTCGAACGACCAGCCGATGCATTGGCGAGCATTCAATCGTTAAATAAGCAACTTACGGCTCCGGTCGATGGAAAACCGAAGCAAAGCAATCGATGGCAGCTTCGCATTGCAACGCTTGCGGCCGAAGCGTGCCGAAATCTCGGCAATCTAAATGAGTCCAACCGATGGCTGGATAGTATCGGTGGCTGGACAGCAGCCCCCGAAATCGCCATCGAATACTTCGCTAATCTCGTAGCATCTTCGTCTGGAAAGCCACCATCGGAAAGCCAAATTGCCGAAGTGCTTCAAGTCAAAAAGGAAATCGGCAATCGCTTCGGTTCCTACTGGCAACAGCGAGCAGATGCCATTCTTCTTGCGAACAATCTTGTCGACAAAAGCGAACCGACAAACAAAACGGTCCTACCATCTGCATCGCTCAAGGTCGAGGTGTTGATGTCCGAAGCGAAACAACTACTGGCCGCAAAGCGATGGAAGGAAGGGATCGAGAAACTTGGCCAAGCTGAAACGGCAGCCGCCAGCGCCGGTGACGAACGGCTGGCTCTCGACATTGCGATCCAAGCTTCTGCAGTACTCTTCAAGAATGGACAAATTGACGAATCCGAAGGCGAATTCCATCGCGCCGCACTGACCTACAGCAAACAAGCCAAGGCTCCGGACGCAGCAATCATGTCCGTGTTGGGCTTCGACCAGGCCGTGCGATTCGATCCTAATGCCACCAACCTCAGCCAAAAAGAAGAGCAGTCACAACTCAAGCAACACATCTATCGTGGCCGACTCATGGATATTGTTAACACATGGCCAAACACCGCTCAGTCAAAGCAAGCTGTCGCCAAGTTGGACGGCCTTTTCCTCGCCACCGATGCGTTTCCTGAATTGCTCGCAGTCTGGCGGAAACGTCTGGACCATTCCGACTCCTCGACGACAGCAAATACCAACAAGGCTAAAACCGCTTCCGAATTCGATCAAGCCATCAGTCGCTTCGCACTCGTCATGACCGCGACGCAAGACATTTGGTACGACCGTTCGATATACAGTTCAGAACTGACCGAACGATTGCCAGCCAGTTTGGACGAGATGAAAACCAAGCTTATCGCTACCGCAAGCGTCGAAGAACGCGAGTCGTTGCGAGCGATCTTAGCAGCGGTTGCCGACCTCGGGCGTTGGCCAAGCGCAGAGGCTCGGAACATCGAACTAACTTCGAAAGCATCGACCTCCTCACCAGCGATAGCTTATCTGTCCTTCTCAATGGAAAGCGTGTTGCCGAAAGATCCTGCCGAACTCGAGGCGAACTTGGACGGGGCTAGTATGGATCCGATAAGCGTACTGGCTCTCCGATGGACTCGGACCGAATTGCTTTACCAACGAATGATCACAATTGGCTTAAGCAAGCCAGTAGACCTAAACTTACTCGCCAATTTTCGATCGTCCGTTGAAATGCTCCAGCGTCAGGATAGCAAAAAAGTGGGTGGCTCTCAAACGATAGAACTGGAGCGATCGATGAAGTTGTATCAAGCTGCCATTCAATGCTGGTCCGGCGATGACGCGATCGGAGTGCAAGCCATTCAAAAACAAGTCGCATCGGAGCCCAAGTCCGCTTGGTGGAAGTACCGAACGGCAAGACTCTTGCAATCGTTAAGCGCTCAAAGAGAACAAGCAACTACGCAGTTTCGCCAGCTTGCCAATGGCTTTCCTGCGGGAAGCGAACCATGGTTAGAAGCGAGAGCCAGGACCGTGCAAACCATGCGCCTCATGGGTAATCAAGAGGAAGCGAAGAAGCTTACGGAACTTGTGTTTCTGTTGTACCCGAACGCGGCAACGACTTGGAAAGAACGCTTTTCGCGATAGGCGAACGGCGATAGGCGAACGGAGAGTTTCAATATCCTCTCTAGGCCCTCTAGGGGCCACCCTCCCGCTGGGAGGGTCGAGCGCAGCGAGGGGAGGGTGAAGTGCCAATAACGATTGCTCAAGTCAGTTCACCCTCCCCGGGCCGAAGGCCCGACCCTCCCAGCGGGAGGGTGACTTTAAATCGCTGGAAAACAAACCGCTGTAAAACAAACAATCGCAAGTTCAGATGTTTTGGCGAGATAGATAAGCCTGGCAGACTTAACGGCGTGGGTTGAGTGTGAATAGGTCGATACCACCCGATCATGCGGATCGAACCGAATAACCGATGCTACCCAACGTCAGGCGTGTGATTGGATTCTGGTTATGCTAGCATCCTAACTCATCGCGTGGGTTGCACCGTTTTTCCGAGTAATAGACCCGGCCAAGAATGAAATCTCGCGTAACCAAGAATCTGCTGTCGCTCGCTCGATCCGGCTCGCTATTGACTGCTGCTGGAATAGCTGCATTCTCCGCGAACTACTGCCAAGCTGACTCGGGAAAAAATACGCCGATTGTGCAAGCGATTCAAAAAGCGGAATCAGCGGTTGTCAACATCCAGGGCAACAAGACTATCACCAACTCATCCGCCACCGGGCAATCGAGCCGCCAAGAAGTCAACGGAATGGGTACCGGCGTCATCATCGACCGCCGCGGCTACATTGTCACCAATTATCACGTCGTCGATGACGTTGCTCGCATCGAAGTTACTTTGGCGGACGGTACCACCGCAATTGCTAAGTTGATCAACTACGATCCAGAAACCGACTTGGCTCTGATCAAAATACCGACCAAACGCGATTTGCCTGTCATCGCAATCGGCAAGAGCGACACGCTCATGCGAGGTGAAACCGTCATCGCCATTGGGAATCCATTTGGTTACCAAAACTCAGTCACCGTCGGAATCATCAGCGCTCTCCATCGTGACATCCCAGTCAACGGATCGCAACAGTACAACGATTTGATCCAGACCAACGCTGACATCAACCCAGGAAATTCGGGTGGTCCGCTTCTTAACATTGATGGCGAAGTCATCGGTATCAATGTGGCTGTTCGAGTTGGCGCTCAGGGGATCGGCTTTGCGATACCGATGGACACGGCTGTAGAAGTCATGGCGGACTTGGTCGCGGACCATCGAGAAGCCTCGCATGGTCTATCATTCTCCAAGTCCTCTGATGCCGATCAAAGTCAGCTTATAGTCCGAGAGTACCGCGGTGCTGAATCGAATTCGAGCCGGGACATCCGCAACGGGGACCGAATCGCAACCATCGAGGGGCAATCTGTTTCCAACCGATTGGAGTTGGAGTTAGCAATGCTCGACGTTCGATCCGGTCAAGCCATTGAGCTCGGTATGGAACGCAATGGAACAAAGCTCGTTCACTCCATAATACTGAGCACCGCTTCGACCAAGGTTGAATCGGACGTATCCAAGACCGCCTGGGAGCAGTTGGGGCTACAACTCAGTGCCGTTCCAGCGTCGAGTGTTGCAGGCGTAGGAGAAGACTACAAAGGCGGTTTACGGATCGAGAAAGTTCGATCAGGAAGCCCTGCCCAACGAGCCAATTTGGTACCTGGGGACATTATCGTCGGCGTTATGGATTGGCAGACTCCCAAGATGGAATCGCTAGCTTGGATTTTGTCCAACTCTTCATTCCGAACCGCAGGCTCGTCCAAGTATTATTTAGTGCGAAAACGAACTCGCATGACGGTTGCGATGACCCCAGAAACCTCTTCTCAGTCTGCCGTTTCCCGCAACACTTCTCGGGACGTTCGCTAGGCAAATAGTTTGCTTTTGCTGGATTTCAGAAAAGCGACATTAGAGGACAATTGTGCGAGACGGTTTTGCACACTTTTCTGCAACGCTGTGAAGCACTTCGTAGCGAAACTCGTCAAGTGTTTCGGTCGTTTATGCAATGCAGCCGAAAGTCTTGACGACTTTCGTTACAGAAAAGCCTGTTTTGAGCAGAGGGAAATGACTCACAGCGTTGCCATTTCAGAGTCTCAATTCTCTTCAACAATTCTTCGCTCCGATTGAAGTTCGCCGGTTCGAACGGAAATCATTTCGGTTGAGTATCCGTAACGAGTGCGCCAGATTTTTTTGAGCATGGCATCCATTTGCGGTTCTATCTCAACGCTCGAAACGATAGTCGACTTGATCGAGTCCGCGAGGAAAACACCGTCGCGATATACCAGTTGGCCTCTTCGGAAAACCATTTTCGGTTGCGAGAACATTTGCTCTGGATTCTCACAGCTTTCGTATACGACGATGTCCGCGAGTTTCCCATCGCATAACGAGCCACGATTGTTTAGCCCGAGTGCTTTGGCGGGCCCTAACCGTGTCATTTTGATGATCTCTTCTAAGGAATACTCCCGCGTTAATGACGGTAAGGGACTCGACTTTTGCACGTCGGGGTGCAATCGCGAGAAGATCGACATGCGATAGTCGTAGTCCATCAGCAATCGAATCAAATGCGGGTACGACGTAAAGGGTGCGCCGTTGGGGTGATCGGTTGTGAGGAAGACATGCTGCGGATCCTCAATTCGCAAGAACAACTCAAGGCCAATGCTCCATAGCAGCCCGTGGACGTATTGATCTTGGCGATAGCGAAATGGCAACACGCCGCAACCGGCTTGGCATTCTAAGTCTTGAAAGATCGCCTTCCTCGGCCTAGCCAGTTTTCGGTTCGCAAACTGGTGCATCGTGTCGCCTGACAATGTAACGGTTTGTCCGAATTGCACTTGGCCAACATCGATCGACAAATTTGGGTCCGCGTTGACTCGATCTGCAAGTTCGCGGGCTGCCGAACTGTAGCCATGCGGTCCGTCCTTTCCGTAACAATGGAACTGAGCGTGCGTCAAATGCAGTCTGCGCCCCTCAACCGCATCGATCGTTGCCATTGTTGCTGCAATGTTGCCAGCAAGACCAAGATTGCTGCAGTGCACATGTAGCGGGTGAGCAAGTTGCAACGAATCGACGGCTTGCGATAGGGCATTCAAAATCTGACGTGGAGTGATACCGAGATGCACATGAGAATCGTCAACGCTCAAGTGGCGTTGATTGAACTTAAACGCGTCAATCCCTCCTGCATTGACTACCTTCACCGCGCAACACTGATGTGCATGCACCATCCAGCCGACATATGCGTTGATCTGTTCCTGAGGAACGCCGTCGCGTATCCACTCAAGCAAGAGTCGGTCGTTGCCTAGCAAGAGATAGCCACCCGTATCAAGCCACGGCGTATCCGCCATTTCCGCGTGAGAATGCCGAGCATTGGCCGGTAACAGAGCAGGCTCAAAGCAAGCGGTGTAACCTATTTCCAAATAGCGACGGCCGGTTTCCCACGTACCTGGCACAGGCGAGCTAAGCGGCTTGAGCCAAGGTTGCTCGGCTGCCATGCGATCTGAGTTCGGATTCCGATGATTTACCAAATCTGGCAAAAGCAATCGAGCGATGTTAACTTTGCCGCCACCGATATGCGTGTGCAGGTCGATTCCGCCAGAAACGACAATGTGGTTGTCTAGTTTGTATTCAGAATCAATTCGAGTCCGCGTTGCCAGCTCGGAACGAATCATTTCCCCTTCGAGGAATAGATCTCGAACTTCGGTTTTTCTAACTCCGTCAATGCAGACTGCGCCATAAAGTCGTGTTACCATCGCGACAATGCCTCCAGCCAATGGGGAGCCGATTTTGCGTAAGAGCGAGGCTCAATCGATGGCTCCACGCGTGCCAGCAAAGTTTGGTCGGCACGGAATATGTCGGCGGCAATTTCGACGCCAGCGATCGCGGTTGGGAACGTTTTTGAATTTGCCGTCACTTCGATCACTTGCGTGTCGGTGGGTAAATCGGAAACCTTGAAGAACGGAGTTGCGGATGCAGTTTCATCAATGACAACCAGTACTGACTTTCTCTTGTCCGTGGTTGGCTTTTTTGCCAACCATTCTTGATACGAAAATCGACACGGATCGTATTCTGGAGTCCTAGCCAGAAATGCAATGCGGCCAGGAAACCCGGTTAACCATGTGCAAACTTGTTGAAACGTTCCGTCCAGTGAAGACCACGCCAGCGCTGCGCAGCGTGTGTTTTCGTTTCGGGTAGCAATCCATTGCAGCATACGTTCGACCCACAAATCCGCGTTTTCGATCTGCAAGTTTTCAGCCGACCAAAGGACTGTCGTATATCGGGCTTGGGCAAGTTTTTCGAATAATGGCCCTGCGGCACTTAAGGAGTCGCGATTCGAGTCCGACCATCGAGACCACTGCGCAAGTGCAGTGGGGACGGCATTCATTTCGCATGGAACGAACCAGACATCAAAGCCTGCTTCTCGCCAAATCGACATGGACGCTTCGCTAAAATCACCTAAGAGCAAGACGGTATGCTTGACACTCTTCTCGTTTGCTAAAGCTGAGGGAATGCGTGGTACTTTAGCCAACAACTGGTCATCCCCCACTACGATGAGTACATCGGAATGGTCGCGAGCTTCGGCAAGAGAAACGGAGTTCAAGCCGGATCGCTGAATGGCGAGGATGTTTTTGAATGCGTGACCACCTTCAGCGCAATCGATCGTAGCATTGTATTTTGCCGCGAATGCAACTGCGGCGCGTGCGGTTTGGACGCTGGAGATTCGTCCTGTGACTAGGATGCGAGTTGCTGAACGCAATGCGTTGATCGCATTGGAAACAGACTCAGAATCAAGGATCGAAGAACCGTGCCACGATCGCATTTTGGTCACTTCGACGAGCGAGGATTCGCGTCGTCGACAGCAGACTTGGTTCAAGTCATCCGCATCGCAAAGTAGTGAGCAAAATGGACAAATCATTAGGCCATAGCTTGAAGCACGTGGTCGGTAACAACAACAGTTCCAAGCGATGGTTCCCCGCGGCGTACTAAGTCTGCCGTTCTGTGGCCTGCTGCCAAGACGCGTTTCACCGCGGTTTCGATGGCAACGGCTTCCGCCTCGAGGCCTAGCGAATGTCGCAGCAGCATTGCGGCTGCTAGGATCGTCGCCAATGGATTCGCGATGCCTTTGCCGGCGATATCGGGAGCGGAGCCATGGATCGGTTCATAAAGTCCAGGGCCGCTTGAACCAAGCGATGCGCTGGGAAGCATGCCGAGCGAACCAGGCAACATGGACGCTTCGTCGGTGAGAATATCTCCAAACATGTTGCTAGTTACGACAACGTCGAAGCTCGTCGGTCTGCTCAACAAGTGCATGGCCATTGAATCCACCAATACCACGTCATAAGCAATGGTCGGAAACTCTTCCTTCATGATTCGGGCTGAGACACGCCGCCAAAGTCGCGACGCTTCGAGGACATTTGCTTTGTCGACCATCGTGAGTTTGCTGCGTCGCTTAAGGGCCGCTTGTGCAGCCATTCGAACGATGCGTTCCACTTCGGAAGTAGTGTAAACGGCTGTGCTGTAGGCGCGTTGTTGACCATCTGGCAAGTCTTCTAAGCCGGACGGGCCGAAGTAGAGGCCGCCTGTCAATTCGCGGAAAAAGAGGATGTCCGTACCTTCGATGATTTCTCTCTTGAGCGGCGAAGCATCGAGTAATTCATCAAAGGTGACGATTGGGCGAAGATTAGCGAACAGGCCGAGCTCTTTGCGGATCTTGAGCAGTCCAGCTTCGGGGCGAGTTTTGGCATTGGGGTCATCCCATTTTGGTCCACCCACCGCTCCCAACAAAATGGCATCGGAAGCTTTGCAAGCAGCCGTCGTTGCGTCCGGCAACGCATCACCGGTTTGGTCGATTGCGATTCCGCCGATGATATGTTCGGAGAATTCGAATTTGTGGCCAAATTTGGAAGCTACGGCTTCAAGAACTCGGCGGGCCTGACGAACGACTTCGGGACCGATGCCATCACCTGGCAATAAAACGATCTTGGCTTGCAAGTTGGTGGGACCTTTTGATTTACGCGGAATGCTAACTTCGAAAGACTGTTTGGGCGAGCGGCAGAGTTAAAACCACTAATCACAACCCGAAACGTAAATGAGGGACCTGCGAAATTGCCCCTCGCTCACGCTTCGGGTTGGGATAACGCAGGCCACCGTTCGCTTAGGACGAGATGATATAGGAAAACCAGGGAAAGCGGAACGCGGTCAGCCTGGTCTGTAGCAAAATGAGACAATTTCGCTTATACTTATTGCCGTCATTCGTTCGCTGATTTCCACACTACCAATGTCAACATACCTGGTCATTACCCGAGGCCGAGAGATTGACTCTCGTTACTCGTTGGACAAATCCATTGAAAACACGATGGGACGTGGGTTGGAATGCAATATCCAACTCAACGATCCTTTGTCGTCGCGTGTGCATGCGCGGCTGGTATTCAAGGAATCGCAGTGGCGAGTGCTCGATGCGGGCTCTCGAAACGGTACCCTCCTAAATGGTTCCAAGATCGACTCAGCGGTTTTGGCCCACGGCAACAAGATTCGCATCGGCAACACAGAGCTTGAGTTCGTCGATGACACCATCAACGAAGACATTACCGTCGAGCGAATCAATCTGTCGCATGATCTTCGTGGGGACAAGATCGGCAGTTCGCCCGATGGCCTTGCATCTGGAATGTCCGCGTTTCTATCGCTTCGGAAGGCCGGAAGAACCGAAGACCTAGCCGATCTGCATCAACTCTCTATCCGATGCATTTCGTTGACGACGCCCGACGAAGTAGTCGCTTTGGCGATCGATGTTTTTCGAAGTCGTACCCGAGCTACGTTCGTTGCGTTTTTGTTGGCAGATGACGATGGCAAATTGACTGTCCAGGGCAAGTTTCCAAACAATAACCACGAAACGCGAATCACGCTCAGCGACAAGCTGACTGAAATGGTGTGCAAGCAAGCCACCGCCGTTTGGGTCAAGAACGAATCGCAGGCACCAGGTGAAGGGCCATTGCAACACTACGCGGATGCGATTTGTGTTCCGCTGTTGCACGAGGGAAAGACGATCGGCGTGATTCACCTTTATCGTGAGAAAGAGGTTTTTGAAAAACACTCCTTTGATTTCACAATCGCTGCAGCAAGCTTTCTGGCTGCAGGCTTGGTCCGAGCTCGAAACGAGTCATCGCTGCGAATCGATCACGGTCGACTTCAAGTCAAGAATGCAGACTTCGATGAGTTGCTTGGCGAAAGCACGTTGATGCTTGAGCTCAAGGAGCGTATCAAGCGGGTCGCAAAGGCGACAGGGAGTATCTTGATTCGAGGCGAGAGTGGCGTAGGCAAAGAACTGGTTGCTCGCGCGATCCACAAAGCCAGCACACGAGCGGATCGACCGATGTTGAGCGTGAATTGCGCAGCGATTCCCGGCGAGCTGATGGAAAGCCAGCTCTTCGGCCACGTCAAGGGTGCGTTCACAGGAGCCGACAAAGATCACATCGGTTGGTTCCAACAAGCTCACGGCGGGACGCTTTTCTTGGACGAGATAGGCGAAATGACGCTTGCTGGGCAAGCGAAGCTGCTGAGAATTCTCGAGGGGCATCCTTTTTTGCCAGTAGGGGGGCGCAAAGAAGTGCGGGTCGACGTGCGGGTCTTGACCGCCACCAACCGAGACTTGAGCGAGTTCGTTGCCGACAAGCGATTCCGGGAGGATTTGTATTATCGATTGAGCGTTTTTGAAATGAAGGTGCCTCCGCTACGGCAGCGTGCTGGCGATATCGTTTTATTGCTCAATCATTTCGTTGAACACTTTGGTCGCCAGCATGGTCGGACGCAAATCAAACTGACCGAAGCCGCTCGCAAACGGTTGCTCGAATACAATTGGCCAGGCAACGTTAGGCAATTGCGAAACATCATTGATAGTGCGGTCGTTTTGGCGACCGGTGACGAGATTCAAGCTACCGATTTGACATTGCACGAGTCCAAAACGGAAGTCTTCGACACTTTGAACATCGAGCAATGGGAAAAACGACTGATTCAAGAAGCCATGCGTCGCACTCGAGGAAGCATACCAGAAGCCGCCGAATTACTAGGAATTTCCAGGGCCACGATGTATCGAAAACTGGAAACGTATTCGATCGATAAAGATGAGTTCGACAATCGTTGAACCTGCGACGGTCGGGCTTGTCCCGACTCGTCGCAAATGCTTGGCGGGCTACTAGCGTGGGCCACGGCGGCGACCATCGCACGCCATTAGCAAACCAAGCTTTTGCGACCATGGGGCCCAAGGAGGCTGTCTCGCTTTGTTGGGGAAGTGTATTTAGCCGTGTAACGGCGACATTTCGTAGCTGCGGGGCTCGCCCCGCAGACAAATTCCGAAATCGAATACAAGAGCCGTGAAACGGCGCCACCTCACTGTGGTGCCGCTTCACGGCTCTTGTATTCAGCGTGCCTAGAGACCGTGGGGCGAGCCCCTGCAGTCCT
>CANHVO010000142.1 GCA_947463915.1 Planctomycetaceae bacterium
AATGGGGTTCACAACGACGGATCTGCCCAACCATGAACCACCCACAAAACTGTCAACAGACTGTATACTCAAGATCGGCCTCCCTGATGTTCCTTAAGTTGCTTCGTAACAACAACTTATACGCAGGAGAGGCCACTTTTGTTTGCGATATGAATGAATAATCCGGGTTAAACGAACGAAAACCCAAAAACGATTGAGAACAATCGTTCGACTCTAAAACGAAAAAAGGGTGAGCTTTGCTCACCCTTTTTGGTTTCAATCACTGGAAGCTATTTTAGCTTGCAGTCGATTCAAATGCTGGCTTCTCGGCTTTGACCTTCTTGACTCGGTCGTTCTTCCCGACGAACTCGAGAATCGCTCGCGTGCCGTTGTCTCCCAAACGAGGCTTGGCCAAACGCATGATTCGAGTGTAGCCACCGAGGCGACCGACGAAACGTGGAGCAATGCGATTGAAGAGGATTTCAACCGCTTGCTTGTCCCGGATCATCGCATAGACGCGTCGTCGAGCGGTTATGCCAGGCGAGCGAGCATCTGCCCACTTGCGCCACATGTCGCTCTTGCGCCATGCCTTCCACTCTTCCGAACCGCGTTCTGCTTTGCTTGCGAACTCTTCAGCACCAGCCTCACCAGCCAACCCCTTCATGGCGATCGTAATGCACTTCTCTACCATCGGGCGAATTTCCTTCGCCTTCTCGAGAGTCGTGATGATTCGACCAGGAACTTTTGGTGCGTTTGGCTCGAGCTCCGTCGTTTCCCGTTCGGTTAGGAAAATTGCGGAAACCATGTTCGCGAACAAGGCCTTGCGGTGCGACGAATTGCGTCCTAGAACGCGTCCTTTTCTACGGTGTCTCATGACAGTTATCCAAAACGATTTAGCAAATTAATAAATTGGTAAGACGGCCAGCCCGCGGCTAGTGTCAAATTATCGCAATGAAGGAACCCGCATCCCTAGATGCAATCCCATGTTTCCAAGTTTTTCACGCACTTCGGTCAAGGTGGTTTCGCCGAAGTTTCTAACTTCCAACAACTGATCTTCCGTTCGCTGAACAAGATCGCGAACTTGTCGGATCCCTTCGGCCTCAAGGCAGTTGTTTGCACGTACCGAAAGCTTAAGCTCGGCTACGGTGGTGTTGAGCTTGGCTTCGAGTTGGGCTTCTGCACTGCCTGGTCCGCCACGAGCAACAGCGTGAACCTGCTTGCCGAGTTCGCTGGACTGAACAAACGGATTGAGGTGCTTGCGAAGGATCTTTGCTCCCTCGACCAAGGCCATTTCAGGATGAACCGAGCCGTCTGTCCACAATTCGATAATCAGTCGGTCGTAATTGGTCTTTTGACCCACGCGAGTTTCTTCGACGAAGTAACGAACCCGAACGACAGGGCTGAAAACCGCATCGACAGGGATAATTCCGATTTCGTGATCGCCCGAACTGTGTTCCGTGGCAGGAACGTAGCTTCGTCCGTTTTCAACAACCATTTCCATCATGAATGGAACGTCGGCAGTCAACGTTGCCAAAACATGGTCCTTGTTGATGATCTCGACGTCGGAGTCGGTCTGAACGTCAGCGCCGGTAATCGGGCCGGCTTTGTCTCGCATGACCGTCAAAACGCGGGTGTTGTCGCTGTGGTTCTTAACGACCAAACTCTTCACATTGAGGACGATCTCAGTAACGTCTTCGAGAACACCTTGAATCGAGGAAAACTCATGCTGTGCGCCACGAATCTTGATCTGCGTAACCGCACTGCCTTCCAAGCTGGAGAGCAAAACGCGACGCAAACTGTTTCCGATGGTAGCTCCGAAACCACGCTCAAATGGCTCGGTCGTGAACTTTCCGTAGGTCGACGAAAGAGTCGATCGATCGATACTCACTTGACTCGGTAGTTCTAATCCACGCCAACGAATATGCATTGCCTAAGTACTCCAATAACAACTAAAACTAAATCTTGATGACTGTTGAATCAAACGAATTAAACGCGACGTCGTTTGCGAGGTCGGCAACCGTTGTGAGGAATCGGAGTGATGTCTTCGATCAACTTAACCGTAATTCCAGCAGCTTGTAGAGCAGTAATCGCCGACTCGCGACCTGAGCCAGGACCTTTGACTCGAACTTCGATCTCTTTAACACCAAACTTTGCAGCTTTTTCAGCGGCTTGTTGTGCTGCCAATTGGCCAGCAAACGGGGTGCTCTTGCGCGAACCCTTGAATCCGCTGGTACCAGCACTTGCCCAACAAAGGGTATCACCCTTTGCGTCAGTGATCGTAACAGTCGTGTTGTTGAAAGTTGCTTTCACGTGAGCAACTGCGGAAGTGACGTTTCGTCGAACTTTGCGTCGCTTGTTCTGAACCGAAGCACTGGTATTTGCTGCTGTCTTGGCCACAGTGGGACCGTTCCTTCAAATCGAAATGCGGATAATACTTGTGTACGAAATGGGTCGTTCGCCGAGCGAACAAACCGCAACCCAAAATCGGATTGCGGAAACAAAGCATCAGAACTGCGAAACTATCGCAAGTCCTTAACGCCCTTCTTGCCTGCAACCGTCTTACGTGGTCCCTTACGGGTACGGGAGTTAGTACGGGTACGTTGGCCGCGGACCGGCAAGCTTTGCTTGTGACGGATGCCGCGATAGCATTTGATTTCGCGCAGTCGGTGAATGCTCTGACCGATTTGGCGACGAAGTGGACCTTCGACGGTATAATCGCGTTCGAGCAAAGTCGACAAGCGGCTCAATTCGTCTTCATCCAGGTCTCGAGCCTGTTTGGTCGGACTGATTTTGGTCTTTACGCAGGCTTCCCGTGCAATAACGGGGCCAACGCCGTAAAGATACTGAAGCGAATAAATGACTTGCTTGTCATTTGGAATATCAACACCGAGAAGACGCGGCATACTTGCCTACTCCTAAACCTTTATCTACCTAAACTTTACGATAATTTTTCCGCGGCTCTTTTTGTCGCTAAAACGGCAAGAAAACGCGTTTTCCCTTTGGGAAGCCCCACAGTGTAGCGATGCAGTGCCAAATCCTGCAAGGGTTAATCCACGTGTTTGGCACGCATTTTTCCCTCTATCGAATTTCCATGATGTTGAAAATCGCTACGAAGCGTCCATTTTAGCCAAATTCCCAGGAATTCAGCCCCAGCGCAAAGCGATTGTCCTCAATCGCTTTTGGGCACTCGAGGTCCTTCGGAGGAAATCGCTCTTGGAACGCTAAGCCTGGTTTGGGGCTGAGCCGGCAGGACCTGGGCGGCGGATTCTCATCGTGAAGACAACTAGTTTCCTGTCAGGGAACAATTGAGGACAATGGTTCGACACTTTTGAAACGATTGAGGACAATCGTTTTACACTCTAGACTGTCGCCATGAACGTACCAACTCACCAGCCATTTGGAATCTTTGGCCAGCTTAACCCGCCGCTTGCGTTAGGGCTGCTTCGGCTTTCCACCGAAGGTCGCCCCAGCCGCGATGATGCCATCGCCTTGATCCATCTGGCTTTCGATCAAGGGATCCGACTCCTCGATACGGCCGATTCCTATTGCCTTGACAATTCCGAGTTCCATTACGGCGAAACGCTAGCAAAACAAGCAATCGATTTGTGGCACGGGCCGAAAGAGGATATTCGGGTCATCACGAAAGCGGGCTTGGTCAGACCGAGCGGCAAATGGATCCCCAACGGGAGCCCAAAACATATTCGACAATCCGTCGATGCAAGCTTGCGCGAGCTCGGTTCGGAGCAACTTTTCCTTCTTCAGTTGCATGCCAAGGATTCACGCGTGCCGTTTGAAGAAACCCTCGCAGTTCTCGCTGAACTACAGAAGACTGGAAAAGTTCTCCACCTTGGACTTTGCAACGTGGGCCCGTCCGAAGTTCGACAAGCAGCCCGGCACTTTACCGTCGCATCACTGCAATGCGAACTCAGTATCCTAGCCCGCAAATCGGCTTCAGACGGCATGCTCCTGCTATCCAAAGAGCTAGGCATACCATTCTTGGCGTACCGACCGCTGGGCGGCTACGCGAAAGTTGAGAAGCTCGAGAAAAACAAAGTGCTCGTGCCTCTCTCAAAGCGGCACAACGCAACTCCATTCGAAGTCGCCTTGGCAGCAGTCCGAAGCTGTGGCGACAATGTAATCCCTCTTGTTGGAGCCACCAAAACGACGAGTCTGCTTTCGTCCATTCAAGCGACCAAGCTCGTTCTCGATATCAGCGATCGGACAGCCCTCAGCATCAAATACTCGTTCGACGCCGATCCCGATGCTGCTGCCGCAATCCAGCCGCCGACCAAACCCTCGGCCCTGGCAAGCCTTTTACCCGACCAAGGCCCTAGCGATTCGCCTGAAGTTGTCTTGCTCATGGGGATTCAGGGAGCAGGCAAAACCGAACTTGTTCAATCCTACGTCGACAAAGGCTATGCCAGACTCAATCGCGATGTGATCGGCGGCAAGGTCGATGATCTGAATGGCCACTTGGAAAAGTTGCTGGCCGAAGGCCACAAGCGAGTCGTGCTGGACAACACTTACCCAACGCGAGTCTCACGAGCCGGCGTCATTCGTATCGCTCACCAGGCTGGCGTTCCCGTTCGTTGTCGGTTCTTGCAAACATCCATCGAAGACGCGCGGATCAATGTGGTTCTTCGGACCTTGGATCGCTACGGCAAACTGCTTGGACCTGCCGACATGAAAGAACTCACCAAGCAAGACCCGAATCTACCTCCGCCGATCGCGCTGCAACGCTGGCACGACTCATTGGAACGACCAGAATGGGACGAAGGCTTTTCGGCGATTGATTCTATTGCCTTTGTTCGGCGAGTCCCTGCTGAGCACACGGGAAAAGGCCTGTTGCTCGACGTAGATGGAACTCTGCGAACCACGCTCAGCGGCGAAATTTATCCTCGTCACGCAGACGATGTCATGCTTTTGCCAAATCGTCGCGAGACTCTAACGCGTTGGATTGAGGATGGCTACTCGCTGTTCTTCGTGTCCAACCAAAGCGGAATATCATCGGGAAAGCTAAGCCAAGCCGATGCCAACGGTGCGTTTCAACGGACCATCGATCTGCTGGGGTTGCCCGTTCAAGAAGTCTGCTATTGCCCGCACCCGGCATTCCCGGTCGGCTGCTTTTGCCGAAAGCCAATGCCGGGAATGGCGATTTATCTTAGTCGCAAATACAAGCTCGATATGGCACAATTGGTCATGGTTGGTGACATGGACAGCGACGCTGGATTTGCACGGAGCATCGGCGCCCGATACTTTGATGCGTCCGTCTTCTTTGCTGACTCAGCAAGCGGCGGAGCTTAAGGTACCCAGCAAAACGCAACATAGCACGAAGCGCAAGCTAGTGACCCACTGCTAACCTAGCACGACGCGCAAGCTAGTGCCCCTCAGAGTAAACTCACTAGCTTGCGTTTTGAAGTTACGGTGCGTTTTAATCGTCGCGTCGGGAAGGTGCGAATTTTGCAGGTCACTTTTGCCGACCGTGACTATTGATATTTGTCTTTTTGGCCGGTTCGGGCTTGTCCCGACCGGACACAGCTTTGGTGTTCTAATGGGCCTCGCGATGCGACAAATCCGGAGGCGTGCGATCGGGTGAAGTGATCTTAGAACTCCAAAGCTGCGGACGGTGGGGCGAGCCCCAACCGTCCTGAAATGCGTCACAGCATTGCCCTTTGGTGCCTGTCTCCCGATCGGTCTTCGCCCCGTGGCTTATCAGCCACGGCTAGAGACATGTCGGCCTTTCAGACCTAATTTACGCAACTGCAACAATTGCAGCTCGTGCTATAGTGTTCTCTATCCGATCCCAGGCTAGAAATGAGTTTCGCTCCGAGGACAATGCGACCCCATGTTAGAAGAACTATTCGATGACTTGTATCGATTGCTTCGCGGTTCGACTGCCGCCACCTCTTTGGTCGATGCAAAGACTCTCTACACCGAAGAAAAGCTTGTCGAATGTGTTTCGCTTCTACAGAACACTGCAAAACGCTACGCAGAAGCGAGAGAGGCGACGCTCAGCAAAGACCTGTCGCACGTCGAAAAGAACCAGCCAAACAAGTTAGACAAAGAAACCAAACGCCTGGTTCGCAAGCAAGATAAAGCGCTCGACGTTTTGGACCAAATGCAAGAGCTGATCGAAAAGATCCGTCGCAGTTCTCGGATGTCGGATACGATATCTAAGCCTACGAAAGCGGCGGTACCTGAAGAGAAAACGCCGCAGCCCAAGGCCGTTCATCCAGTAGAGGAAAACGTCGAACCAGTCCCCGTTGATCCGATGAAATCACTGCTAGCGGATTTCCGCAAAGCGAACTCCTTTGAAGAAAAACAAGCGGTGGCGGAAAGCCATTGCGAGTTCCAAGCCATCGAATCGGTGACGGCCATCCAACCCGGTGACCTGCTCCTGGCGATCAGCGACGGACAGCAATACCTGCTGCAAGTGGACACTCCCGCAATCGAGGAGGGTGCATTACTAATTCACTCCGCGACCGAGGGGACCAAGCTTCGACCACTTCCATTAGAAAAGGTTTCTCGATCGATCTCTCGATCGAAGCTGCATAAGCTGGTCTTGAAGCGATCTGCCAATTGCCATGTACCAGAACATTCTGTTCTTGAGCCTGAGGCGCTAGCCGATTTTGACCAGGGATCGGCTAGCGCCTCAGGCTCAACAGAAGAACTTCAGGCTCCTTCTCGCAATGAATCAACTTCGGAATTCCCTTCTGAGTCTGCATCGAAATTGAGCCAGCAGCAACGAGACCAGATCTTAGATCCAGGCGCATTTTCTCAATTGATCGATGCCGCTCAACGAACAGGAATTGTCCCTGGAATTTCGATCATCATCCAAGTTCGCGATTGTGAGTTTCGGCTCGGAAAGCACCATCAAGCACTTCAGTTGATGGAGTCGCAACTATCCGCTTTCGTTGGTAGCGCGATGCAGCGAACGCAAAGACTAAAACGCGAAGAGCAAGACATCGCGAGCGGCAAAGTAAAAATGTCCCCCAAAGACATGCAAGCAAAAAAAGCCCGCGACAACAAAGATTCCGAATTGATAGAACGAGCAAGAACCCGATTCACTCGTGTACTAGAAGGTATCCGAGCGATTATTCACATGGAAAATGAATTGGAGAAGTAGGGCGAGCGCTACTTAGCCCGGAGGGCGGAACATCTCTGCCGGTGGTGTGAACCACCGGATTCTGGTCTTGTTGATTGCAAAGCCCGGAGGGCGACACATCTGCCTCCCTCTTTCCGAGAACATTTCGGAGTATAGTCAACTTCAAGATTGTCAAGCATCAGCAACTGAATGGCGATATTGCTGATACGATGCAATGGTTAGAGGATTCCATATTGATGCAAGGATGTGTCGCAGGGTTCCGGTGGCTCACGCCCAACGGCAGAGATGTGTCGCCCGCCGGGCTCTCAATCGAGTGGCAATTGCATAGAATTGGCGAAGCTATTTGACTTTGCTCCCCAGGCTCACCCAAGCAGCGCCCGTACCGCTAGCAACTCCATTCTGCAAGCAGAACGCGATCACCTTTCATTTCAATCAATGCATTAAAAGAATACCCGTCAAGCACAAGATTTGAGCGAAATTGCAAGACATGTGACCCATCATCGCATAGCTCCATCATTGGATGCACACGGTCGATCTCGACAGGCTTAGAGAACATACGGGATAACAATTTACCCCTAGGCGGCGGTGGCAGCGATTCGATTGCAATCATAAGCAATTCATCGAGTATAGGTTGAATAAGACTCCAGGTTCTTCTCTGTATATTACTTGGCTTTGGGCCATAACCCATAATCTCTAGTTCGCACTCTCCCTTACTCCACCAAGATGACCAAGTTCCACTGTGTTGGATAAAACCTCCGAATAGATCGTCTTGAATTGCTGCATCTTGCCCTGCAATTGGACTCCACACTTTTTCAGCCCTCTCAATTATTCCGCCTGGCGATCTTCCTCGTAAAAAATGCCCCCCACCTCCTCATCCCCCAACCCCTTCTCCTCCCGAGGAGGAGAAGGGGAGTTAGGATACTAGTCGTTCCAGCCGACATTCGTTGGGGACGCATCCGGAGGTGACGCTAAGCCAACCTGCTCAATCGCCGAATGAGCCATTCCATCGTCAAGCATCCAACGATCAGCGCCATCAAAATCCCCATGAGCCGCTGCTGAAACTCACGATCCGGTGAGCCAGGCAAATAGTTCGTCTGATTCCGTGCCTCAATCGATTGTGGCAGGCTCGTTACTCCTGCAACGACGTTCGCTGAATCGGAATTCGTCGGCAACAGAGAATCCATGCCTACCCAGAACTTGCCACCCGTGCGATTGGCCAGTTCCGTAAGCAATGGATCGTTTCTTTGTGGGCGCTGGATTTCCAGCGCAGGTACGCGTACGGTCACTTGCTGAGTGAGCAACTTCTGGTCGGACAAACCGCCAACCGGCAATTGAACTTCGTAGGTGCCAGTCGCCTTCGTAAAGAACTGCCCAAGATAAACTCCGGGCTGGGATGGGTCTGGGATCGGAGTTAGCACAAGCGGAACACTGCGCCCCGAAGGCTCCATCAATTTCGCTTTGACATCAGGCTGAATCGTCGGCTGGAATTGAGCGTCCCGAAGAACCGCTCGCACCATCACTTGTTCTCCCATGATCGCTTGTTGCTTGTCCAAAAGCAAAATACCGCGATCGGAATCCCTCAGCATACGTCCTTGGCCGGCCCATCGCACAAGCTTTGTATAGTACGTATCAAAGTACCCATCCCCCACTTCTCGCAACCGCCAAAACTCGCCACCGCCTTGAAAGGCAACTCGGCCTGCTCCATAGAACTGCGTCGCTAGATAGATCGGCTTCTTGCCACTATTCATCGTTGTTGGATCGGAGAAGTATGCGATCGGTGTCGCACCAGGCTTCGGTTCGTCACAGGCAAAGAAGCTGTACACGCCTCGGAATCTCTCCCAAATTTTGCGGCTATCCTCTACCGTTTTTGCGACTTGGATGAAGTCGGTTTGCCATGCGTCTTTCGCAAACTCCAACGGCCAAGCCGTTTCGGACTCGAAACGACCAATCGATACCATTCTGGAACCTCGCGTGTTCATCACCAATGGAGATAGGTTTCGCATGACCTCCGCCTTGCGATTCCCGTTTCCGCCACTGCCTGCCCATTTTGGCGTCGATACCGGGCCAGCCACCATCACGAGCCCACCCGCTTGTTCACTGATCCATTTTTCGAGAACTTCGATTTGTTCGAATTCCAATGCCGACCAATCTGCATCGAAACCGATCACGCAATCGTATTGGCTCATTTCGATACGCGTCTTCGGGAACTCGGTTAGCAGTTTCTTGGACTCTTGAGAAACGCCAAGCCCACCGGTCTGCAAGAACACGTGAGATTGTACGGTTGGGTCTCGAAACAACAAATTCCGAACAAATTGATACTCCCGAGTCGGCCCGCCGGCAATGATCAAGACAGTAGACTTGGGCTCGACCACGCGGACTTCACTCTCAAGCGCATTGTCCAACGGGTTAGAATCTTGTTCAGGAGGCAGTGCTTTGACCTCGTAGATCCAGGAACCGATTTCTCGCGGCTGGATATCGAAAACCAAACTGGACATGGTGTCCTCAGATTCGAGCGTGATCGTCCGCTCTTCTTCGATCGCCATACCCGTATTCTTTTGTCCGCCAGCTCTTCGACGAAGCTGGACGGTGATTTGTTTGCCTTCCAATCCGGAGGCTTGCAAAAGCGCAGTCAACCGGAAGCGATCCCCAGGAAAGACTCGTTTGGGAGCTTCAATATCAACCGTCCGCACGTTGATTGGGTTCTTGGCTGTCCCCATGCCAACTGTATGGATTGGAACCCCTTGCAGCGTCGCTTCGGAAATCGTCATCAACGGGTCCACACCGGCGTTGCTGCGACCATCTGAGATTACAACAATTCCTGCTAGTGGTGAACCTCGCTCTTGTTCCAAGATGCTGTTGATTGCGTCCCCCAGACGCGATTCCGAACCCGTTGCGGCAAGCTGCGTTTCCCAAACGACGGCATTGGGTTCGATAGGCTTGGAAGCATCTGGCTTATCGCTCGCCGGTGCGGACATTCCTGATGCGTCAGGCGGTGAAAAACTCCAAAGGCTCTTCCATGGGATTTGGTCTGCTCGCAACACTGCAGTGGACATCATCACAAATCCCGAAATCACCGCGACGACAGCCCCGACCAGAACATACGGCCACATCGGACGCAAGTCGCCATAGACGCGAGCAACCAACGAAGTCAGCATCAGCAACAGTCCGACCAACGCTAGACCAGTCCCTGCGATCGCAAGTCTGCTCAGCGTGCGCCAAAGACCGTCCCGCGATTCAACCGACTCGGTTTCGGTTGCAGCTTGTTTGGGTTTCGCAAACGAAGCGACCGCGCTCGGTCGAGCGCTCTGGTCGAATCGAAAAACGCTGACGTCATGCTTCTGCTGCAATTGCTTGAGCAACGGCGATTGCGCAAAGGACTGCTGAACCGCCGTAATGCGGCTCGCCGTACTCGTTGAACTCGTCGAGTTGTCATCTTGCTGCGGCATGGACATACTGAGACTCGTATCCACCAATACCGCAAGCCTGGACGAGCGAGTTACTCGCTGCTCGGTCCTCTTCTGCAAATCGAAAAAGAAAATCAAAATCCCCAACAATGCCAATAGTCTCAGCGTAAACAGCGTCCAGCCAATGCTCTTGGGAAGCTCGACCCAATCCTTGCGGTACCAATAGAAAACGTACGACACCAGAGCAACCAACACGCAACCCAGCACGAACCAATGAATCCACTGATCCATTTGCTCAATGCGCATCCACTGGTAGAAGACTCGCATGTCCTCTTGGGCAAAGCATTGGAAGTGATCAGGAAGCATGTTCGGAAGTTGGAAGTTGGAAGTTGGAAGTTGGAAGTTGGAAGTTGGAAGTTGGAAGTCTTAAGTTATCTGTTTTCAGTTTTCACAAAATTTGAGATTTGAAATTTGGGATGCAATTTGGCTTACCCCTTAAGCCTGTAGCCTTAAGTCTTTCTCCCCGGCAAATGATAGGATGCGCTCCAGGCTAGCCATTGTTCGAAAAGCAATAGTAACAACAGCAGTGCCATCAGTAGCATGTTGCGATTGGCGAAACCAGCCAAGGCCGTGTTGGAACCAAGCGACTCGGACGATTTGTACGTGAACTTGACCCCGCTCAACGCGCGATTCAAATCGATCAATTGCACTTTTTCCGTTTCGCCCTCACCGGGCGTCGTGTTTCGGGCGAAGTTCTTGACGACACGCTCGCCCTGAATTGAAGTCCCCCACCATTCAAAATTGCCAGCTGCTAAAACGGCTCGCAAGGAGTCATCTGTCTCTTGATCGGACATCGCGTTCAAGGAAGCTTGAAATGCGGATTCACCAGCAGGCATCGCGTTGACATTGAGTAGCGATTTGGCACCATTACTGACCGTCGGTGGGCAAAACACTTGAATCTCAGGCAACATCTCTTGCGATGAAAAATCCCAACGCATCGGCGTACCGGCGATACGAGCGGCATCTGGCGTTCGAAACGACGATAAATACCCGACCATTTTCAGAGCTGCGACCACAAACGTTGGGTCCTGCGGCCAGTTCGTCCACTGTCGATCCAACGCAGTAAGTCCATACAACACGCGTCCGTTTCCAATCGAATGATCGATGATGATCGGCTTGCCGTTGCGAAGTGTGGCGACGGGCTTCCATCCGCTAGCGTTTCCCTTGGCATCTGCCGATTTTGAATCGCCTAGCTCCTTTTCCAGTTCCAAGTAGCGTTGAATGCGAACAAACTGGAATGGAGAGTTGCTCAAGCCGAAGAACGGTTCGAAAATAGGATGGTTGTCTGCGATCAGATCCGGCTTGACATCTCCTGCGACTTGAGCGAGGTCAGAGGCCCCTTTGATCGAAAAGGGCATCAAAGGGATCGTATTGTCCGCAGACGGAATGGGCTTGGTCCAGACCGAGTTATACCGAAGATAGTCTGCCGTCGACATTTGTTCGCCGAAAAAGACCCCAAGCCCACCGCCTTGTGATACGTACTTGTGAAGGTTCTGAAGAGCCCGAGGGTCCAGCGAAGGTACCGCTTGCATCAGAATACATGCATAATTTTGTATGGCGGCCAAATCAGCGTCTCGCAAGAACTCAGGGCCTTCTCGAGACATGATCAATCCGGTCTTCGCATTGCCACCGGGATTGAGTGCGGACTCAAAAAAGAACGAATGCTTGCCCGTCGAATCCCCATCGATCAAAAGGACTCGTAGACCGTTCTGCAAATCAAGCACACAGCGAGCGTTGTTGTCGGCATTCAGTGAATCTGAGGGCAATTGAGCTTCCACAACATGCGAACCACTTTTCGGGAAAAGCACTTGCACATGCCGCGTCACCAGTTCACCCGGCTCGATGCGATCGATCAGGACGGGAGGTAGCTCGGTAATCAAACCGGAAAAAGGAGCTGCCGGTGCAGGCTCAATCTGACGATTTCCGTAGTCCACGGAATGGACTCGGACAGAAACGTTTCGAACCGGCGCAATCCCATTGTTCCGCACAGAGATGTTGATCATGGCTGGAACACCAGCCGCCAACACTTCCTGCTGCGGCAATACTGAAACCAACGTAAGATTCTCGTGCCGTTCCGCAACGCAATCGATCAGCTGCAGTTCCGTATTGGTTGTTGGCAGAGATTGCAGCTGTTGCTTTAGCATGGCAGGGTTGGACCAGTCTTTGCTTCGGAAATCGCTCATCAAATACACGATGGATTTTTCCGAGGAAGCCTGTTGCAGCAATGGCGAAATCAATTCGATCGACTCCCCCAGACCGCTATCGAGCGATGTTTGCGTAGTGGAATTGATCTTGCTAAGCAAACTCGACGGATCCGTTGGGATTGTTCGTGAAAGCAACTCGGCGACCGAGTCCGCTTGTGGCCCTTGTTGCTCGGGGCTTTTGGCGGGAGCGGACGCGCTGGTTGGGTCGGTCGGCGTTTTCTTTGTATCGGCCGCAGTCGACTTTTCTACTTTGCTTTTCGCAGATGCCAACGCGGCTCGAGAAGCTCGAATCACGGTCAGCAAGTGAGAGCCTTCTTGCGTATTCGCGTTTGCAGCGATCGACTGAACTGCCCCCAAAGCCGACTGGTACGCCGTGCCCTTGGACGAAGTGTCGCTCATGGAAGCGGAGTCATCAAGAATCACGTAATGGTGCGTCGTCGATTGACTGATCATGGCCAACCAACGCGAGCCGCTCACCCATTGTGCCAACATGGCCACCGCAATCGCAACGATCAGCATCCGCGAAGCGATCAGCAGGGCCTGCTTGAGCCAAACCCAACGCCGCAGTTTACGGTAGCTTTCCAGTAAAAATTCCATCGCAGCCCACTGCGTGCGTCGATGGCGAACCAAATTGATCAAGTGGATCAAAAGAGGCAACAATACGAGGAGAAATCCCCAAGCGAGCGGTTGAAAGACGAACTGCATGGTAGGTTACTTTTTCCTCATGTGAGCCATACGTGAGGTCAAGTAAGCCGTCAACGTAGCGTCCATATGCCGGCTCGTTCGAATCAACTGATAATCGATCTGATAGCTAGCGCACGCATGGCGAACCCGATCCAAAAATCGTTGCAACGACTCAAGATAGCCGTCACGAAGCGCTCTTGGATTGCAGGTCAGTGCGTCCGTCGACTCCATTCCCTCAAAGCGAGTTGGGTCATTAAAAGGAAAATCAAGCTCATCGTCGTCCATCACATGAAAGACGAGAATATCATGCCCTGCGCGTTTTAGAGCGGCGAGGCCCTTTAGCGTTTCCGCTTCGCTCCCTAAAAAGTCCGATGCGATGACCATCAAAGAACGCTTCGGATAGGTATCGTTGATTTCGCGGAAAACTTTCGTCAAATCGGTTTTGTCTTTGGAGGCGGTTTGCTGAAGCGACTTGAAAATGCTCTGCAAATGCGATCGACTCGAGCGCCATGGAAGACGCGAGCGAATCTTCTGATCGAAGACCGTCAACCCGACAGCATCTTGTTGCCTTAAAGTCAAATAAGCCAAGCAAGCGCAAATGGTGGCGGCATAGTCAAATTTATTGAGCGAACCGCGGCCATAGTTCATGCTAGCGGAAGCGTCTAACAACAAGGTGCACCGGAGGCTAGTATCTTCCTCGTACTGCTTGATGTAGAGCTTGTCTTGCCGCCCATAAACCTTCCAATCGATATGCCGAAGATCGTCTCCGGGGACGTATTGACGGTGCTGCACAAACTCGACCGATTGGCCAAAGTACGGACTGCGATGCATTCCCGACAAGAATCCTTCGACGATATTGCGTGCTCTGAGCTCCATCGACGCAATGCGTCGAATGGCTTCAGGATGCAAGTATTCTTTGGAATCGGGCATCGCGTAGCAATTCGTCTTGGGCAGTCGGTGTGTTGGAAATGATGCGATCGATGACTGCATCGCTCGTAACGCCATCGCTTTCGGCGGCGAAGTTGACGACCATACGGTGTCGAAGCACAGGCTTGGCACAGAACTGGACGTCACTCGGATCCACATGCGATCGACCCGATAACGCCGCTCGAGCTTTCGCGCCGAGAATCAAAAATTGCACAGCTCTCGGGCCGGCTCCCCATGCAACTTGCTCCCGAACGAAGTCAGGTATCCCTTCTTGGCCGACACGCGTTTGACGTACGATGGCTAGCGCGTACCGGATGACGTTCTCGGAAACCTCGATTCCGCGAATAAACTCCTGAAGACTGAGGATTTCGGCACCCGATAGCACTGGTTCGATCGCTCCTGAGCTCTTGCCAGTCGTGCGCCGAGCCACTTCGAATTCGTCGGCAAAGCTAGGGTAGGTCACGTGCACCTTGAACATGAACCGGTCTTGTTGGGCTTCTGGCAGCGGATACGTTCCTTCTTGCTCGATTGGATTTTGTGTTGCCAACACAAAGAACGGATCGGAAAGCGTGTGCCGAACCCGCCCAATCGTGATCTGCCGTTCTTGCATCGCTTCCAGCAAAGCGGCTTGGGTCTTTGGCGGTGTTCGATTGATTTCGTCGGCCAAAATCACATTGGCAAAGAGCGGGCCTTCCATGAAGCGTCGTTCACGCGAGCCGGTCGTACGGTTCTCTTCGATGATCTCAGTGCCCGTGATGTCGGCTGGCATCAGGTCAGGAGTGAACTGAATTCGACTAAAGGAAAGATTGAGTGTCTTGGCAAGCGAACTGATAAGAAGCGTCTTCGCTAGCCCTGGCACTCCCTCAAGCAAACAGTGGCCTCGAGCAAACACACTGATAAGTAGCTGCTCAACCACATCAACTTGTCCGACAATCGTTTTGGACAGTTGGCCGAGGATTTGTTCTCGAGCACGTTGCAATCGATCCAAATCCGCTTGGGCTGATCCGTCTGTAGTCATGCCGTACTTTCTAAAGGGAGCAATTCAGTGTAACCGCGGTAGTCATTCAAGCAGATTGTATCATCCAGGCAAACATAATGCATTAGGGACAAACTCGCGGGTTTCGTCCGAAAGGATTGGCGAAGATAGTGTGTTTCACCCATTTTCTAAGGCGAGCGGCAAGAAAGAACACACCACGATTCGTAGCTGGATTCGCCAGAATTCAGTGCGCTCTGAATTCTGGCGAATCCAGCTACGGTAGTGCGGACTGAATTTTGCCTAGTCCTGCGTATGCAAACCGCATTCGGTTTTACCCGTTCCGCTCCATCGGCCGGCCCTTTCATCCTCTCCAAGGCCAACGGCTCGCGTACACGGCCAACAACCAATGCTGGTGTATCCCGAATCGTGCAGTGGATTGTAGGGAATCTTGTTGTGAACGATTCGGTCCCAAACCTGCTTTTTGGTCCAATTGGCCAGCGGACTTATCTTCACCAAATGGAATTTTTTATCCCATCCAACAATGGGTGCA